>CAZNDD010000052.1:0-7226 GCA_964571735.1 uncultured Muribaculaceae bacterium | reverse complement strand
AAACTGCGCGAATAGCTCAGAGTGGCACCGCATCTTTCGAGTATACTCTTGCTGATGGACAGACCCAGTCCGCTGCCGCTGCTCTTGGTGGTGAATTTGGGAGTAAAGAGCTTGGGAAGGTTGTCCTCGCTGACTCCAGGGCCGTTGTCCTCAAATACTATCTCATAGAACGCAGGATCCACACCATTGCGCAGCGAGACAGAGATTTGGGTTTCTTCCTGCCCCTCGCATGCCTGCACGGCATTGTTAAGCAGGTTCACGAACACTCGGACCATTTGCGGCTTCGGTCCGTGTATAACCGCTCCCGTCAGGCCGAGATAGGAGAATGTCACGCCCTCACGATTGTCATACAATCCGATTTCGCTTTGCAGCAACTTGTCAAGGTCTATCTCTATCGGCTCTTCCGAATAGAGCTTCGCGAAGTCGGAGAACTGGTTTGCAGTGTCCGTAAGTATCTCTATATGATCAAGAAGGACCTGCGACATATCGTCGAATTTACTCTGCCACGAAGGGTCACCTGCAGACTTGAGCCTTTGGATACGTTGTATCTGAAGTCGCATAGGCGTGAGCGGATTCTTGATTTCGTGCGCCACATTGCGAGCCATGTCGCTCCACGCCTTATCTCTCTCCGCCTGCGCAAGTATCTTAGTGGAGGCAGTAAGGTCCGTGACCATCCGGTTGTAAGACTCAACAAGTGCAGAAATCTCGTCCTGCCTGTCATAATCGATGTATTCAAGCCTGTCCACATCTCCAGCTTCCATCTTGCGGCTCATCTCGGAAAGCGGCTTGAATGCCTTATCCACAAAATATGACACCAAAGAGATGGAGACCATAAGCAGAATAAGGAACACCACCACGACACTCACCGTATGCGTCAGGGTATCGAGTTGGAAGTCATAATTACGCTCCATATACGGAGCTGCGAAGATAGTGAGAATATTGCCGTCAGCACCAAGTATAGGAGCATACATCGTATAAATCCTGCGTGTGCCATATTTCTCACGCTCAATGCAATAGCCCTCATTGTGATAAATGATGCGCCTATATGCGTTCTCATTTATCCTGCTTCCTACAACCATCCTCTCGAAGAGTTCCGGAGATGTCGAAAGCAGAATCTTGCCGTCAGCGCCATACAATGAGATGTCGCAGGCGCTGTTGTCCGACACCCTGCGCAAAAGGTCAAGTGTCTCCCGCGAAACTATGCTGTCGGAGGAATTGTAGGAACGAAGCCCCCGCTGCAGCATCGTTCTTATAGAATTGGTCTTGTCCGACATCATGGAACGGGCATTGGACTCGTTTCGATTGACCACGAAGGTCACGCTGAAGACCACAAGGACTGCCATCGCAAGGCTAAGACAAACCACAATCAGTATGGTAATGGTCTTCTTGATGGAATTGCGTTGATGCAGAAGGGGCTTCTTGCGACGCAGTGCAAAAACGCTCTCAACCCCGAAGAACACGAGCGAAAACACCGCAAGTGCAAGCATATACCTGTCCCATGTCATCGCCTTGCGGGAAATCACTATTATCTCGTCAGGTGTAACCCTGGACACGAAGTGCAGATACCCGCCCTCCTTGTAATGCGCATCGCCCATTTTCTGGAAGTAGTTGTGGTTCTGCGTAGTAAGTTTGGTAGGATAGACATAAGAACCATTCAGATAAAGCCTATCCATACCCTTGTACTTAGCGTACGAATAGAAGGAAGGTATGTCATTACCCTCTCTGCCAAGTCCGAGAATGTATGAAATCGACGAACTGTTGTCCGCTACCTTAGGCTCGATGCTGACATATACGGTACTGATGCCATGGTCATGCACATAGTATTGGAACGAGCCCACATAACGACTTCTCTGGTCCGGCAACGGAGCATAAAGAAAACGAGAGTTTCTCTCAATCTGCACACCGGAGTCCAATCCGAGGGCATCACTGTCCCCACCTATCTGAACTCTCACATCGTAGCGCGAAAGCACCCTATACAGATAATGATCCAGAAGATATTTCCGCAGTTCACGGGAATTATCCTGAGAGCCAGACAGATGCGCAACCTCTTCATCCGAAGCAATCTGTGCTTCCACCCGCTTGAGTTGGCTCTCCACAGCATTGTCTCTGTCACTTGCAAGGCTTTCCGCCCATGCCGCAGTGATAGTTTCTTCCCTTTTGAATCCAAGCGAGTTGCCGACAACAAGCAGGAAAACGGAGAATGCTATCGCAAAACCTGCCCTGCCACCTATCGAGCGCATGTCAGCTCTCCTGTGTAGAACACGCGAGACCACAGGTTGGAGGAGCAATGCAAAAAGATACACGGCAGTAAGCAACATCAATAGAGAGAACATCACGGCAAGGGTCTCTCTGCTTACAATCTCAATTTTAGTAGGATCAAGATTAATGTGCGTATAGACAAATACCTTGTAGACTTCGATGTAGGTAAATAGCAACAAACCGACCACAATCAGTATGTCGAGCACGCTGCACACTATTACCCAAGGTTTGGTTTTTATCTTGGACCACAGACTTTTACGGCAAATCCAAAGATAAAGTGCACTGCAAAAGGACAGAGCGTTGAGCGCAAATATTACGGATATGGAACTGAGTTCCCCGCTTTGGAGCGGATAATTCTTATTGAGTAGGAATACAGATACAGCAGTGAGCGCTATCGCGCCGAGAGCAATGCGCAATTTGGACTCATAGAGAAGCAGCAGAATCAGACCTATAAGAAGAAAAAGAAATGCACTTCTACACAGATAAAATGGCAACGCACTGCTTTCCGGGAGTGATTCGTTCACGATTCTGAATACAGGCCGTCCCAAAGCGCTCACCTGCGAGCCGTCCGAAGTCTGAAGCGCGCGGATTGCATACCGCTTGTCTATGGGAATACTCTTGTTGGCGTCAAGTTTAAGTCCCACCACAACGCTTACGGAGTCCCTGTCGGCCTTCCGCAGCAGGTAACTCTGCCCAGATGCGAATCTTTTGTAGCTGTAGTATGGGGCGAGGTCCGCAAGAGGAGACGGCATCCTGTCCCTGCGATAAGTGCGGTAACGATACTGGGTGCGGACAATCTCATCATTGATTACAGGAAACTGTCCCGACCACGACTGGAGTTTCGCACCCACATAGCGGTAGACAACCATATCCTCGGGGATCTTGCCGAGGTCCACCCATTGCTCCGGATCCGAATCCAGAGCTTCCTGCGCATAGCTATCAAGCTGAGTCAGCCGCGAAGAAAGAATCTTCTCTACCCTCTTGGCAACACGGGAAGTATCCGCACCGCTCCGCGGGACGAAAAATGAAAAAAGCAGCAGCAGAAACGCAACCGAAATCGCCGCCAAGGCAGTTATCTTAAATCTGTCTTTCTTCATACGCAGGAAACAAAAATCTCCCCGCACAAAGTCTTATCTAAGGTGCGGGAAGAATGTAAAACTTGCCGGCAGCATAGTCCGGACTTTAGCCTAATGCGTCTTAAACTCTCTGGCCGTAAGAGCGGTCGGTTGTATTGACCGTGATCACATCACCCTGGTTGATGAAGAGGGGGACCATGATACGGGCACCGGTCTCGAGGGTAACCTCTTTAAGAGCTGAAGAAGATGCGGTATTACCCTTGACTGCAGGCTCTGCATAAGTCACTTCGAGAGTAACATATGTAGGAAGCTCGCAGGTAAGGCAACGCTCTTCCTCACCGGTAACGAACATCATCTCCACGTGCTGACCGTCTTTCATGAGGTCAGAGTTGTCAACGGTTTCGCGAGGGAGCTTAATCTGCTCGTATGTCTCCTCGTGCATAAAGTTGAAGCCATCGTCCTCTGCATAGAGGAACTGATAGGGACGTCTCTCGACATCGATGACATCGATCTTGGCACCTGCGGTGAAAGTATTCTCAAGGATGCGTCCGTTCTCAAGGTTACGGAGTTTGGTCTTCACGAAAGCAGGACCTTTACCGGGCTTGACGTGCTGGAAATACACGACCATGCACGGTTTCTCATTGAACTTGATGTAAAGTCCGTTTTTGAAATCAGCTGTTGTTGCCATATTATGTAAAAATTATTTCCTTTAAGGGGTTAGCGATGCTGCACGGGCAGCATAAATCGCGCAAATATAGTAAAAGTCTGCCGAAATCCGAAATCTCGTTTCCCTCAACACGTCTGGAAGAGTTCAACTGCATTTAAACTCGGGCTCAATGCAGCGGTGCCGTCATGCGGAGGTAGTCGCAGTCAAAGCACCAGAGATGGCCTGCCGGCAAATCCGGACGGACTCGGGAGTGGCTATCCGTATCAAGAGAGAATCCGCATGAAGAATAAAGCCGTACTACGCCGGTGGATTCGGGATCCACTATGAGCGACGCGGTATAGAATCCAAGGGCCTCCGCCTCCTCCATAGCCGCCACCAAAAGTTGCTTACCAAGTCCAAGTCCTCTAAATGAGGGCAATACCGCAAGTGAATCGAGATAGTACTCGCCTTCTTTTGTCTCGGCGTCCATATTGTAGGACCAGCCACCCGAATTCTTGGCAAATATCTCAAAAGTACGCTTAGACAATTCAGGATAAAGTCCTCCATCATAAGCCGTTATACTTCCGGCAGGAGTACCGTCAAGCTCCGCCACCAAGGTATTGCGCCAGCTATATAAAGTGTCATCCATAGCACAAATCCCCGTCATGATATCCAGAATAGCCGCCCCTCGGGGGTCACTGGTGTCTATATCCATGGCATAAAGGATATTGCGCGCTATAAATGCGGCCTCGTCCTTACGGGCCCGTCTTATGTTTAAATCCATTATGTGAAAAGTTTATCAACAGCACCTACCGCACCCGGCAGCGCAAACACTATAACATGGTCATTCTCTTCGATATGGGTGTTACCCACAGCGATAACCGCCTCGGAGCCTCTGATCACACCACCGACAACTGCCCCTTCCGGAAATTCTATATCTTTGAGCGCGGCCTTGGTTATGCGGCTCTCCTTCGAGGCCGTGTATTCGAGGACTTCCGCTTTGGTCCCGCTCATATAGCG
The DNA here is from genome assembly GCA_964571735.1 of uncultured Muribaculaceae bacterium. Classification (GTDB taxonomy): domain Bacteria; phylum Bacteroidota; class Bacteroidia; order Bacteroidales; family UBA932; genus Cryptobacteroides. The sequence continues at coordinate 2,225 of CAZNDD010000052.1, read as the reverse complement.
CACGAACCGAGCCTTGTCGGAAAGAGTCATCTTGAAGATACGGCTCGCGCTCGACAGTTTCTTGTTGACCACAAGGTCAATACCCATTTCTTCCGCGAGACTTATGTATTCGATATTCTCAACCTCGGCTATGGTCCTGAGCACACCGAGCTTCTTGGCGGCCACGCAAGCGAGAATGTTTGCCTCGTCATTGCCTGTGACTGCCACGAACGCATCGTATCCGCTCACGCCCTCTTCCATAAGGAAATCGGGATTGCGTCCGTCCCCATTCACCACCAGAATATCATCATCGAGAAGTTCGTCCACCTCCACGCAGCGGGCATGGTCGACTTCTATGACTTTCATGTCAGAAATGTCGGGATACAGGGACGCCGCAGCCATTGTTCCGACCTTGCCTCCACCCACTATCATCACCTTGTCCACATCCACGTCGCTCACCCCAAGGTAGGAGGACAATTTCTTGAGCCCGTCCTTGCGTATCATGACATAGAGCACATCTGCAAATCTAAACTTAGTGTCATAGCGGGGAATCAGCGTCTTGTCTTCACGGGTTATCGCTATCACGCGAAACTGAGAAGCATCCTCTACGGAGAATTCATGCACGAAATCCACGAGACGCATATCCAATATGGGACTGCTCTCCCCTATTCTTATTTTGGCAAGCTGAAGCTTTCCGCCCATGAAATCAAGCGTATCCGAACTCAATCCGTGCCTGAGCTGGGTAACGATATCGTCTGCCGCTATTTTCTCGGGGCAGAAAACATAATCTATCCCGGTGTCCCGGAGCATACGCCTGGCCTCTGGGTCAAGAAGTTCCATGCTGATACGAGCTACGGCTTTCTTCGCTCCCATTTTACGCGCAAACATTGCAGCTATAGCATTAACCTCCTGACTCACATAGGGAAATACAGCGATGAACAGGTCGCATTTAGCCACACCTGCCTCACGGAATGTCCGCATCGAAGTTGGCTCTCCTTCTATCACCCCCACGTCAGCAGAGGAGGAAATGGACTGAAGACGCCTGTCGTCATTGTCTATTACCGTAATCTCGTTGCCTTCACGAGAAAGCAGCTTTGCAAGGTGGGAGCCAATCTCACCGGCTCCATCGATTACTATTCTCATACCTTAATTGACTTACTGATATAAGAGAACACGCCTTTACCATGCAGGAAAGGCGCCACGATTATCCTCACTTTGGGGATTTGGACTTCCGCAGTGGCGCAGCTTGGACGCTGAGGCGCTGCCGATGCCTCCCTATGGGCCTCGAGGACGGCTTTGAAATATGCTGGGCGCAAGGTAAGCAGATATGCCAACGCGCTCAGCCCGTCTATGCATTTCCGTAAGAATATGCGTCTGCGGGCACGATTCGAGCCTATGCTCGCAGGCAGATTCTTCTCAAGCGTCCAGATGGAATTGCGATAGTTGAGTTTCAATTTGAAAGCAGAAGCCGGGGCCAAAGTCCCGCCTCCTATATGCCAGACCACCGATTGAGGCACGCACCACACTTCATAACCAAGCAGTTGCGCCCTCCAGCAGAGATCTATTTCCTCCATGTGTGCGAAATATGCCGCGTCAAGCCCACCGAGCTCACGCCATACCCGCGACCTTATCATAAGGCAGGCCCCCGTAATCCAGAACACCTTGCACGGCTCGTCATACTGACCATGGTCCTGCTCCACCCTGCCGAGCACCCGGCCGCGACAGAAAGGATAGCCGTAATGGTCTATAAATCCTCCTGCGGCCCCGGCATACTCGAAGCGGTCCGTCCTGACCCACTTGTCTCCGGACCTGTCAAGGGCATGCAGTTTGGGGCCACACACTGCCGCATTGGGATGGGACTCCATAAAATCAGTCAATGCCAAGAGCCAATCCCCTCCCACTTCCACATCCGAATTGAGTAGCAGATAGTACTCTACGTCAGGAATTTGTGCCAAAGCACGATCATACCCCTCCGCAAAGCCGAAATTCTTCCCGAGCGGGATTCTGCCCACCTGTGGATATTCACTTTCAAGAAAAGCGAGGGATTCGTCCGTAGAGCCGCTGTCGGCGACGAATAGACGGTCATCTTCCCCGAGGGAAGCCAGAATCCCCGGTACGAAACTCCGGAGATAATCCACCGTATTGAGATTCAATATGACTACCGCAGTACGCATATACATATGAAGAGGTTCCACACCGGAATCCACCAAGGACAAAAATACATATTTTTCCTCTCATAGCGAAGC
>CAZNDD010000051.1:0-7749 GCA_964571735.1 uncultured Muribaculaceae bacterium | reverse complement strand
CCGCGTCCGATCTTATTGCCTTTCCCGGTATAGGCAGAAAGCATCATCAGTGCGCTTACGACCAGCACGCAGAGATCCACATAGCCCATAGATCCGGTGGAAAGCGGATGAATCAGCGAGGAGCAGCCGAGTATGAACAGGATATTGAACAGATTGCTGCCGATGATGTTGCCGAGTGCAAGCTGACCTTTCTTCTTGGCTACAGCTACGATACTCGTCGCAAGTTCCGGTAGAGAAGTGCCGCAGGCAAGCAGGGTAATGGCTATGAACTTCTCGCTCACGCCGATGCGCTCCGCGAACTTAACTGCATTATCAACAAAGAGTTGACCTCCAAACACCAGTCCAGCAAGTCCTCCGATAATCATCACTATGGACAGCACTATACTCTGGGCCTGCTTGTGAGACTCATCCTCCTGCACCGACCCTGTATCTCCCTTGAAACTCAGGTACATGACATAAGCGAATACCAACAGGAACACTACACCATCCACACGGTTGATGACTCCTTTAAGCGTAATCAGCGCGAAGAAAACAGTCACGATAAGCATCATCGGGATGTCGCGCTTCTTGTTGGAAGAAGTGATGGCGATAGGGGAGAGTACGGCGGTAAGACCGAGTATGAGCAGGGTGTTGAAAATGTTGGAACCCACGACATTGCCTATCGCGATGTCGGAAGAACCCTTGAGCGCACCTGTAAGACTGACTACGAGCTCCGGGCATGAAGTGCCAAATCCGACTATGGTCAGACCGATAACAAACTCGCTGATACCGAGCCGACGGGCCACGCCGGACGCCCCATCAACGAGAATATTCGAGCCATAGACCACGAGCACTATGCCCACGACAATAAGTAATATTTCAATTGCCATAATAAATTACTTTAGAGAGCCGGGGCTACTGCTCAATCTTCTCAAGCCTGCACACATTCTCAACATGGTGAGTATGAGGGAACATATCCACCGGCTGCACCTCCTCGATGCGGTAAGCGGAACTCAGCACTGCAAGATCCCGCGCCTGAGTGGCGGGATTGCAGCTCACATATACGATGCGCTTGGGAGCTGCACGCAGAATCACATCCAATACGTCAGGGTGAACGCCCGCCCTCGGAGGATCGAGAATCAGCACGTCCGGACGCCCGTGCTCACCTACAAACTCGTCGCTGAGCACATCTTTCATGTCTCCGGCAAAGAACTCGCAATTGGTGATGCCGTTGCGCTGCGCATTGTCCTTGGCGTCCTCAATAGCCTCGGGCACATACTCGATTCCGATTACATGCGAAGCCTTCTTGGAGACGAACTGCGCAATCGTGCCGGTACCGGTATAGAGGTCATATACCAATTCAGAACCGCTCAGACCCGCGAACTCGCGCACTACGGAATAAAGTCTGTACGCCTGAAGAGAATTGGTCTGATAGAAAGACTTAGGACCGATACGGAAACTCAGGTCCTCCATCTGCTCATATATACTGTCTTCGCCTTTGTAAAGTATGCACTCCCTGTCAGCGATGGAGTCATTGAGCTTGTCATTTATAATATAATAAAGCGATGTCACAGCAGGAAATTCAGCAGCGACAGCATCAAGAAGCCCGCCTCGTCCTTCAAAATCAGCGGCAAAACTGAATATGAGCATAACATTCCCATTTTCAGTCGTCCTAACAATTATGTTACGCAGGATTCCGCTATGTTCACGGAAGTCATAGAAGGGTATAGAGTGCGTCTGACAGTACTTTTTGACGAAAAGCCGAATGTCATTGGACGGGGCTTTCTGCAGGAAGCACTCTTTGATGTCGAGCACCTTGTCGAAAAATCTTCCGATGTGGAATCCCAATCCCTCGCGCTCCGAATCAGTCAGGTTCTCGGCATTTTCATCGGGAAGAATCCACCTCTTGTTGGAAGCAGAGAACTCCAGTTTGTTTCGATAATAAAATGTTCGTTCAGAAGGAAGAGTTGGCTTCACTTCAGGGAAATCAAGATGCCCAATGCGCGTAAACTGGTCCACGACCTGCTGGCGTTTTGCCTCAAGTTGCATCTCGTAGGGGACAGTCTGGAAGCAGCACCCGCCACACACCTCGAAATGAGGGCACTTCGGCTCAAGTCTGTGAGGAGACGGTTCGACAATGCGCTCGATACGACCTTCGAGGAAAGTCTTTTTGCGCTTGGTCACCAGCACGTCTATCACATCACCGGGGACGGCATAGGGGACAAACATTACACGGGGAGTCGTGCCCGGAGCCTCAGTGGGCAGCAGAGCATGGCAAAGAGCCTGTCCTTCTGCTGCAAGTCCTTCAACCTTAATCGAATGAAGTATAATCGAATCTTTCTTTTTTCTTGACATTATGATGAAATGGAATTATCTGTAAAAGTGCTTCCAATCTCAAGCCTGGAAGCGGCAAAATTGATACCGGCAAGTCGAAGCGCCTGATATAGGGTCTTGCGAAAATCGTAATACAGAGGCCAATAATCCTCCGTTTTGCACCAAATTCTGACATTAAGACTGACCCCATCCTTATTGATGTCAGATATGAGGTATGAAGGTGCAGAGGCCTCACCTGTCGGCTCGCTTATCACTCGAGGATCTTTGGAGACTTCGGCCTTGAGAAGTTCAATGACAGTGTCCAAGTCTACGTCATGGGCAAGCGGGAAACTAAAATCCTGTCTGCGCAATGACTTACGCGAATAGTTGTTGATAGTTCCTGAACTCAACGCTCCGTTTGGCAATACAATTACCTTGTTGTCAGGAGTAGTAAGCTTTGTAGAAACTATATTAACCTCTGCCACAATGCCTTCATAGCCTTGTGCCTGGATATACTCACCAGCCTTGAAAGGTTTGAAGATGATGAGCATGATTCCGCCGGCGAAGTTCTGCACCGTACCGCTCAGAGCCATGCCGAGTGCCATACCTCCTGCAGCGAGCAGTGCCGCCAGCGAAGTCGTATTGATCCCAAGCGTGCTGATAACCATCACTATCAGAATCACCGTAAGGATAATGGTCAAAAGCGAAGATGTGAATGTCACGATCGCCTTGTCGGTCGCTTTCCGCTCCATGGAGCGCACCAGAATCTGCTTTATTTTCTTGATGAGCCACGCCCCTATGAAGTAAATCGCGATGGCTGCAAGCAACTTGAGTCCGAAGTTGAGGGCATCTTCTCCAAGCCGATGCAGAGCACCCTCCGGGTCCTGCTTGAAACTCTCAGCCACGGCCTCCCGAGTCTGGGCAGCCGCTTTTATGACCGAATCCGCAACAGCAACTTGAGCGGCATCCAATTGAAGCAGGGGATAAAACATTCTACGAAACTGTTTGAATTGTCTTCAAAAATCAGTTATGCTGAATTCTCAAAACCTTAAAATAAGAACCAGTAAACCATCTACTCGTTACACCGGATTTCAGTTCGGCACAACCGAGCGCGAATATACGAAAAAACGGCGTCAAATTCACGCCGTCTTTGCACTACGCCTCCTTCACGGAGAAACATCGCATGGCATTCAGGACTGCAATCACCATCACTCCAACATCTGCAAACACCGCGAGCCACATATTTGCAATCCCGAGAGCTCCGAGCACCAGACATGCGAATTTAATTGCCAATGCAAATACAATGTTCTGATACACAATGCCAATACACTTCCGACTGATACGCATTGCAGTGACTATCTTGAGCGGATCATCGTCCATCAGAACCACATCCGCAGCCTCAATCGCCGCGTCGCTTCCCATGGCGCCCATCGCGATTCCCACATCTGCTCGTGAAAGCACCGGAGCATCGTTGATACCGTCTCCAACGAAAGCTAATTTCGTATTCGAGGCGAGCAGAGACTCCAACTTGTCCACTTTATCCGCCGGTAAAAGTTCGCTGTACACTCCGTCTATGCCAAGTTTTGACGCGACATCCTCCGCAACCTTTCCGCTGTCTCCGGTGAGCATGACAGTACGCCTTACACCTTCCGACCTGAGCAGGGACAGGGCACGCTTCGAGTTGGACTTAACCATATCACTGATTACTATATGCCCGGCATAGGAGCCGTCTATCGCTATATGTACGATAGTCCCGACGCAGTGGCAATCAATGGCTTCCGCCCCGACACGCTTCATAAGCCTGACATTTCCGGCAGCTATGCTCGCGCCGTCGACCACCGCTGTAACTCCTTCGCCTCCAATCTCATGGATATCGGCGACACGATTGCGGTCAATAGCCTTCCCGTATGCTTTCTGCAAGCTCCGGCTGATGGGATGCGACGAGGCGCATTCCGCCAATGCAGCATATTCTATAAGTTTCTTATTGTCTATTACAGAATGGTGTACCGCTTCTACCTCAAATACTCCTTGAGTTAATGTACCCGTCTTGTCAAAGACCATTGTCTTGACCTTGGAGAGTGTCTCAAGGTAATTTGCACCCTTGATGAGTATGCCTTTGCGGCTCGCTCCGCCAAGTCCAGCAAAGAAACTTAGCGGAATGCTGATAACCAGTGCGCAGGGACAGCTAATCACAAGGAAAGTCAAGGCTCTGTAAATCCATTCGCCCCACAACGCGCCTCCATCGCAGCTCGCAATAAGCCTGACCACAGGAGGCAGAACGGCAAGTGCGAGGGCCGCATAGCAGACAATAGGGGTATAAACTCTTGCAAATCTGGATATGAAGTCTTCCGATTTGGATTTGCGTGAACTCGAATTCTCCACAAGTTCGAGAATCCTTGATACAGTGGATTCTCCGAAGTCCTTGGTAGTGCGGACAGTGAGGACTCCGCTCAAGTTGATGCATCCGCTGATCACCTCCATTCCGGGCTCAACCGAGCGGGGGAGACTCTCACCAGTTAGCGCGGAAGTGTTAAGAGTGGACGTGCCGTTTATAACAACGCCATCTATGGGCACTTTCTCCCCGACCTGCACCACGATTTCACTGCCAATCGCCACCTGTTCAGGTGAGACTTTTTCAAGTACTCCGCCTCTGAGCACATTGGCGTAGTCAGGACGGATATCCATCAATTCAGAGATACTCTTACGGCTTTTGCCGACAGCATATTTCTGGAAAAATTCTCCAATCTGATAGAAGAGCATTACGGCAATGGCCTCGTTGAAATCACCGCTCTTTTCCACTATCGCAAGTGCAAATGCCCCGAGCGTTGCGACTGCCATCAGGAAGTTCTCATCGAACACCCTTCCATTGAAAATTCCCAACGCCGCCTTCCTCAAAATATCATATCCAATAATCAAATATACAATCAGATACAATGCAAGTCTTAAAGGAAAACTTCCGATGGGAATAAAGTAAAGCAGAACGGTGCAGACAGCCGCAACGACTATCCGGATGAGCATCTTCCGCTGCTTTTTGGTGAGTGACATAGTTTCGAAAACTTAGATTAGAAGATACTATGCTCAGAAGGAAATCTCACAGTCAGGTTCAACTTTCTTACACGCCTTCAGGACGGCTTTCATGACTTTCTTCTCGTCTGCATCGTCAGCGAACTCGACTATCATTTTCTGCGTCATAAAATTGACGACTGCATCGCTGACTCCATCTATCTTTTTTGTCTCAACTTCCATAAGGTTGGCGCAAGAAGCGCAGTCAACCTCAATTTCGTATGTCTTTTTCATAACTATTTGTGTTTTAAGCCTAAGAGCGGAGTATTCCGTCCTTTTCGGATGCAAAGGTAAAGCAGATACTTTGCAACTGTATTGCAATATCGCATGTGATAAAATCGAGATGAATAATCTGTTACGTCAATGCAAGTTTTTCCAGTAACAGTTGGTTTTACCATAATTGCGAGCGCTCGGCAAAAATGCGCATTTTAGCCCCATGTAAAAAGGGGAGTTCCGTTGGACTTCATCTCATTGAGCGCCCAGGCGAAAATAATTGCTAAATTTGTAGCTACGTTGCATAAAAGCACTGTCTTATGGCTATTGAAGAAAGAGTACTAAGCGGGAAGGGCATCAAGCCCACGGCTAATAGGATATTGATCCTCAGGGAATTGCTCAATTCTTCCCGTCCCATGTCCATGAGCGAATTGGAGACCGCTCTGGAAACGATAGACAAATCGGTTGTATTCAGAAACTTGATGTTGTTCAGAGAGCATCATCTCCTGCATCAGATTCAGGCGGGGGAGGAAGTCAAATATGAGTTTTGTGCCTGCGAATGTGCAGATGAAGATGGTGGCATCGATGAGGACGAACATGTGCATTTCTACTGTGAGAGCTGTCACAAAACCATCTGCCTCAATGATTTGCCAATCCCCCGAGTAGAACTTCCTTCGGGTTACCGCACCAGCGAAATCAATTATGTCATCAGCGGACTTTGCCCGGACTGCACGTCACGGCAGAAATAGCTATCGGGCTTTTAATTTATTTTGGATTAATACCTAAAACTCAAATATATGGCTACATTCTGGTTATGCTTAATCGTAATTTTACCTTTGACTTATATTGTCATATTTAAAGGTCTACGAAAATGGATTACGCGCACTTATAAGGACATACACGATATAAGTAAAAAGTAGTCCTGTACTCTCGAATCGAACCGGTAGCAATTATCTGCCGACTTTTCATTTGGGAAATAGCCGACATTCACGAACCCCATTTCCTATGGGGCAGAACTCCATATTATGTATGTTAACATAATATAAAGTGTATAAATAGATTACAAATGGAACTCTATAAAATAGATGAGTAGGGCAACAACTGCAACAATTACAAAAGATGTAAATAGCAGACCAAGAAACAAAAATTTACCTATGGAAGACACAGACGAAGCAACATTGTTCAATGTTTCATCACTGCGTTTACTACTTTCATTTAAGTAACGGATTACTTCTTCTTCAAAATTATCCATATGCAAATATAGTAATTTTTATTTACGCGCACGCGCGCGCCTAATTAATAGGCGCACACGCGCACGCATTTTTTTAATCATACTTTGTATATGAACCTTCTGTAGGATAGAATTTACCTTTAGAATCATATTTACCGGTATAAGTTCGTTTGGTACGAAGACGGTCAGTTGCTTGTATCATATCGGAAGCAAATTGCTTATCAGTAGCGTAACGCTTGGCAGATGCTGAAATAACAGAGCCTGCAACATTCGTAAGTGAACCAAAAACATTTGCACGAACACCTGCAAGAGAAGTAACAGCATTTAAGCCCATACCAACGGCATTCCAAATGCGTTCTTTCTTGGCATCTTTAACACCTTGCTTCCACTCTGCCACATCTTGCTCAAAACGCTTGTCTTCCATTTCCATATCATGCTGAAGCCTACGAGTAGCATTTTCAGCAAGCATATTTTCACGCTCAACTTCACTTGCTTTTGCCCAAGCTTCCGTTTTAGCAAGTTCCTCGTAAGCAGAAGACAAAGCGGTTTGCGCTTCAAGATTAGCTATTTCTGCCATAGACTTAGGACGCTCAGTATCATTATACTTGAACTTTGAAAATTCAAATTTATCTTCTTCAAGATTGGCAAGATACCATTTCAACGATAATTCTTGCGTACGCGCATCAACCTTACTGTTATAATCAACGATTTGCGCTTCCATTACCTCGGTTTGCTTCTCATTAAGAGTAATCATAGAACGCTTCAACTGCCTTTCAACTTCGGAAGTCTGTACAAATGCATCAGTTTTCCGCGTCTCGTTATCGGCGTTCATACGGTTAGTTTCAGCGTTGTAACGCTCCGTTTCTGCGTTCTGTTGCTTTACTTTATTATCAACTGCCCGAGACTTAATTTGACTACCAATATCAGCAATCTGCGAAGCGCCAGAGAGC
>CAZNDD010000050.1:1710-7967 GCA_964571735.1 uncultured Muribaculaceae bacterium | reverse complement strand
TTGTTGAAGGTTGATGAGATATGGGCCTCGCCATTAGCGTCGACCTTGACAACCCTCTTGGATGTTGTTGTTTTCTTTGCCATACTTCATCAATTATTATCTGGTCGCCTTCTTCTTGTTGGCAACAGTTTTCTTCTTGCCCTTGCGTGTACGGGCATTGTTCTTAGTGCTCTGTCCGCGTACGGGAAGTCCGCTGCGGTGGCGGATACCGCGATAGCATCCGATATCCATGAGACGCTTGATGTCCATCTGGACTGACGAACGAAGCTCACCCTCGATCCTGTACTCGGAAGCAATCTTGCTACGGATCGCAGCGACCTGGTCGTCATCCCATTCCCCTACCTTGACGGAGGGATCGATACCGCACTCGGAAAGAATCTTCTTCGCCGAGGAGCGACCGATACCGAAGATATAGGTCAATCCTATCTCTCCTGCTTTGTTATTGGGTAAATCAACACCGGCTATACGTGCCATAATATTCTATTCTTTTACTTGTTAACTATTATCCCTGGCGCATTTTGAACTTGGGGTTCTTCTTGCAAATCACATAGAGACGACCCTTACGACGGACGATCTTGCAATCCTCGCTGCGCTTCTTGATGGATGTTTTGACTTTCATAATGGTGATATATTTACTTGTATCTGAAAGATATTCTCCCTTTTGTCAAGTCGTAGGGAGAGATCTCAACTTTCACTCTGTCTCCGCAGAGGATGCGGATAAAATTCATTCGCATCTTGCCTGAGATATTGCACAGGAGCACATGTCCGCTCTCAAGCTCTACCTTGAACATTGCATTGGGCAGGGTTTCGATGACTTTGCCGTCCTGTTCTATTGCTACTTGTTTTGACATTGAAATTCTCTTTGTTACTTATACCTGATTGAGGGATCTTTCTCTATAAAATCATAGGTAGACAACTGTTCAGCTTTGCCGTGACGGACAACAACCGTAAGTTCGTAGTGAGCCGATTTGCACTTGTCGGCGGTATGGACTGCCCAACCATTACGGTCGAGGTACACCCCGCGTCCTCCTGCGTTAATCATAGGCTCGATACAGATAACCATTCCGTCCACAAGGTGTGTACCGCGTCCGCGACGCCCATAGTTGGGGATGCCGGGCTGCTCGTGCATTTCCTTGCCAAGTCCGTGACCTTCAAGTTCTCTGACCACGGAGAAACCGAATGATTCGACATACGACTGCACCGCGTATCCGATGTCTCCGACTCTGCCGCCTGCTACAGCCGCTCCTATACCTCGGTAGAGCGATTCTTTGGTTACATCAAGGAGTTTACGGGTCTTCGCATCAACTTCTCCAACAGGGAAAGTGTAAGCGGAGTCGCCTTGATACCCCTTGTACAAAGTACCGCAGTCTACCGAGACTATATCTCCCTCCTTGAGCACGTAGTCCGAAGGAAAACCGTGGACCACGACATCGTTAACGGAGAGACAGAGCGCTGCAGGAAAGCCTTCGAAACCGAGAAAACTCGGAACTGCACCATGATCTCTGATGAAAGTCTCTGCCACCCTATTCAACTCAAGAGTTGTCACACCTGGGGCGACCACCTTACCGACTTCCGCCAAAGTCTTCGAGACGAGAATAGCATTCTCTCTCAACAGTTCTATCTCTTCTTCTGTCTTAGGCTTAACCATTGTTACTATAATTCTATATCAGAATACTCTACATACCTGACCTGCCGCTCAGACGACCTGTCTTCATCAGACCGTCGTAGTGACGCATCAGCAAATAACTCTCAATCTGCTGCAGAGTGTCGAGCACCACACCCACAAGAATCAGAAGCGATGTGCCTCCATAGAAACTTGCGAAGGAGTTGGATACTCCGAGCTTCATCGCAATCGCCGGGAAAATGGCGATAAGTGCGAGGGCTATTGAACCGGGGAGAGTGACACGTGACATCACAGAGTCAAGATACTCGACGGTCTTCTTGCCGGGCTTCACTCCGGGAATGAACCCACCGTTGCGCTTCATATCTTCTGCCATCATAGTCGGATTGACAGTAACGGCTGTATAGAAGTATGTGAAGATGATAACGAGGAGTGCAAAAAGGAAGTTATACCAGAATCCCGTGTAGTTGCTGAGCGTGGCAGCGAGTCCACGAGTTGCATCCCAGCGGGAGAAAAGTATGGGGAAGAGCATCAGGGCCTGGGCGAAGATGATAGGCATCACACCCGCAGCGTTGATCTTCAGAGGGATGTACTGACGCACACCGCCGTACTGACGATTGCCGATAACTCTCTTTGCATACTGCACAGGGACCTTGCGAACTGCCTGCACGATAGCGATGGTGGCAACGATCACGAAGAACCACACCACGAACTCGATGATGAGCAGGAGCCAACTGCCGTTGGTGGTGGAGATCTTCTCTCCGACCTCAGCGACAATGGCGTAAGGCAGACGGGCGACGATACCTATCATGATGATGATGGAAATACCGTTACCGATGCCTCTGTCGGTAATCCTTTCACCGAGCCACATGACGAACATGGAACCGGCCATAAGGATTATCGTGGACACAAGGTTGAATACGAAGTTGCTCCAGCCGAGGGTACGAACTGCAACGAATGCTTCTGCAGGAATCTGAGCATGGATAGATGCGAGATATGCAGGGCCCTGGATGCAGATGATGAGAATCGTGAGCACACGAGTCATCTGGTTCATCTTCTTCCTTCCGCTTTCACCTTCCATCTGAAGTTTGCGGAAGTAAGGGACGAACACTCCGAGCAGCTGGATGACGATGGATGCCGAGATGTACGGCATCACACCCAATGCGAAGATGGAGGCGTTACCGAATGCACCACCGGAGAACATGTTCAGAAGACCGACAAGTCCCTGATTTGCATTGCTCTGAAGGGTGGCGAGCATCGATGCATCGATACCCGGAAGCACGATGAAGCAGCCGAGACGATAGACAAGCAAGAGGGATAATGTGTAAATTATCCTCTTGCGTAATTCCTCAATCTTGAAGATGTTCTTGATTGTCTCTACGAACTTCATTGCTCTTATTCGGCTTTGACTGCCTTACCACCGGCAGCCTCGATCTTAGAGATAGCTGAAGCTGAGAAAGCGTCGGCCGTGACGGTAACAGCGGTCTTGATCTCGCCTGTGCCGAGGACCTTGATGAGGTCTGTCTTGGAGGCGAATCCGGCTGTCTTGATCTCGTCGGGACCAATCTCTGTGAGAGACAGTCTCTGGGCGATCACTTCAATAGTAGACACGTTAACGGCTTTGTACTCCACACGGGTGGGGTTTTTGAAACCGAACTTGGGCATACGCCTCTGGATAGGCATCTGTCCGCCTTCGAAGCCGAGCTTGTGTGAGAAACCAGAGCGCTGGCCGGCACCGTTCATACCGCGTGTGGAAGTACCACCACGACCGGAGCCTTCACCGCGACCAATTCTCTTTCTTGCTTTGGTAGAGCCCTTTGCAGGAGTCAAATTTTCAAGTTTCATATCTTTGGTCTCCTTCTTTTAGTTAGCAAGTTCTTCAACTTTAACGAGATGCGCCACTTTGGCGATCTGACCTCTTGCGACCGGGGTGTCCTCAATCTCAACGCTCTGGTTGAGGTGGCGGATGCCGAGGCAACGGAGGTTGGCGATCTGACGCTTGGTCTCGCCGTTCTTGCTGATAACCTGGGTTATTTTAAGCTTTGCCATATTCCTGATGATTTAACCGTTGAACACCTTGGACATGGGAATACCGCGCAGCCCTGCAACCGTATAAGCGTCACGCATCTCTGTGAGAGCTGCAACGGTAGCTTTGATAAGGTTGTGGGGGTTGGATGAACCCTTGGACTTTGCGAGAACGTTCTGGACGCCGGCGGACTCGAAAACAGCACGCATAGCACCACCTGCCTTAACACCGGTACCGGGGGCTGCAGGTTTCATGAACACTTTCGCACCACCATAACGAGCTTCCTGCTCGTGAGGAATGGTAAGTCCGATGATGGGGACCTTCACAAGGTTCTTCTTAGCGTCTTCCGTAGCCTTAGTGATAGCTGCAGTGACCTCATTTGCCTTACCCAGACCGTAACCTACGACACCATTGCCGTCACCGACCACCACAATGGCGGCGAAGCGGAAGTGGCGACCACCCTTGGTCACCTTGGTGACTCTCTGGATGGCTACGAGTCTGTCCTTAAGCTCAAGATCAGACGTCTTTACTCTTTTAACGTTTGTATTTGCCATAGTAAAAAAGTGCAAAATTAGAATACAAGACCGCCTTCACGGGCTGCGTCTGCCAAACTCTTCACTCTGCCGTGGTAGAGGTATCCTCCACGGTCGAAGCTGACCGTCGTGATGCCTGCTGCGATAGCGCGCTCGGCTACAGCCTTGCCAACAAGTGCAGCAACCTCGATGCCGGTCTTGTCCTTGCACTCGACCTTGAGGGCCTTGTCAAGTGATGAAGCGGCGACAAGTGTCTTGCCCTGCTCGTCATCGATTACCTGTGCATAGATGGCTTTGTTGCTTCTGAATACCGCAAGACGGGGTCTCTGGGCAGTACCACTGACATGCTTACGGATACGATAGTGAATCCTTTTTCTTCTTTCAATTCTATTCAATGCCATGATTCTGTCCTCCTAATTATTTAGCTGCCGCTGTCTTACCTGCCTTACGACGGAGCTGCTCACCGACGAACTTGATACCCTTGCCCTTATAAGGTTCAGGCTTGCGGAACGAACGGATCTTTGCGGCTACCTGGCCAACGAGCTGCTTGTCACAGCTCTTCAGGATGAGCACCGGATTTTCTCCCTTCTTGACATCAGGGACTTCTGCCTTGATTTCAGCGGGGAGCTGAAGCTGGATGCTGTGGGAATATCCGATAGAGAACTGAAGGATATTGCCAGGAAGTGCAGCTACTCTGTAACCAACACCTACGAGCTCCTGCTTGATAGTGTACTGCTCGCTTACACCGACTACCATGTTGTGGACGAGAGCACGATAGAGACCGTGCATCGACCTGTGACGAGGAAGGTCAGTGGGGCGGGCAAATTTGATCTGATTGTCCTCAATGGTGACCGCGATGTCCGCGTCTACTTTCTGAGAAAGCTCACCGTGAGGTCCTTTAACCTTCACAACGTTGCCGGGAAGCAGCTCAGCTGTTACTCCGGTCGGAAGGTGTACAGGCAATTTACCAATTCGTGACATTTATTTTGATGTTATGATTAATAGACATAGCATACGACCTCACCGCCGACTCCGAGCTCTTTGGCTTCCTTGTCAGTGATGACGCCCTTGGATGTGGACAAAATCGCGATACCGAGTCCGTTGAGAACGCGAGGAAGGTTCTCAGCATCGGCATAACGCCTGAGACCGGGGCTTGAAATACGATCGATGCCCTTGATGGCCGGAGCCTTGGTCTTGGGGTGATATTTGAGAGCGATTTTGATGATATTCTGCGGCTGATTCTCGACTACCTTGTAGCTGAGGATATAGCCCTTCTCAAAAAGAATCTGAGTCATCGCAACCTTCATCTTGGACGAAGGTATTTCGACGATCTTCTTGCCTGCTGAATAGGCATTACGAATCCTTGTGAGAAAATCTGCGATAGGATCTGTCATATTGCTTAGAAATTTTTAATTCTACCAACTTGCCTTCTTGACGCCGGGGATAAGGCCATTAGAAGCCATCTCCCTGAACTGGATACGGCTCAGACCGAATGCCCTCATATATCCCTTAGGACGACCGGTGATGCTGCAACGGTTGTGCAGACGCACAGGAGATGCGTTCTTGGGGAGTTTGTCGAGAGCAGCGTAGTCGCCTGCTTCCTTGAGAGCCTTTCTCTTCTCGGCATACTTGGCAACGAGTTTTGCGCGCTTTACTTCGCGGGCTTTCATTGATTCTTTTGCCATATCGATTAGTTGTTATGTTTCTTGAAAGGAATACCGAATGCCTCAAGCAAAGCGTGGCACTCTTCATCGTTACGGGCGGAAGTCACGAATGTGATCTCGAGACCGTGGATACGAGGGTTCTTGTCGATGTCAACCTCAGGGAAGATAATCTGCTCCTTAATACCGAGGGTGTAGTTACCACGACCATCCATGTTCTCAGCGACACCGTTGAAGTCACGGATACGAGGGAGAACCACACGGATGAGTCTCTCGAGGAACTCGTACATCTTCACGTCACGGAGGGTAACTTTCACGCCGACAGGCATACCCTTACGGAGTTTGAAGTTGGAGATATCCTTACGGGAGGTGGTGATAAGAGCCTTCTGTCCGGCGATGAGTGAGAGCTCGGCTGC
>CAZNDD010000050.1:0-1610 GCA_964571735.1 uncultured Muribaculaceae bacterium | reverse complement strand
ATGGGAGCCTCCTGCTTGATGATACCACCCTGAGGAGCCTTGGTGTTGGGTTTGGTGTGTCTGCTGACAAGGTTCACGCCCTCAACCACTGCGCGGTTCTCGGCAGGGATGACGCTGAGGACCTTACCGGTCTTGCCCTTGTCATTGCCCGCGATGACGATTACATTGTCACCTTTCTTGATGTGTAATTTGCTCATAGTGTGCTAATGTTAAAGGACCTCGGGGGCGAGTGAAACAATCTTCATATAATTCTCACGGAGCTCTCTGGCCACGGGACCGAAAATACGGGTACCGCGGAGCTCGCCGGCGTTGTTGAGAAGGACACATGCATTCTCATCGAAGCGGATGTAAGATCCGTCGGGTCTGCGAATTTCCTTCTTGGTACGCACGACTACAGCCTTGGAAACCGTACCCTTCTTGGCATCGCCGCCGGGGATAGCGCTCTTGATAGAGACGACAATCTGATCACCGACAGACGCATAACGATGATGGGTACCTCCAAGCACACGGATGCAAAGGACTTCCTTAGCTCCGGAGTTGTCGGCTACCTGTAAACGAGTTTCTTGCTGTATCATAATTACTTAGCCTTTTCTATGATTTCTACTAATCTCCAAGTCTTGGTCTTGCTGAGAGGACGGGTCTCCATAATGCGAACGGTATCACCGATGCCGCACTCGTTCTTGTCATCCTGTGCAACGAACTTGGTGGTCTTCTTGACGAACTTGCCGTACATGGGGTGTTTCTCCTTGCGCTCGACGACTACGACGATTGTCTTGTCCATCTTATTGCTGACCACGACCCCTATTCTTTCCTTACGAAGATTTCTTTCCATAAGTCTGCGCATTTAGTTGGTTTGTTTCTCTTTCTGTGCAAGAATAGTGATCATCAGAGCGATATCCCTTCTGGTCTTCCTAAACTTGGACGTGTCCTCCAGCGGAGAGATAGCGTGATTGATCTTCATCTGATCGAGATTCGACTTCTCGACTGCGATACGGTCACGAAGGTCCGCAATTGACATTTCGCGTGCTTCTGCTGCTTTCATTCTTCTCTGAAGTTTAATTATTCGACATAATCTCTGCGAACGACGAACTTAGTAGCTACGGGGAGCTTGTTCGCTGCGAGTCTCATCGCCTCCTTGGCGATCTCGAGGGGGACACCCTCTGCCTCGAAGAGGATACGACCGGGAGTGATAGGGGCTACGAATCCATAGGGATCGCCTTTACCCTTACCCATACGGGTATCGAGAGGCTTCTTGGTGACCGGCTTAACGGGAAATACCCTGATCCAGATCTGGCCCTCACGGTTCATGTAACGTGAGATAGCCTGACGGGCAGCTTCAATCTGCTGCGCTGTAAGCCAACAGTTTTCAAGGGTCTTGATACCGAAAGAGCCGAACGCGAGCTGATTACCCCTCTGGGCCATGCCTTTCATCCGGTTTTTCTGTTCCCTTCTGAACTTGGTTCTCTTTGGTTGTAACATTGCTATATTACTTTAATTAATTTGTTTCTTCCTTACGGTGAGGTTCAGTGCCTTTCTACGCACACGAGCATACCTCGCCCTTTTAAGGGGCTGCAAAGTTAATACAAAATATTGTTATTGCAAACTTTTTT
>CAZNDD010000049.1:5809-8062 GCA_964571735.1 uncultured Muribaculaceae bacterium | reverse complement strand
TAGTTCAGCGGTCTCCAAAACCGTCGATGTGGGTTCGAATCCTGCTTCCCCTGCTATCAAAGGTTACGCTTTGATTATAGTTTAACTGACACGGCTTTCCGCTTCCAACTTGTCGTGTCCTTTAAATGTAAAGATGGGTAAGTTTACGAATTACGTCAAAGAATCTTGGGTCGAGCTGACTAAGAAGACATCATGGCCTTCTTGGAATAAACTTCAGGAATCTGCAGTACTGGTGATGGTCTCTACCATCGTCGTTGCGGTTGTGCTCTGGCTCATAGACCTTGCATTCCAGTCCCTGATGTCTGTAATCTATACCTTATAATTTTCGTGCTTTATGGACGAGATGAAATGGTATGTTCTGCGGACAGCAGGCGGTAAGGAGAAAAAAGCTGCAGAATATCTTCAGAAGGAGATAGAAAGAAGCCAGATCTCCGATACCGTTGCGCAGGTTTTGGTCCCGGTCAAAAAAGAAATCGTACTCAAAAACAACAAAAGGGTGGTGGCCGACAGGTTGCTTTACCCTGGTTATGTTCTTATCGAGTGCCGACTCAGTCCTCAACTTGAGAACATCATCCGCAACCTCGTACCGGGGATGTCGGGTTTTGTTAGCGAGAAGAAGGATGTGAGCGGTTCGTCGTTTGAGCGTATACCGGTGCCTCTCCGCGAGGAAGAGGTGCAGAGGATTCTCGGCATTCAGGACGAGAACGCCGGCAGTGAAGCTACAGCCGTGGTCAATTATGAGATTGGCGAGTCCGTCAAGATTATAGATGGTCCTTTCGGTGGCTTTACGGGCACAGTGGAGGAGATTCTCGAAGACAGAAGCAAAGTTAAGGTTATTGTAGTTATTTTTGGACGCAAGACCGTACTTGAACTCAGCTTTACACAAGTAACCAAAGAATAGTATTTAATCATGGCAAAAGAAATTACCGGATTCATTAAGCTCCAAATCAAAGGCGGAGCTGCTAATCCAGCGCCTCCGGTAGGACCGGCACTCGGTTCCAAAGGCCTTAACATCATGGACTTCTGCAAGGCGTTCAATGCCGCCACGCAGGCACAGGCAGGTAAGGTCCTCCCTGTAGTTATCACAGTCTATAGCGACAAGTCCTATACTTTTGAGGTAAAGCAGCCCCCTGTGGCCGTCTCCCTCAAGGAAGCCGCGCATATCAGCACAGCATCAGGCGAGCCTAACCGTAAGAAGGTTGCTTCCGTCACTTGGGATCAGGTGAAGGAGATCGCAGAGGGCAAGATGCCTGACCTCAACTGCTTCACTCTCGCTTCTGCGATGAAGATGGTTGCCGGTACCGCGAGAAGTATGGGTATTACTGTCACAGGCGAATTCCCTTCAGACCTTTAAAATTACACAGGCGTTATGAGCAAATTAACTAAAAATCAGAAGGCTGTAATGGCCAAGTATGATTCTTCCAAATCATACTCCCTTCAGGAAGCCTGTGCTCTTTTGAAGGATATCACTTATACCAAGTTCGACTCTTCAGTTGAGTTGGCTGTCAATCTTGGTGTTGACCCTCGTAAGGCCAACCAGATGATTCGTGGCGTTGTGACTCTTCCTAACGGAACGGGTAAGACAGTGCGCGTTCTCGTGCTTTGTACTCCTGACAAGGAGGATGAGGCCAAGGCTGCAGGTGCCGATTACGTCGGACTTGACGAATACTGCCAGAAGATCAAAGAGGGTTGGACAGATATCGATGTGATCATCTGCACACCTTCAGTCATGGCTAAAGTCGGTGCTCTCGGTAAGGTTCTCGGACCTCGCGGTCTTATGCCTAACCCCAAGACCGGTACCGTTACTATGGACGTAGCAGGTGCAGTCAAGGCAGTCAAGGCCGGTAAGATCGATTTCAAAGTCGACAAGACCGGTATTATCCACACCGCTATAGGCAAGGCATCGTTCACTTCCGAGCAGATCGCTCAGAATGCAGCTGAGGTGCTTAGCGCTATTTCAAAGCTCAAGCCCCAGTCACTCAAGGGTACATACATGCAGGGTGCATCTATCTGCACTACTATGAGCCCCGGAGTTAAGATAGATATCAAGTCAGTTCTCGGCGGTGCTGAGTAATAATCCAAGATTATGAAAAAGGAACTTAAAAATCAGATTATTGAAAGCATCTCAGCTCAGATTGCCGAGTGCCCTGATTTCTATATCACCGATATCGCTGGGCTGAACGCATCTCAGACAAGCAAACTTCGTAGAGAGTGCTTTGAGCAGAATATCAAGCTTGTGGTCGTGAAGAACAC
>CAZNDD010000049.1:0-5709 GCA_964571735.1 uncultured Muribaculaceae bacterium | reverse complement strand
GCGGAAGGCAAGGCCGAAGACGAGAAAGTGTGGACCGCTCCTGTTGCAGAGGCTGCTGCTCCTGCTGAGGAAGCCGCTCCCGCAGAGTAAACACATTCATTCAGAATTATTAACAATTAAAAAGTATAAATTATTATGGCAGACGTAAAAGCCCTTGCAGAAGAGTTGGTAAACCTTTCTGTTAAAGATGTTCAGGAACTTGCAAAGATCCTCGAGGAAGAGTATGGTATCAAACCCGCAGCCGCAGCTGTCGTAGTTGCCGCTGGTGATGGTGCTGCCGCTCAGGAGGCCGAGCAGACAGAGTTCGATGTTATCCTCACCTCAGCCGGTGCCGCCAAGCTTGGTGTTATCAAGGTTGTCAAGGAGGCTCTCGGACTTGGTCTTAAGGAGGCCAAGGATCTCGTCGACGGTGTCCCTGCAAAGCTTAAGGAGAAGATCTCCAAGGCTGAGGCAGAGCAGCTCAAGGCAACTCTTGAGGAGGCCGGCGCCGAGGTTGAGATTAAGTAATCTCACCCCATTCCCTGCCTAAAAGGGAGCAAAACAGGTTTAGAGCCGGGATAATAGGCTCTAAACCTTTTTTCCGTATTAAAGTTTTTTTTCAATGCGTATAAACTTCGCCACTTCAAAAATTCTGGATTACCCCGATCTGTTGGCGGTGCAGATTAAGTCCTTCAAGGATTTTTTTCAGCTTGAAACTGCACCTGAAAACAGAAAGGAAGAGGGCCTTTACCAGGTTTTCCAGGAAATTTTTCCGATTGAGGACATAAGGAACAACTACAAGCTCGAGTTTATCGATTACTTCGTGGATCCGCCTCAGTACTCAATCAAAGAGTGTCTCGAAAGAGGCCTGACCTACAGCGTGCCGATGAAGGCGAAACTTCGTCTTTCGTGCACCGATCCCGAACATGAAGACTTTGATACGCGCGTACAAGATGTTTTCTTAGGGAATATTCCCTATATGACTCCTGCCGGAACGTTTGTCATCAACGGCTCGGAGCGTATTATCGTCTCTCAGCTTCACCGTTCTCCCGGTGTGTTCTTCGATCAGTCGATGCACGCCAACGGTACTAAGCTTTACTCTGCCCGTATAATTCCTTTCAAGGGTTCGTGGATAGAGTTTGCGACGGACATCAACAATGTCATGTACGCCTACATTGACCGTAAGAAGAAGTTGCCTGTCACCACGTTACTCCGTGCTATCGGCTATAGCAGCGATAAGGACATAATCGACATCTTCAATCTCGCGGATGAGGTGCCCTGCACTCAGGAGGCTCTTGAACAGAACAAGGGACGCAAGTTCGCCGCCAAGGTTCTCAAGTCATGGATTGAAGACTTCGAGGATGAGGATACCGGTGAGGTAATCCCCGTGGAGCGTACTTCCCCTATTGTGGACAGGGGAGAGATTCTTGACGATGACACTATCGCAGCTATTCTCGACACGGACACCAAGTCTATCCTCCTCCAGAAAGATGAGGCGAGTACTGCCGAGTATGGTATCATCTTCAATACCCTCCAGAAGGACCCGACAAATACACAGCTTGAGGCTGTGAACTATATCTACAAACAGCTCCGTAATTCCGAACCGCCGGATGAGAATACGGCACGTGATGTTATCGACAAGCTTTTCTTCTCCGAGAAACGTTATGATCTCGGGGACGTTGGTCGTTATCGTCTCAACAAGAAGCTTGGTCTTGATACTCCTTCCCAGACGCGTGTCCTTACCCAGACCGATATCGTTGAGATTATCAAATATCTCATCGAACTCATCAACTCGAAGGCTACGGTGGACGATATCGACCACCTCAGCAATCGTCGTGTGCGTACTGTGGGTGAGCAGCTTGCTAACCAGTTCAGCGTGGGACTCAGCCGTATGGCGCGTACCATCCGTGAGAGGATGAATGTCCGCGACGCAGAGCAGTTCAACCCTATTGATTTGATCAACTCGAAGACCCTCTCTTCAGTCATCAATTCATTCTTTGGTACCAGCCAGCTCTCGCAGTTCATGGATCAGACCAACCCTCTTGCTGAAATTACTCACAAGAGAAGGCTTTCTGCCCTTGGTCCCGGTGGTCTTAGCCGTGATCGCGCCGGATTCGAGGTTCGTGACGTTCACTATACTCACTACGGAAGACTCTGTCCTATCGAGTCTCCTGAAGGACCTAACATCGGACTTATCTCCTCACTTTGCGTATATGCACGCATCAACGATCTCGGATTCATCGAGACTCCTTATCGTGACGTGAAGAATGGTAAAGTGGATCTCAGCGCAGATGGTGTACACTATCTCAGCGCGGAGGAAGAGGAGGATGCATACGTATCACTCGCCAATGTCCCCATGGAGGACGATGGCACAGTCGATGTAGACACTATTCAGTGCCGTTACGAGGCTGACTTCCCTGTGGTTGACAAGAATGAGGTGAGCTACATGGACGTGGCCCCGAACCAGATGGCTTCCGTGGCTGCATCCTTGATTCCTTTCTTGGAGCACGACGATGCTCACCGTGCCTTGATGGGCGCGAACATGATGCGTCAGGCCGTGCCGCTTATCAAGCCCGAGTCTCCTATCGTAGGTACCGGACTTGAGGAGAGAGTTTGTGTCGACTCCAGAACTCAGGTTCTTGCAGAACGCGAGGGCCAGGTTACTTATGTCGATGCCAACGAGATTCATGTCAAGTACGACCTTACAGATGACGAGAAGTTCGTAAGTTTTGCTCCTGAAGAGACTGTCTATGAACTTCCCAACTACCGTAGGACCAATCAGAGCACCACTGTGAACCTTTCGCCTATCGTGCGCAAGGGTGACCGTGTGCAGAAGGGTCAGGTTCTTACCGAAGGTTATGCCACACAGGGTGGAGAGCTTGCTCTCGGACGCAATCTCATGGTCGCGTTCATGCCTTGGAAGGGTTATAACTATGAGGATGCTATCGTATTGTCAGAAGAGATGGTCAAGTGGGATGTCCTCACTTCTATCCATGTAGACGAATATATTACTGAAGTCCGTGACACCAAGCGTGGTATGGAGGAACTTACCAACGATATCCCCAATGTCGGTGATGATGCAACTCGTCACCTTCAGGAGAATGGTATCGTGATGGTCGGTACCCACATCGAGCCGGGTGACATTATGATAGGAAAGATCACTCCTAAGGGAGAGAGCGATCCTTCTCCTGAAGAGAAGCTGCTCAAGGCTATCTTCGGAGACAAGGCCGGTGATGTGAAAGATGCCTCTCTCAAGGCTAATCCTTCACTCAGCGGTACAGTCATCGCTACTGCTCTCTATACCCGTCCCGCCAAGGAGACAGGTCGCAAGGGTAGTTCCACTAAGGCTGATCAGAAGACACGCATTGACCTCCGTCAGGCCAAGTACGACCAGAAAGCGGAGAAACTTCGTGCCGACTTCCTTCAGAGGCTTGTTGCACTTACCAAAAACCGTAAGAGCAATGGCGTATTCGACCTCTATGGCGTCGAAATTATTGCCAAGGACAAGAAGTTCACTGTCGATATCCTCAAGAATATCGATTACGAGAATATCAATTCCAGCGATTGGACTTCAGACCCCAATACGAGCGAGCTTATCAGTCAGTTGATTAACAACTACTGCCTCACCAAGAAAGAAGAGGATGCCCTCTGCCGCCGCGAGATTGACAAGATCAAGATCGGTGACGAGCTCCCCAATGGTGTCATGCAGCTCGCTAAGGTCTATATCGCCAAAAAACGTAAGATCACTGTCGGTGACAAGATGGCAGGCCGCCACGGTAACAAGGGTATAGTAGCTAAGATTGTCCGTCAGGAGGATATGCCGTTCCTTGATGATGGTACTCCCGTGGATATCGTGCTCAACCCTCTCGGTGTGCCTAGCCGTATGAACCTCGGTCAGATTTACGAGACCGTACTCGGATGGGCCGGTAAGAAACTCGGTGTCAAGTTCAGCACTCCTATTTTCGACGGTGCTTCTCTGAATGAGATCAATGATTACACCGATAAGGCAGGTCTGCCTCGTTATGGCAAGACTCGCCTGCGTGATGGCGGTACCGGTGATTATTTCGACCAGTGTGCCACCGTTGGTGTCATCTATATGATCAAACTCGGTCACATGGTTGACGACAAGATGCACGCCCGTTCGATCGGTCCTTATTCACTGATTACCCAGCAGCCTCTCGGAGGTAAAGCCCAGTTCGGTGGACAGAGATTCGGAGAGATGGAAGTTTGGGCACTCGAAGCATTCGGTGCATCAAGTATCCTTCAGGAAGTGCTTACCGTCAAGTCTGATGACGTGACAGGACGAGCTAAGACCTACGAGGCTATCGTCAAGGGCGATCCTATGCCCCAGCCCGGCATTCCCGAGTCCCTCAACGTGCTCTTGCATGAGCTTCGCGGACTTGGACTCAAGGTCACTTTGGATTAAAAATTATCGTCAAGTAAGAATATGCCTTCTTTCAATAACAAAGATTCCAAGGTCAAGAGCAACTTCTCTTCGATCAGCATCTCGCTCGCATCTCCGGAGGATATTACCGAGAGATCGTGCGGTGAGGTGCTGAAACCTGAGACCGTCAACTACAGGACTTATAAGCCTGAGATGGGCGGACTCTTCTGCGAGAGAATCTTCGGACCCACCAAGGACTATGAATGTTACTGCGGCAAGTACAAGCGTATCCGCTATCGTGGTATCATCTGCGACAGGTGTGGTGTCGAGGTTACCGAGAAGAGAGTCCGTAGAGAGCGTATGGGACACATTTCCCTTACGGTTCCCGTGGCTCACATCTGGTATTTCAAGAGTGCTCCAAACAAGATTTCCGCGATGCTCGGGCTTCCCGCCAAGAAGCTTGATGCAGTGGTCTACTACGAGAAGTATATCGTAATCAAGAGCGGAGATAGTGGCATAGCCAAGATGGAACTCCTCTCCGAGGATGAGTATCTGGATGTGCTCAACCGTCTCCCCGGCAACGAACACCTTTCAGATAGTGATCCCGCCAAGTTCATCGCAAAGATGGGCGCGGAGGGTATCTATGACCTTCTCAAGGAAATAGATGTCGACGAACTCGCAAAGGAGCTCCGTCAGAGACTTCTCACCGAAACTTCCCAGCAGCGCAGGGCTGAAACCCTCAAGCGTCTGCAGGTCGTGAAGTGGTTCCAGGAGTCCAACGGCAAGAACCGTCCCGAGTGGATGGTCATGAAAGTCCTTCCTGTGACACCTCCGGATTTGCGTCCACTGGTGCCTCTGGATGGCGGTCGTTTTGCCACTTCGGATATTAATGACCTCTATCGTAGAGTCATCATCCGTAATAACCGACTCAAGAAACTTATCGAGATAAAGGCTCCTGAGGTGATTCTGCGCAATGAAAAGCGTATGCTCCAGGAAGCGGTCGATAGTCTTTTCGACAACTCCAAGAAGTCTTCAGCTGTCCGTAGCGACCAGAACAGGGCACTCAAGTCCCTGTCCGATTCGCTCAAGGGTAAGCAGGGTCGTTTCCGTCAGAACCTCCTCGGTAAGCGTGTGGACTATTCGGCCCGTTCTGTTATCGTTGTCGGTCCTGAACTCAATATGCATGAGTGCGGTCTGCCTAAATTCATGGCTGCCGAACTTTACAAACCGTTCATCATACGCAAGCTCATCGAGCGCGGTATCGTGAAGACAGTCAAGTCTGCAAAGAAGATTGTCGACCGTCGCGATCCTGTCATTTGGGATATCCTTGAGAATGTGATGAAGGG
>CAZNDD010000048.1:0-8381 GCA_964571735.1 uncultured Muribaculaceae bacterium | reverse complement strand
TGAACAACTAAAACATTACTTGTTATGTCCAAGACCAATGAAATTTATAAATGCGCCTTGTGCGGTAATATTGTAGAAGTGCTTGTCGCAGGCACTTGCGCTCCTGTCTGCTGCGGAGAAGAGATGCAGCTCCTCAAAGAGAACACCACTGATGGTGCGAGAGAAAAGCATGTCCCCGTGATAGAGAAGACCGACAAAGGCTACAAGGTCAGTGTCGGCAGCGTGGAGCATCCGATGACTCCGGAGCACTATATCCAGCTTATCGAACTCTTTACAGATGACGGAGTTGTGCTTCGCAAAAACCTTACTCCCGAGGACAAGCCCGTAGCGGAATTCACAACCGGGGCAAAGGCCGTTGCCGCTCGCGAATACTGCAACCTGCACGGACTTTGGAAAGAGGAAGAATAATGCGCAGACTGATTTCAACATTGCTCGCCGTGGCCTCTTCGGTCGCGGCTTGTTTTGCCGGGGATTTCGAAGTGAAGGGCTCGGTAGGCACATTACGCGGCAATATCACTCTTCCCGATGGAGCGGAGACGCCATGCCCGACCGTCATAGTATGTCACGGACTCACCGGCCATCAGAACGAAGCCCAGCTACTTTCCATAAGGGATTCCTTGCTCAAAGAGGGCTATGCCGTAGTGAAATTCGATTTCAACGGGCACGGCATCAGCGACGGGGCATTCAGCGGGATGACGCTTGACAATGAACTGGAGGACCTTAACCGCATCTACGACTATGTAGTGTCTCTGCCCGAGGTGGATTCGAAGCGCATAGCCGTGTGTGGACATTCCCAAGGAGGGCTCGAAGCCGGAGTTTTCGCCGGTGACAGCGGAGTGGAGAAGGTGAAATGCGTCATTCTTCTTGCTCCTGCGGCATGTATCCACAGCATGGCGGTAAATGGAGACCTCTTCGGATATGACATTTCCAAGAGTATGCCCGACTCCATAGCATTCTGGTCGGGGACCCATCTCGGTCGTCCTTATGCGGACTCCGCCAGGGAAATGGATGTTCTCGGGCGAACTTCGGCTTACACCGGTCCTGTGCTCGTCCTACAAGGGGAGTATGACAGTCCGGAACTGATACGCGATGCGAAGAGGTATTGCGACTACCTACCCAACGCCTCCTATGTCAGGCTTCCAGGTCTGTCACACTGTTTTCCGGAAGATTTGGCTCTGCCAGCCAAGCTCAGCACGGCATTTATCAAGAAGAATCTATAATCGGGTGCAGAATATTACAGAAACGGCCGTCACTTCATGAGTGGCAGCCGTTTTTTATTAGAAGGAACTCTGTGCGGTGGACTACATATATTTATATTTGCCTTTGAGTCTCAAGAGGAAGAATACAGACAGGCACAAAGCGACACACTCTGCCACCGTCACCGACCACCAGATGCTGTCCATTCCGAATATGTTGGGGATAATCAGCACGCATGCAACTTCGCACACCAAGGTTCTGAAAAATGAGATGATTGCGGACACGACTCCGTTGCTCAATGCGGTGAACATCGCGGATGCGAAAATATTGAACCCACAAATCAGAAATGATATGCTGTAAATCCTGAAAGCTCCTTCGGTAAGGGCTTCGAGTTCTCTGTCGTAGCCCACGAAAAGCTCCGAAAGAGGGACGGCAAGTACCTGTGATAGAACGAGCATAAGCAATGCCGCTACAGCAATTATACTGAGGTTCTTCTTGAACAGGCTCTTTTGCTCCCTGTCGTTCTCCGCACCATAGTTGTAACCTATGACAGGTGCGATTCCAATGGAATACCCGACATATATTGCCACGAATATGAATGTAACATAGGCAATGGTACCGTATGCCGCTACTCCGTTCTCGCCCATAAACTTCATCAGCTGCAGGTTATAGACCATGCTTACGACTGATGCTGAGATGTTGGAGAGAAGTTCCGATGAGCCGTTGACTGCTGCTTCCCCAAGGTATTTCAACTGCCGAGTGGATCTGCCGATATGCAGCGGCGTACCATTGTTCTTGTTAAAGAAGAAAATCAGAGGTATGCCTCCTCCGAGGATCTGACTTAGGACCGTAGCTATGGCGGCACCGTCCAGTCCCATACCGAGTACTCCCACGAGCACATAGTCTCCTATGATGTTCGCAACGCCCGCGATGAGCGTGATCAAGAATCCGAGTTTAGGCTTTTCAGCCGCAATCATGAAAGGTTGAAAGAAGAACTGCAGGAAAAGCGCGGGCAGTGCAGCGAGCAGATATCTGGCATATTTGACGCAGTCGGGGAGCATCTCAGGGGACGCTCCGAGCAGAACCGCAACCTTGGGAACGAAAGCCTGCCCCAAAACCGCAAGAATTACGGAGAGTATAATAGAGCCGTAAATTAAAAGCGAGAATACCTTGTTGGCTTTGACCGGATTCTGTTTGCCGAGCAGCCTGGAGACAATCGCCGTACCTCCAGTGCCGAACATAAGTCCGCCACAGGCAAGCACTTGGATAAACGGATATATTAGGTTGAGCGCAGCAAAAGCCGTCTTACCGGCATAATTGGACACGAAAAATCCGTCCACAATGGTGTATATGGAAGTCAGGATCATCATGCCGATTGAGGGCAGGGTAAATCTAAGCAGTCTGCCGTAGTCGAAGTGATCCGAAAGTCTAATCTCTGAGCTTTTCATAATACATCTGATAACTAATCATATCCCCCGCAAAAGGCGCGGCACGGGCGGGTCAAAACTTTTAGCCCGGAACCCTGGCGCGACAAGTCTTGGAAAACAAATCCGAGACAACTTCCTAAACCAGCCACTGTCCGTACCCACAAAAAAGGGAGCTGCAACATCGCTGCAACTCCCTTATCCTTAACAGAAAGACAATTACTTCTTTCTGGACTTGTATCTCTGGTAGAATTGGTCGACACGTCCGGCGGAGTCGATAATCTTGGTCTTGCCGGTGTAGAAAGGGTGGGAAGTGTTTGAAATTTCCACCTTCACGAGAGGGTACTCGACACCGTCGATCACTGTCGTCTCTTTAGTGTTGACGCAGGAGCGGGTGATGAACACGTCCTCGTTCGACATATCCTTGAAAACTACAAGTCGGTAGGTTTCGGGATGGGTTCCTTTTTTCATGTTATGCTGTGTTTTTGTTAAAGCGGGGCAAAGATAGTCAAAAATCATGAAATAACAATATGCGGTATTACACTTTTATTGCTATTTTTGTGAGCTATGACACTAATCAAATCCATTTCGGGCATCCGCGGTACTATCGGCGGTCCGGCAGGCGAGGGGCTTACCCCAATCGATATCGTTAAGTTTACTTATGCATACGCCACTACGCTCCCAGAGCGCAAGACGACTCCTAATAATGGAGAACGCTACAAGGTGGTAGTCGGCAGGGACGCCCGCTTGAGCGGTGAGATGGTCGAGCAGATCGTCTGCGGCACATTGGTATCCTGTGGCATAGACGTCATCAAATGTGGCTTTGCAAGCACTCCGACAACAGAACT
The DNA here is from genome assembly GCA_964571735.1 of uncultured Muribaculaceae bacterium. GTDB lineage: Bacteria > Bacteroidota > Bacteroidia > Bacteroidales > UBA932 > Cryptobacteroides. The sequence goes on along the minus strand of CAZNDD010000048.1, from coordinate 4,912 downwards.
TGCAGTGCGTTTCGCTGAAGCCGATGGAGGCATTATCCTTACGGCTTCACACAATCCTAAGCAGTGGAATGCCCTTAAGCTCCTCAATGACAAGGGCGAGTTCCTTACTGCGGCCGAGGGTCAGAGGATTCTGGACCTCGCGGCTTCGGAAGATTTTGATTTCGCTCCCGTTGAGAAACTTGGAGACATAGAAGAACACGACTTCACGGACGAGCACATAGATTCAGTACTCGCTCTTGAGGCAGTTGATAGAGAGGCTATTAAGAATGCTCATTTCAAGGTCGTACTTGATGCGGTCAATTCAGTAGGCGGCATCATTATGCCCAGACTCCTTGACAGGCTCGGTGTCGAGTGCATCACCATCAACGGTGAGCCGACCGGAGATTTCGCCCACAATCCCGAGCCTCTTCCCGCACACCTTGTAGAGCTTTGCTCCACGGTCGTGAATGAGAAGGCGGATCTCGGCATCAGCGTAGACCCCGATGTGGACAGACTTGCTTTCATCTGCGAGAACGGACAGCCTTTCGTGGAAGAATACACCCTCGTATCTGTGGCGGATTACCTGCTCGAAAGGGCGGAAAAGCAAGGTGTTACCCCTCGCAATACCGTTTCCAACCTCAGTTCAACCCGCGCACTTCGCGATGTCACGGAGAAACACGGCGGGCAGTATTTCGCGTCTGCGGTAGGAGAGGTCAATGTGACCACCAAAATGCATGAAGTAGATGCTATTATTGGAGGCGAGGGCAATGGAGGAGTCATTTATCCCGCTTCACACTGCGGTCGCGACGCCATGGTCGGAGTCGCCCTTTTCTTGAGCTATCTTGCACACAAGAACCTCAGTGTCAGCGAACTTAAGACTACGCTTCCCCAGTATTTCATCTCCAAGAACCGCATCGATCTTCCCTCCGCTGATGCGGTGGTGCCTGTGCTCGAAGCGCTTAAGGAGAAATATAAGGACGAGAAAATCAATACAATAGACGGAGTCAAGATTGACTTCGAGGCTACCCGTGAATGGGTGCACCTCCGAAAGTCAAACACTGAACCCATCATCCGTGTCTACAGCGAGGCTTCAACACAGGAAAGAGCGGATGCTCTCGGTGCTGAAGTGGTGGAGTTCGCCAAAGCTATACTTGCTTCGTAATGTTGTTCAGTTTCCGCACTACGGAGTTGTCATTGCAGAGTGATAAGGCCCTTTCACAAGGTCGAGTCGGCTGCTGGTGCGATCTTTCTTCCTTTGATCCGAAGAGAGGGGATTACACCTTTGATATCTTCAGACACAGAGGCAATTTAACAAAGATGTTACATCCTGTTCTGCCCGAATTTTCGACTAATTCGGGCAGGTGTGATGTGCCGCCACCTTCTGATTTGGAAGACTTGGACGCGATAGTAATCGACATCAGGGATAGCGGGTGCAGGTATTCCCCCGAGACTCTTGATGTGATGCGGCTGCTCAGCAGCTGCGCCCGTATGGAGACTCCTCCGTCGGTATACATTGTGGATCATCCCAATCCTGCCGGCCGTGATGTCGAAGGGAGCATACCTTCAGTGACTGCCGACCCGTGGACGCCCAAGGTCGCGCACAGACACGGGCTTACTCTCGGCGAGTTGTGCCAGTTGTATTGTGACGAGATTGAGGCAAAGTTCCCTCTGCATGTGATTTCTGCAGAGCTCAGCCCCTGGACATCAGACTTGATTGACAAGTCCCGTTCCGATTCGCGCATAGTGTGCGGTGCTCGCTTGTGGGAGCATACCAGCATAAGCCCCGCTTTCGGTGCTCCCAATGCTTTTGAGTACTTCGGTGCACCATGGATTGATACCGAGCATGCTTCGCAACTTCCTTTGGCAGATGGAGCTGTGTTCAGACCCTGCCGCTTTGTCCCCGATGCTGGCAGATACGCGGGTGAAGTCTGCGGCGGATACCAGATTCTGCTTAAGGACGGAGTACGCTGCCATTCGCTTTTGTATGTGCTTGAGCTGATGGGGCATTTCGCTGCGCATTACTCGCAGTTCGAGATCTCTCCGGAGCTTCACGATGTACTTGCCGACCCTGTAATGAGCGAATATTTGCGTGGCGGCATCGATTTAGACATTGTCCAGGAGCATATCAAGACCGAAGAGCAGCGCTGGATACGCAAGTCCCGCCGTTTCCTCCTTTATGATGAGTCTCCTTTGAGAATCAAATAGAGATTCAGCGCGTAGAACCTCAAAACGCCGCTGAATTTGAGTTTTAATCCAAGTATGTCAAGAAATCCCGATACTTCCGTTCTGCTGATTGTAGATCCTCAGATTGATTTCATTTCAGGAACTCTGCCGGTGCCAGGTGCGACTCAAGCTATGGACGCGCTGGCGGAGTATGTCCGAACTTTGAGCAAGGATGATTATTCCCGAATTATAGTTACTTCCGATTATCATTCGCACAAACACTGTTCATTTGAGCCCAACGGCGGTCCCTGGCCGGTGCATTGCCTGCAACATTCCGCTGGTGCCGCCATATATCAGCCTCTGCTTGAAGCGCTTTGCGCAAGTAACTTGGAGTTTGAGGCGCTTTACAAGGGTGTGCGCGATGATAAAGAAGAGTATTCGATTATGCAGAATGCCTCTTCCGGAGATTATCTCGGCTCTCTGATTGAATCCGGTGAGATTCAGAGCATTGATGTCTGCGGACTTGCGGGGGATGTGTGCGTGCTCAATACCGCCAAGGATTTGCGGACCATTATGCACGGCGGTCTGCGCGTATTGGAAGAATATTCGCCTTCGCTTGACGGCGGCAAGGCTTTGAGTGAATTTGTCGCGGGCCTATAGAGTCGTTGAAGTCAAAACCGGTTTATTGGAATCCGTTCCGAGATTTGGGAGAAAACACAGATTTAGTCAGTTTCAAGATATGCGAATAGCTTTCCTGTCCTGTTTCTATCCTTATAGGGGTGGCATCGCCCAGTTCAGCGACGAATTGTTCGCCGAACTCTCCAAGTCACATACCGTCAAAGCGTTCAATTACTCAAGGCAGTATCCGGGACTGCTTTTCCCGGGGAAGACCCAATATGTGGAGAATCCCGGCGAAAGCAGGGGCGAGAGGCTGTTGGATTCGATTGATCCTTTTTCTTGGGTGCGGTGTGCGAGAACCATCCGCGACTGGAATCCCGATGTGCTTATAGTGAGCTGGTGGATGTCGTTCTTCGGGCCGTCGCTCGGAAGCGTGGTCCGCTCAATGCCAGATAATATCAAAGTTATCGCTTTGGTACACAACGCGATTCCTCACGAGAAACGCTTTTTTGACATTCCTCTTACCAGCTATTTCCTACGCGGATGCGATGCTGCAATTGCTTTGAGCGACGCCGTTTCGATGGATATAGATTCACTTACCGGCGGGAAGTTGGAGAAACTGACACTATTCCATCCCATTTATTCCAATTTCGGTGCTCCGCTGCAGAAGCAGGAGGCGCTGCGTCGTCTGGGCATACCTGATGACGGGCGCAAGAATTTGCTCTTTTTCGGACTTATACGCGAATACAAGGGGCTTGACCTGCTGCTTGAAGCGTTTTCGAAGCTGGACGATTCCTACCGTCTGATCGTAGCGGGAGAGCCATACGGTTCGTTTGAGAAGTATCAAAGTATTATTGATTCCTCTCCCGCTAAGGATCGTATATCATTGCATCTCAAGTATATAGCAGATGCAGAGGTGAAGAATTTCTTTTGCGCCTCGGACCTTGTGACGCTTCCTTACCGCAGTGCGACCCAAAGCGGAATTTCAGCAATTGCACTCCATTTCGGGCGGCCTATGCTTGTGACCGATGTAGGCGGACTGAAAAGTGAAATAGGGGATTGCGGAGTGGTCGTTCCTTCTGCCGAAGCGGCGGCTATTGCGGAGGGTATCAAGTCTTACTTTGATTCTCCCGATACCGCAACCGCCTGTCAGTCAGCCATCGCCGCTAAACGAGATGCCCTTTCGTGGCAGACTTTCGCTTCCCGTTTTGAAGATCTGCTACGGAGGTAAAGACTATTTCGCCTGGGCCTTGGCGATGAATTTCTCTATGTCGATGACGAACCTCTCGTGAGTGCCCTCTCCGATAAGGCCCTTCTCGTCGTATGCCTTGACGCTAAAAGTAACTTTACGACGGTCAATTTCAACGACTTCCGTATCTGCCCACACTTTCATACCCACGGGGGTAGCCGAGCAATGAGTCACATCGATATGCGTCCCGACGCTGCTCTGACCGTCTTCGAGGTACGGCTCTATGGAAAGAGCTGCAGCCTTTTCCATCAACGCTATCATCATAGGTGTTGCGAATACTTGCACCATGCCGCTACCGACATTGGAAGCCACATTCGCTGCTGTCACCGTCGTCTCCTGGTGACCTTTGATTCCGATTTCTAACATAACATAAAGATAAACATTTTCCACGGATTCTCCTTACCGGAAACTTCATTATCTTTGTCTTTTGTGCGAACTGCGGTTTTGCAGTGAAATGCTTGACGACGGGCACTCTTTCTGGGAAAAGTTGATATCTGCCCAATAGATTGCCTGCGAGGGATTTCTAAAATTCCCCGCGAGTGCGGACAATAATTAATTATAACAAATGAGCAGAAAGAAACAACCCAACAGAGTGGTCCAATACCGCCTTGAGAACGAGGCGTGGCTCGAAGAAAAAGCTAAAGAAGAAGGTGTGATCGTCCTCGACAACGGCGTGATACTCAAGAAACTCGCTACTGGTCGCGGGAATGTGCACCCCAAAGCGTCCAGCATGGTCTACGCGCATTATACCGGGCGCCTCATAGATGGGACTGTCTTTGACTCCACCCAAGGCTCACTGCCTGCTCTCTTTCAGGTGCGGGACCTCATCATGGGATGGCAAATCGCCCTCGTAAGGATGTATGAAGGAGACACTTACGAAGTCTCCATTCCCGCCAAATGGGG
>CAZNDD010000047.1:0-8387 GCA_964571735.1 uncultured Muribaculaceae bacterium | reverse complement strand
GTTTAGGAAACCTCCGTTCTATCCGTTGAACTAAGGATCCAAGAAAGAGCGTTGGACACCCACGGAAAACCGCGACATCCGGCTCTTCGTACGCCAAGTCTTACTCAGCGTTCTTCACTATGATCTGACGCCCGTGATAATATCCGCACTCAGGGCAGATACGGTGGGAGAGGATAGTCGCTCCGCAGTTGGGGCAGGTCGTAAGAGTCGGCACCGGTGCGAAATCGTGGGTGCGTCTCTTGGCAGTTCTCTGTTTAGAGAATTTGTGTTTAGGATGTGCCATTGCTATACTTTTTAAATTATTACTTCAAATTATATTCAAAATCTGACTTGCATCAGAAATCGTCATCTTCAAAATCTCCTTCGTCCTCGAAATCCTCGTCATCTTCGATATCGTCATCGAAATCAAACTCCTCATCGCCATCCTCAAAATCGTCCTCATCCTCCACCACATTCAAGTACTTGAGGGCTTCAGGATTGCACTCCCCCGCTTCATGCACACGCTTGAGCGGCAAGGAAAGGCAAACATAGTCGTAAACCTCTTGACCGAAATCAAGTTCCACTCCTTCAGGCACATAGTCCTGCTCAAAGGATGTATCGACATCGAGAGCCACAGCATCCAGACACCTATCACAAGGCACCGACACGCTTCCTGAAATCTCCGCCTGCACATGGGCAGACATAGACTTCACCACGATGACGGCATTCACTTTGATGTCCGCATCCAGAACTTCCTGATTACCGAAGTCTTCAAAGAACTCTTTCCCGACTACAGCCTCGAACTGGTGTGTCCCATTTCCGAGAGCCGTCAGATTGATTACAAAGGGTTGCAAAGTTAATAAATATTTGGGATTTGACAAAAACTCTTTCACGCTGTTTGGATTATCCCCCGATGGAGGACTCTCCACGAGCTATTCCGCACTCTCACTACTCCTCTTGCGGGCAAGCGGATCGAGCAGAATCTTGCGTATACGCATGAAATGAGGGGTCACCTCCACAAGCTCGTCCTCCTGCACATACTCAAGAGCCTCTTCAAGAGAGAACTTGATAGCGGGCGGCAGGATAATCTTCTCATCCGAACCAGCAGCACGCACATTAGTGAGTTTCTTAGTCTTGCAGATATTGATATTAAGGTCCTTCTCTCGGGTATGTTCGCCCACGACCTGACCCGCGTAAATATCTTCACCGGGCTCGACAAAGAAACGACCTCTATCAAGGAGTTTATTCATTGAATAGGCGATAGCCTGACCTGTCTCAAGAGAAACGAGAGAGCCGTTGTTGCGGCGCTCGATTTCGCCCTTGTAAGGCTGATAGTCCTTAAAGCGGTGGGCGACGACAGCCTCTCCCTGGGAAGCCGTAAGCAGGTTACTACGAAGCCCCATAAGGCCACGGGTAGGAATCTCAAATTCGAGCAGAGTTCTGTCTCCGCGGGGGCCCATGTGTATGAGAGCACCCTTGCGGCGGGTGGCAATCTCGATAGCCGCACCCACGAACTGCTCGGGGACCTCAATGGAAAGTTCCTCAATAGGTTCGCATCTCTGTCCGCCAATCACCTTGTCAAGCACCTTCGGCTGACCGACCTGAAGTTCGAAGCCTTCACGACGCATGGTCTCAATAAGCACAGAAAGGTGAAGCACGCCTCTGCCATACACCACGAACGAATCTGCGGTAGGACCGGGTTTGACCCTGAGGGCAAGGTTCTTCTCCAATTCCTTCTCCAGACGCTCCTTGATATGACGCGAAGTCACGAATTTGCCGTCCTTGCCGAAGAAAGGAGAGTTATTGATAGTGAAGAGCATACTCATAGTAGGCTCGTCCACCGCGATGGGAGGAAGCGCCTCGGGATTCTCGAAGTCTGCGATGGTGTCTCCAATCTCAAAGCCTTCCACGCCAACCACGGCGCAGATATCTCCACAAGTCACTTCATCCGCGGGAGCCTTACCGAGTCCCTCGAATACCATAAGTTGCTTGATTTTCTGTTTCTGGAAGACATCGTACCTCTTACACAAGGTCACGGGCTGCCCTGCCTTGAGAGAGCCACGTGTAATCTTACCCACAGCGATACGACCCACATAGGGGCTGTATTCCAAAGAAGAAATAAGCATTTGAGGAGTGCCTTCCACTACCTGAGGAGCGGGTATTTCTTCAAGAATCACATCCAGAAGAGGGGTAATGTCAGTGGTAGGCTTGCGCCAGTCAAGCGACATCCAGCCCTGTTTGGCCGAGCCGAACACAGTCTTGAAATCAAGCTGTTCCTCGGTGGCGTTAAGGTTGAACATAAGGTCGAAGACCTCCTCCTGCACCTCGTCGGGACGACAGTTGGGCTTGTCCACCTTATTGATTACCACAACGGGCTTCTTACCGAGCTGCAGGGCTTTCTGAAGCACAAAACGGGTCTGCGGCATACAGCCCTCAAAGGCATCTGCAAGAAGCAGCACGCCATCGCACATATTGAGCACGCGCTCCACTTCTCCACCGAAGTCACTGTGTCCGGGAGTATCGATAATATTGATCTTCACACCCTTATAGGTAACGGACACATTCTTAGCGAGAATGGTGATACCTCTTTCACGCTCGAGGTCATTGTTGTCAAGAATGAGTTGACCGAGGTTCTCAGGCTGACGCACGAGATTGGCCTGGTATATCATCCTGTCCACGAGCGTAGTCTTGCCGTGGTCTACGTGGGCGATAATCGCGATGTTTCTAAGTTCTGACATTGACTGACAATTAATCTTGGGTTGTACCGCGCCCAATGCGCGGACTTCAAACGGGCTCCAGTCCCGTCCACTACCAACAAAAGCCCGCGAATTTAGCAAAAATCAGAGAAAATGACAATATCCGGCACAATGAAAAGCTTTCCAACTCACAAAATTACCGCACATTCGCAGGAAGCACGGGCAGCCCCCGCCGAAGGCTAAAGAAATGAACTATAATGAACTTGTAAATTAATCTATATACCTCTAAATTTGCACACTACATAAAATCCACACACTGATTTCAGAACAAAATTCCCACAGTTCTCAAGATTTCAAACAACCATAACCATGAAATACAACGCACTATCAATCATCGCCATGTCACTGGCGATTGTCGCGACAGGATGTGGCCGCTCAGACACAGAAATCGAGAATCCCCAACCGGAAGAGCCCCAGGAAAAACCTGAAGAAAAACCGCAGGAGAAGCCAGTTGAAACTATAAAAATACCCATCAGCATCAATTCCGTCCTGACCAAAGTCAGCGGAGACAATTTCACCGAAGGCGATGCCATAGGCCTATATGTCGTCAATGCCACGAAAACTTCCGGCGCAAGCTGGACTTCCGCGAGTCTCCTTGACCAAGGCAACCATATGGACAATGTGAAATTCACTTATTCAAAAGAAACTTGGACGACTGACAAGGAGTATTATTGGAAAGACGACGAGACCAAGGCCGACTTCTATTGCTATCATCCCTACAAGGGTCAAGTCGAGGATATAAGCCACATTCCGTTCTCCGTGTCTTCCGACCAAAGCAGCAAAGAAAAATTCGAATCTTCAGAAATACTTTGGGGACGCGCAACGCTCGAAAGCCCGACCGAAAAGGCCGTAGGCATTACGACCAGCCATAGGATGAGCCAGATCATAATAGAAATCAAGCCAGGCAAAGGATTCACAAAAGAGTCCCTTGCGCAGTCTCTCAAAAGCGTCACCATCAACAATATAAGATGCGAAGCCACTCTTGACCTCCGCAACGGAGATCTCAGTGCGGAGGGAGCACAGAACGACGTGACGCCATACTTCGACGGAGAAAGCTACAGGGCGCTCATCATCCCACAGATAATAGGCAACACATCTCTCGTCACGCTCGAAGTGGACGGCGTCAAACGCTCTCTCAAGCAATATGTCGAATTCGCTCCGAACACCAAGAAAAAATGCACCATCACAGTCAATAAAATCAGCGAAGGAGTCAATGTCGGCATAGACGGATGGAAAGATGACGAAAACGACTATGGTGGGACTCTGAATTAAGATAGCACAAGGAATTCGAGAACGCTTTCAAGACTTCAAGCACACACTATGAATTATAAATCATTACCATATATTATAGCGGTGATTTTCGCACTCACGGGATGCTCGGTAAGCGAAATCAATCCGCAAATCCACGATGGGGAGGACGAATTGACAGCCATCGCACTCGGAAGCCATATCGAGCAGGAATATGTCACGAGGGCGGGGCAGGACGGATTTGCCGACAACGACAAGATAGGCACGTTCATCGTGGACTATGTAGACGGAGCACCCGGAGAACTGAAGTTGGAAGGCAACAGGGCGGACAACCTCTACTATACATACAATGAGGCAGGCAACCGCTGGGTCCCCTCGTACGACGTGTATTATAAGGACAAGTACACTCCCGTAGACATCTACGGCTACTACCCGTCCGACAAGCCGGGCGACATCAAGGCGTATGCCTTCGAAGTTCAGAAAGACCAGCGCAACACAGTCGCCGGAGGCAAGATGAGCGGCTACGAGAAGAGCGACTTCCTCTGGGCAAAAGCCGAGAACAAGACCTCTGCAGACAAGATAGTCTGGCTCAATTTCACCCACCGCATGGCAGGTGTTAGGGTCACGCTCCTCGAAGGTGAAGGATTCACAGAAGGCGAATGGGCGTCGCTAAGCAAGGACATACTCGTGCAGAGCACGGTAAGGGCCGCGACCATCGACCTATCCACCGGCATAGTCACAGCCACGGATTCACAGGCTCCCGCTACCGGAATCATCCCTACAAATGACGGCGGAGACTTCCGCGCAGTGGTAGTGCCTCAGACCGTGCCGGCAGGCAGCAAGCTGATTACAGCCACGATAGGAGGCTATACATACGACCTGACAAGAGACGACAGCATGGTCTACAATCCCGGCAAACAGCACAACTTCACGCTCACGGTCAACAAACGCGCTGCCGGTAGCTATGAATTCATGCTCAGCAGCGAAAGCATCACCGCATGGGAGAACGAACGCAGCTCCCACGACGGACTATCACGCGAATATGTCGTCGTCAATGTAGACAAAGCCGGAACGCTCGATGCCTGCATCACAGCCAAAGGGCTCCAGATAAGCAAAGTCAGGAATCTCAAAGTCACAGGACAGATAAATGCCAAAGACTTCGCGGTGATGAAGTACAGGATGACGATGCTGAGCTGTCTAAACCTAAAAGAGGCAGTCATAGTCCAAGGATATGGAGGAGAGCTTGGAGTATACGGGGAATCCTATAGCGGCTCAGAAGACGACTGCATACCAAGCAGTGCACTCGGAGCGAAAAAGAGTCTTACAAGCCTCATCCTGCCTGACAAACTCCTCAAAATCGGAGACAACGCATTTGCAGATTGCATATCTCTCACAGGATCTCTCACTATACCCGAAGGAGTTACCGAAATCGACTACGCGGCATTCCGTTCATGCACAAACTTCAACGGAAGCCTCAAACTCCCCTCCACGCTGAAAAAACTCGGCAGAGCGCGAGGCTACATCAGCTATTGGGACGGCCCGTTCAAGAGCTGCGGATTTGTAGGCGAATTGAAACTTCCCGATGGACTGGAAGAGATAGGAATGGGTGCATTCATGGATTGCAAAGGCTTTTACGGAGAGTTAAAACTGCCGGAAAGCATCAAAGTAATAGCACAGGAAGCCTTCGGCGGCATGAAAAATATGACAGGCTCCATAGAAATACCTCAAAGTGTCACTACCATAGAAGACAACGCATTCTACAACTCCGGATTCAATGGCACCCTTACCCTGCACGATGGGATAACAAGCATAGGAGACAGAGCATTTGCAAACACAAAGCTAAAAGGAGAACTGCACCTTCCAAAGAATCTTGAAGTCATCAGTTCGGAGTCTTTCTACAACTGCGATTTCTCAGGTACCCTCGTACTGCCCAAAAACATCAGGCAAATCGGAGACAAGGCATTCGCGTTCAACTGGCGACTCATGGGCACGGTGGAAATCCCTGAAGGAGTCTTGAGTATAGGAGCAGGCGCATTCGCACAATGCCGCTCATTGGAAGGAGTGATTTTCCCAGAAAGTCTGGAGAGCATAAAGTATGAACCGGAATGGTGGGAAGACGGAGGCGCTTTCCAGAACTGCTACGGTATAGGCAGGATAGTCTGCAAGGGCAGGATTCCCGCCTATGTACAGGACGGCAGTTTCAACGGAGTACCCAAGGACAACTTCACGCTCGAAGTACCCGAGGGATGCGAGCAGCAGTACCAGACAGCCACAGGCTGGAGGGAATTCAAACGCATAGCCACATATCGCAACCTTGTGATACGTCCCATGGTCACCACCGCCATCAACACAGCCGTGAGCCGGGATCTGGTCCTCAACACAGATGCGCAGTGGTCGGTAAAGAGCCAGCCGGACTGGGTGACGCTCAGCCAGACCTCGGGCAAGGGCAAGACGGAACTCACAATCAGTTTCCATGAGATGCCCAAGGGCAGCGCCGACAGGACGGGCAAGGTCGTATTCCAGCTTGACGGGCAGGACTACGAGACCACCCTCGCGGTAAGCCAATACGACTATGTCTATAACGAAGACGAGGTAATCACCCTGCAGAGCGCGAGCAAGGGTAACGGAGTCAATGTAGTAATCTTAGGTGACGGATTCAATGCCAAGGACATCAGCGAGGGCAAACTGATGAAAGCCATGAAGGAGACATACAGACACTTCTTCGACATTCAGCCCTACAAGGTATACAAGGATTATTTCAATGTCTACACCGCCATACCCGTATCCGCCGAGTCGGGAGTCGGCACAGTCAATACGATTGTAAAGAACCGATTCAATACGGCCACCAACGGAGGCGTGACCAGAAACGGAGAAGACGATTACCATGAGGTACTCCGCTATGCCTGCAACGCACCTACGGTCAATGAGGACAATCTCAACCGGACGCTCATCATAATGATCCCCAACACGGAAGACTACGGCGGAGTCACCTACATGTGGGACGACGGCACTGCGATAGCCTACTGTCCCATGAGCGACTACGGCTATCCTCTTGACTTCCGCGGAGTCATACAGCACGAGGCGGGCGGACACGGATTCGGAAAACTTGGCGACGAATACATCTACCACAATGCCTTCATCCAGGCATGTGGTTGCAACTGCTGCCCTCATGTAGGGGAACTGCAGATGGCACACGCCAAAGGCTGGTATCAGAACCTCTCGCTCACAGGCAAGATGAGCGACGTGCCATGGAAGGATTTCATCTTCCACGAGAAGTATTCCAAATTCGTGGACATCTATGAGGGCGGATACATGCACAACAGAGGCGTATACCGCAGCGAGCAGAACAGCTGCATGAACAATGAGATCCCATATTACAGCACCATAAGCCGCTACGAAATCGTAAAGCGCATAATGGACTATGCGGGAGAAGAATTCAGTTTCGAGAAATTCGTGGAGAACGATGTAGTGGAGGCCGTTGCGACAAGCACGGGCACCAAGTCCGCTTACGGGATTGAAATCCAGGGCAGAAGCGCATCGCTCAACAGCCACGAGCCTGTGTTCATGGGCGGAAGACCAAGTTTAAAATAGCCGACAGTTATGAAAAAAGCCATATTTACCGCATTCGGCATCGCAGTCTTGCTTGCGTCGGGATGCTCAAAGACGGAACTCGCAAAGAGAGATGAAGGTCAGATGCATTTCTCCCCTTCCCTACCCGGGACCAAAGCCACGGACACCTCGTTCGAGGAAGGGGACGCCATAGGCATCTACGCATTGGAGTATATGGACGGCGTCGCCTCTCCCCTGCAGCTTTCAGGCAACTGGGCGAACAACTCCAAATCCGTCCTGAACGCAGGCAGCTGGGAAGTATCGCCCGTCATCTGGTGGAAGGATGACTGCAGATTCGATATCATATCATACTATCCGTATTGCGCCGAAATCAAGTCCGTGGACGACATGCCGTTCTCGGTGCAGCTCGACCAGAGAGGCTCAGGCTACACCGAGAGCGACCTGATGTGGGCAAAGACAGCGGGCGCTACCCGCACTAATGAAGACATTCCACTGAATTTCAAGCACAAGCTTTCGCGACTGGACATCAATCTCATCAAGGGACCCGACTACGAAGGGACTATCCCCGAAAATGCGGAAGTAAGGATTATGAGCACTGTCACATCTGCACTTGTAAACCTCGAAACCGGTGACGTGGAGAAAGACATGTACGGCACGGAGAAAACAATAACTGCACACCAGAACGGCGTAGGCAACTACTCTGCCATCATAGTGCCACAGATGCTGCTCAACAATGTCCCTCTCATTGAAATAATCGCCGGTGACGTGTCATACTTGGTAAGTTGCAGGTTTCAATTCGAATCGGGAATAAGACATACGATGAATATCACCATG
>CAZNDD010000046.1:0-8936 GCA_964571735.1 uncultured Muribaculaceae bacterium | reverse complement strand
AAGGGGCCCTCACTGCACGAAACTGCCACCGAAGAGACCGCGGTACAGAAAAGGGCCTCGCCTTGCACCGCACGGGGTGATTCAACCGCGTCATACCAAAACAGCCGCCTCCCATACGGAAGCGGCCGGTTATCAGTAAGGCACAAGACCACGCGCCTATCTACATCAACTTTTTCTTGCGGAAAATGTAGATGAGTGCCGTGACTATGACCGCCATAAGCACGAGAATAAGCAGCCAAGTGAGCTTGAATGAAGTCAGCGGCAACTCCACATTCATACCATAGAAGCTTGCAATCAAGGTCGCAGGCATCAGAAGCAGCGAAATCAGGGTAAAGAGCTTCATTATCCTGTTCTGCTCGAGGTTAATCATACCCACCGCGGTATCCTGCAGATATTCAAGCCTTTCGAAAGTGAAATTGATATGATTGATCAGTGATGATATATCCTGGAGAATGACACCGAATTTCTTATCGAGGGAATCAGGGAAGAGTTCGCTTTTGAGCACATTGCCGAGTATGCGCTGTTTATCGACCACATTCTCTCTGATAATCATTGCATTTTCCTGCAACTGATTGATATCCAAGAGGAATTCTTCGTTAATATCCTCCTGTTGATTGATACGCTTGCTGAATTGACTTGTATTCTGCGAGACCAGCTCTACGATATCGGCATCGAGATCCACACGCTTGTCAATAATCTCCACAAAAACCGTAAATCCATCCGAATACAGTTCCGGGCGGGCGAGTATCTTATTGGTCAGAAGGTCAAAACTTCGGATGGGTATCTCACGCAGGGTAACGAGGGTATGCTTGGTAAGGATGAACGAGACCGGGTCCATAGACATCTCGTCTCCGGTAGGCGAAAGGAAGTTGGTATTTGCGAATATATAACCTACGGTCTCATAGAAACGGGAAGAAGTTTCGATTTCTTCCGCCTGTCCCCTATTCTGAATCTTAGTACCGAGGAACGCCTCCGCGGCACGCTTTTCGTCGCCTGTAGGTTGCTGCAGGTCTATCCAGATGACATTTTCTTTGCCGATAGTAGCAAACTCCGTTTGGGACCGCGCAAGCAGTATCTCTCCGCCTTGTCTGTAGAAAATTTTAATCATTGCCTTCCTGATTTGCCCGGCATCGGGAAATTTCCAAAGAGCGCACTGCGCCCGGCTCTTCCATCTCCTCGTCGGAAGGGGTTTCACTTTTAGTATTTCAAGCACGGACTACACGGAGAAGTCCGAGCGGGCAAATGTAGTGATTTTATGTCAATTTCCACCCGCCTCCAACACAAAATTTCATACGACTGACAATGCCTGCGCGCAAAGCCTGTCACGGCCTGACGGCGATTTTAATTACACCATCGCGCTTGTGCTCGAAAATGTCATACGCCGCAGCTATTTCGCAAAGCGGAAATATATGGGCAATGAGAGGTGTCGTATCTATTTTGCCGGCCTCAATCAAAGACAGGACCTCATCGCAATCACATCCGTCCACTCCGCCGGTCTTGAAAGTCAAGTTTTTGCCATACATATCAGGCAACGGCAGAATCTGTGGCTTGTCATAAAGCGCGACTATGGTCACGATGGCATTGGGACGGGCACATTGCCACGCCATACGGAAACTGTCCTCCGAGCCAGCCACTTCAATTACTTTATCAGCTCCGCCATGAGAAGAATTTGCCACCACAAAAGACAAACATTCTTCGGGAGAGACCACACACACTTCAGGATAATGCTCCCGCACGAAACGACGCCTTTCCGCCGAGCTCTCACAGACGACAATCCGAGCAGGATGCCTGAGCATAACCGAAAGCAACGTACAAAGTCCCGTAGGCCCCGCGCCGATAATCAGCACCATATCGTCTTCAGAAATCTCCGTAATCCGAGCCGCCCAATACCCTGTCGCCAATACGTCTCCCACAAAAAGAGCCTGCTCATCACTCACACTGTCAGGAATCCTATTCAGGCCTTGATTCGCCAAAGGGACACGCACATATTCCGCCTGCCCGCCATCAATGCGGCAGCCCAAAGACCATCCACCATCAGGGTCGGTGCAATTATTGACAAATCCGTTCTTACAGAAAAAACATTCTCCGCAAAAAGTCTCAACATTGACCGTGACGCGGTCCCCCGGCTTAACGGCAGTAACTGCACCTCCAATCTCTTCCACGACACCCACCATTTCATGGCCGACAGTGATACCTTTAACCGCCCTCGGCACGCTTCCATGCTTGATGTGAATATCGCTCGAGCAAATACTCGCAAGCGTCACGCGCACAATGGCATCGCCAGGCTCAACAATCACAGGCTTCGGCTTTTCGACCAATTCAAAACGGCCTTCATCAATATAAGAATATGTAATCATAGCAATAACAATCAACAATGCGCCCCGAAAGCCCTACACAGATAGCTCCGGAACAATCTTCAAATTTAAGCAAAAAGCAGCAAAGCCGTTTTCCATATCAACAGGAGGGGTTCAAAATTTTGCCATTAGAATTTTATAAGTTATTTTAGTGGTTAGCTGTCCGCAAAGAGACAAAATCCGCATCGGACAGCACCTTAGTTGATATGAAAGCACTCCTAATTCTTCTTGCCCTCTCCCAGGGCACTGCATTTACAGCCCAAGATTGCGGCTCCAACAAAGTCATCGAAATCCGCCCGGAGAGCAATCCCGACGGCAAACTTCTCACAATGCGTGAGGCCACCATTGAAAGATATGTCTACCCAAGGCCCGATGCCGAGACCCGCGCATTGATCCCGCAGGCACCGAGACATAACCCGAGCCGATTCGGAGTAAAGGAAAATATCGGAGTCTATATGCTCAACGGCAGCGATACCCTTTGGATAGCCCGCGACTCGGCGGACATACATTACGGAGTGAGCGTAAGCCGCAATGAATTCGGCATAAACGGAGGTCTGTTCCCCTCCCCTGACGACAGCAGACTCGCATTCTATCGCAAAGACGAGAGCGCGGTGAGCACATTCCCGCTACTGGACATACGCGAAGGCAACGGAAAACTCCGCGCCATCAAATACCCTATGAACGGAGAAAGTTCCGAGATTATCGATCTGCTCGTATATGACAGCAGAGACAATTCTCTCATCACCCTCGAAGTAAATGACTTCACACCTGAAAGATACATCTGCGCAGTGAGCTGGCTCGCGGAAGACAGAATCACCGCTCAGATACTCAGCCGCGACCAGCACGACATGAACCTCGCACTCTTCGATGCAGGAAGCGGCAAACGTGTCTCCACCATACTAAGCGAACACAACGACATCTGGGTGGAGCCTTACGAGAGTCAGATTGCCTTGAACGACAATCTTTTCCTCTATAGCAGCGACAATCGCGACGGCTACAAGAACCTTTATCTCGTAGACACGAATGGCGGCATCAAGAGAGCAACCATAACAGATGCAGACTGCGAATTCATCGCATGGAAAGCCCCTTATCTATATTATTACAGCGCTGAAGAATCCCCTGCCGAGCGCCATGCCTACAGGGTCAAACTCACACTCGCGTCCACCGCTTCCAAAAGCCGCGTCGGCAAGCCCGCGAAGCTAACCACGGGCCGTGGAACCCACACCGTGCGCATAATGGAGGACTGTATAATAGACTATTACAGCAGTTTCTCCGTGCCAGGGACATGCACCAAACTCAGCCTCAACGGCAAGCCCCTTGAAACCATTTACACACTCGACGATCCCCTCGCGGATTATGCGATGCCGGAAATCGAGTTCGGAAGCGTCCCCTCGGCAGACGGGCTGTACGAAAACCACTACCGCCTGCTAAAGCCCGTAGGATTCGACCCCAACAAGAAATACCCCCTCATAGTATATGTATATGGAGGCCCTCATTCCCAGATGGTTACAGACAGTTGGCTGGGTAACATCCGCATGTGGGAAGCTCTCATGGCGCAGCGTGGCTACATCGTCTATGTCCAGGACAACCGTGGCACTTCCAACCATGGCGCCGGCTACGAGAAAGCCATCAACCGCCAATGCGGACAGGCAGAGATGCAGGACCAGATGACAGGCATAGAGCGCTTGCTCAAAGAGCCTTGGGTAGACGAGCAGAGGGTTGGAGTACACGGCTGGAGCTACGGCGGATTCATGACCATCTCACTCGCATTGAACTACCCCGATGTCTTCAAGGCCGCAGTGGCGGGAGGTCCCGTCATCGACTGGAAATGGTACGAGGTAATGTACGGCGAAAGATATATGGACACTGCCGAGACTAACCCCGAAGGCTTTGCCAAATCCAGCCTCATAGGCAAGGCGGACGCACTTAAAGGCAAACTCCTCATCTGCCAGGGTGCAGTGGACAACACCGTAGTCTGGGAGCATTCGCTCAGTTTCTTGCAGGACTGCATCGAGGCAGGCAAGCAGGTAGACTATTTCCCCTTCCCCATCGCTGAACACAACATGTACGGCATGGAGAGAGTATATCTGTATCAGAAGATCAGCGACTGGTTCGATATGAATCTGTAAAAACCAATAACAATATGAAACAATACATCCAAGACAATAAGGAGCGCTTCTTCGAGGAGCTGTTTTCACTACTGAGAATCCCTTCCGTAAGTGCCAAGGCCGAGCACAAAGGCGACATACAGCGCTGCGCCGAGAGGCTTGTCGAACTGCTCATGGAAGCAGGAGCGGACGAGGCTGCAGTATATCAGACCAAAGGTCACCCTGTGGTGTTCGGACAGAAAATCATAGACCCGTCGCTCAAGACCATACTTGTCTACGGGCACTACGACGTGCAGCCGGCAGAGCCTCTCGAGAAATGGGTTTCAGACCCGTTCGAGCCCGAGATCAGAGACGAAGCCATCTACTGCCGTGGTGCCAATGACGACAAGGGTCAGAGTTTCATGCACATAAAGGCATTTGAGCACGAGCTTCGCAGCGGATTGCTTCACCACAATGTGAAATTCCTCTTTGAAGGTGAGGAAGAAATCGGAAGCCCGAGCCTCCCGGAGTGGATGCGAGAGCACAAGGAAATGCTCAAAGCCGATGTGTGTCTTGTCTCAGACACCACTATGATAAGCGACAAGGTGCCGAGCATCAACTGCGGCATGAGAGGATTGAGCTATCTTGAAATAAAGGTCACAGGGCCGAACAAGGATCTGCATAGCGGACATTACGGCGGTGCGGTCGCCAATCCCATCACCGTGCTCTGCGAAATGATTGCTTCGCTTCACGATTCCTCGCAGCGCATCAACATCCCCGGCATCTACGACAAGGTCGTGGAACTCAGCGCCGAAGACCGCGCCATGCTTGCCAAAGCGCCTTTCGACCTCGACGAATACAAAGAGGGACTCGGAGTGGACGAGGTACGCGGAGAAGTCGGTTACACATCGCTTGAACGCACAGGTATCAGACCTTGCCTCGACGTGTGCGGCATCTGGGGCGGATACACGGGAGAGGGTGCGAAGACCGTGATTCCGAGCGAGGCACATGCCAAGATTTCACTCAGACTGGTTCCTAATCAGCTCAGCCGCGAGATTACACCCCTCGTCAAGAAACATCTTGAGAGCATCGCGCCCAAGGACGTGCATGTGGAAGTCAAGGAATGTGAGGGCGGTGACGGATTCCTGATTCCCATAAGTTCACATGCCTACAAGGCGGCTTCACGCGCAATGGCGGAAGTCTACGGAGTCGAACCTGTCCCAAGCAGAGGCGGCGGCTCGATTGCGGTACTCGCAGAAATGCAGCAGATTCTCGGCATAGACCCTCTGCTGATGGGCTTCGGACTGGAGCGCGACACCATCCACTCCCCCAACGAGAGTTTCCTCCTGCGCCAGTTCTACGCCGGCATGGAATCCATCGCCCTATTCTACAAGTATTATTAGGAGGGATTTTCAAGTCCGAGCTTTAGCAGTTGTTTGGAGAGGAATACCCGCCAGATAGAGACAGGCAGGAATTCCTCTATTTTCTCGGATGATGTGAGAGAATTGATGCCTGCCAGGTAGCGGTGTCGATATGGGTATATATTTCGGTGGTTGTGAGGCTTTCATGCCCGAGCATCTCCTGTACGGCCCTCAAGTCGGCACCGTTCTCTATAAGGTGCGTGGCGAAGCAATGCCGGAAAGTATGCGGAGATATTTCCTTTGTAACTCCAGCTTTCAATGCCTTGTCTTTCACAATATTAAACACCGACACACGGCTTAGGGGCGTCCCGAACCGTCCGATAAACAGGAAGTCTTCATAGCGGGGTTCCGCGCTGTCACCCCTGACGGAAAGCCAGTCGGCACAAGCAGCGGCCGCACTGTCCCCCATCGGGACGAGACGCTCCTTGTTGCCCTTGCCGATGACGCGCACGAAACGCTCTTCCATATAAATCTGGGATATTTTCAGGGCGCAAAGCTCGCTCACACGAAGCCCACAGCCGTACAGGAGTTCAAGTATGGCTTTGTCCCTAATGCCCTTACGGGAATTGGTGTCGACTGAATCGATGATACTGGAGACTTCTTCCACAGACAAGACTTCCGGCAGGTATCGACCCAATTTTGGCGCATCCACGAACTCACAGGGATTGTCAGTACGGACTCTCTCAAGCACGAGGTAGTTAAAGAACTCCGTCAGCGAGCTCAAGTACCTTGCCTGACTGCGTTTGCTTAGTTCTCCTTTTCGGAAAGCGAAATACCCCAAGATGTCCTCACTTCCTGCCGAGACAAGCGGGTTACCCTCGCGACTGTTTTCAAACCAAAGCAGAAACGCCTTTACATCAGAGGCATAAGCCTTAACGGTATTGGGCGAAGCCCCCTTCTCCACCTTCAGAAAGAAAGCGAAGCTCTTGAGAGTCTGCGTGGTTTGCCTGTCCATAGCCCCGCAAATATAACCAAACTTTGAGTTTCGGTCGTCCAAAAACTATTTTATGCTCCCCATCATTTACCATGACAAGAGTCTTCATGTCAGCGCATCGAAATTTACCGGCAGTCCAACTTACTGATAATCACAAAACCGCATTTCCAGATATTTAGCAATAAGCATATGGCACGATTGCCATGAAAAGTTTTGATAGCTATTTAAAATTCAGCCGATTTTTGCTATATTTGCGCCGCATTTTTAGAGGGCGATACGATTCTGGTGACAGAACGCCGTCCGGGAGGTAGCTCAAAACGACTTCTTGAGGTTTTATGCCAAGGGATGCAAGTTCAAAGCAACTTCTTAAACCGCAAAGGCGGTTTGGTGCAATGGGGTCCGGATAGATTCCGGACTGAGTAACACATTTTTAAACATTTTACAAATGCAGCATTTTGCTCTCAAAGGCCAGCTCCGCGAAGTTGGCAACAAAGCCACCATCAAGGCTTTCAGACGTCAGGGTCTCGTTCCTTGCAACCTCTATGGTTGCGGAGTGGAGAACAAACTCTTCACCGTAGACGCAAAGCAGCTTAAAGCTCTTACCAACACTCCCGCATCTTACATCGTAGACCTCGAGCTCGGTGATGTAAAGCAGACCGCAATCCTTCACGAGTTGCAGTTCCACCCCGTCAACGACACTTGCCTGCACGTCGATTTCCTCGCAGTGAACGAAGAGAAGCCCATCAGCATCGAGCTTCCTATCAAGATCTCCGGTCACGCAAAGGGTGTACAGCAGGGTGGTAAATTCACTCAGAACTCCCGCAAAATCCGCGTTTCAGGTCTGATGAACAACCTTCCTGACGATGTCACGGTAGATATCACCAACCTCGGTCTCGACAAGAAGATCAAAGCAGGCGAGCTCAGCTTCCCTGGTCTTCAGGTTCTTACCGACAAGGATACCATCATCTGCGGCGTACGCGCAACTCGTAATTCGAGCGCAGCAGCAGCTGAGTAATAGCTTACTACCATGGCTGGCGAAAGCTATCTCGTAACCGGTCTCGGAAACATCGGCGCAGAGTACGCTCAAACCCGTCACAATATGGGATTTATGGTGCTGGATGCCTGGGCTCAGGCGTCCGGCATTTCTTTTGAGACGAAGCGCTACGGAGACCTCGCGACCATACAGTTCAGAGGACGCACCATCTACCTGCTCAAGCCTTCCACTTACATGAACTTGAGCGGAAAGGCAGTTGCATACTACCTTCAGAAACTGCCTATCCCCCAAGAGCGGCTCATCGTTATCTGCGACGACATCAATCTGCCATTCGGCACACTCAGAATGAGAAAGAATGGGAGCGATGGAGGTCACAATGGGCTTAAGAACATAGCCGAGAACCTCGGCAACCAGAATTGGTGTCGCATACGCATGGGCGTGGGACACGACTTCTCGACGGGAGCCCAAGCGAACTATGTACTTTCAAAACTTTCGGAAAAAGAACTCGACCATATGTCTTTCTTAAGCGAGAAAGTACGGCATGGCATAGAGGAATGGATTATGGCCGGAGCTGACAGATCAATGAACCTTATCAACTCTGTCAAGAGTCCGAGTTTCTAATACATTTTCGTACCTAACTATGCCTGTTTCAAGAGTTTTTTACATTTTTTCAAAATAAAGACTTGCAAAAATCTCTTTTAGTATTTAACTTGCGCCCCGTTAAACGCAAATACGTGTAACACAGTATAAACTTTTAATTATTTATCAAAATGAAAGAGCTTGTCGAAAAAATCAACGCTGAGATCGTTGAGTTCCAGACCAACGCAGAGGCACAGGTCGTGAAGGGAAACAAAGCTGCCGGTGCACGCGCCCGTAAGGCTGCCCTCGCAATCATGAAGGACCTCAAGGAATTCCGCAAGGCATCCATCGAAGCTACCAAATAAATAGCCATTCATTTGTAGCAGATTACCTGAGCCACTATCGGTTCAGGTTTTTTGTTGCCCAAACGGGGTCTAAAGTTCCTTACAAAACCGCCCGCAAAAAAATTATTTATTTTCCTGCAACGAAACGCCGAATACCTGCATCTATAAGACAGGTTTAGGTTTTAGTACACGTCTGGGGTTGATGCTGCGAAGTATCGGCCCT
>CAZNDD010000045.1:0-10085 GCA_964571735.1 uncultured Muribaculaceae bacterium | reverse complement strand
GAAACGGAAACAAGCCCCGATGTTTTTAAATTTACCGGCACAAAATTGGATATGCCGGATTTTCAAATCCCCCAAGCGCAGAAAAATAGTTATATTTGTAGGTTTATGGACAGAAAGCATTTCAATCTTTACAACAGACTGTGCGCAATACTCGCTTTTGTGGTCGCAGCTGTGACATACCTGCTCACAATCGAGCCGTCCGCATCGTTCTGGGACTGCGGAGAATTCATTGCATCATCATATAAGCTGGAAGTCGGACATCCACCGGGAAACCCCTCGTTCCAGCTTTTTGCACGCATAGCTACGCTCTTCGGAGACAATATGCACGCGGCGATACTTGTCAATTCGCTCAGCGCAATATGCTCCGCTCTGACGATATTCTTCTTGTATCTGACCATAGTGTGGTTTGTAAAAAGGCTATTTGATACAGACTCCGAGGGTAAATACAGCATCGGACAGAGCATAGCCATCTTCGGCAGCGGACTCGTTGGAGCACTCGCCTACTGCTTCTCCGACACATTCTGGTTCTCCGCCGTGGAGGGCGAAGTGTACGCAATGTCAAGCCTCTTCACCGCCTTGGTATTCTGGGCGATGACCATGTGGTACGACAAGGCTGACGAGCCTCATTCCCTGCGCTGGATTATACTTATCGCATTCCTGATGGGTATCAGCATAGGTGTCCACCTGCTCAACCTGCTGGCTATCCCCGCAATAGTATTCATGTACTATTTCCGCAAAAAGGACAGCTACAGTTTCTGGGAGTATGTGAAGATTTTTGCGATAGGCGTGATAATCCTCGCGCTCATATTGCTGATAATCATCCCTTACCTGCCCAAACTGGCGGCATATACGGACCTTGTGTTCGTCAACGGATTCGGCCTGCCCTATAACACCGGTGCGGCATTCTTCATGATAGCGCTCCTCGCACTGTGCTTCTGGGGTGTCTCCACGACGTATAAGAAAGGTAAAGTCTTCTGGAACACCACATTGCTTTCCTTCACCGTCATCGTGATAGGATTCTCGGTATTCTCGATAGATGTCATACGCTCAAGCGCCAAGACCCCGACCAACGAATACCAGCCAGACAACGCATTCACGCTCGTAAGATACTTGTCAAGAGAGCAATACGGCAGCACCCCACTCATCTACGGACAGTACTACGATGCTCCCTACGAGTTGAAATCCACCAAGTATTGGGCGCCGGTAAACGGTAAATACAAAAAAGTGGACGGCCCTGTGGACGCCGAATACAAGAGCTCAGGCAAAATGCTCTTCCCCCGCATGTGGAGTTCATCTCCCGACGGACGCTACGAAAACTTCTACGAGAGCTACACGGGCGGACGCGGACGCAAGGTCGCAGGCTCTCAGCACCGCAAACCCACGATGGGAGACAATTTGAAGTATTTCTTTGATTATCAGCTCAACTGGATGTATTGGAGATACTTTATGTGGAACTTCGTAGGAAGGCAGAACGAGATCCACTCCCCTACTCCGGGCAATATCTTCTACGGCAACTGGGAGAGCGGCATCACATTCATAGACAATATCAGGCTCGGAGACCAGAGCGATGCTCCCGCCATATTGAAAGACAACAAGGGCAAGAACCACTACTATTTCCTGCCGCTACTGCTCGGTCTAATAGGACTGTGCTTCCAGTTCGGCAAGGACAAGCGCGGATGCTGGCTCAATTTCCTCATGTTCTTCATGACCGGAATCGCCATTGTGATTTACCTCAACCAGCCTCCTTATCAGGTCCGCGAGAGGGATTACGCCTACGCAGGTTCATTCTATTTCTTCACGGTATGGATCGGACTTGCAGTAGCCGCCATATACGAATGGATAAGCGACATTCTCAAGGGCAAAGGACAGGGTGCAGTCGCAACGGCAGTCACTGCAGCATGCCTGTTTGTGCCTACGCTGATGGCAGCACAGAACTGGGATGACCACGACCGCTCGGGACGCAGGACCGCAGTGGAGTTCGCCCGCAACCACCTCAATTCAGTGGGGCAGAACGGCATCATCATAACTCACGGAGATAACGATACATTCCCTCTCTGGTATGCACAGGAAGTCGAAAACGTGCGCACGGATGTACGAATTGTGAACACCTCACTTCTCGGTACGGACTGGCATATAGACCAGATGAAATATGCCGTCAACGAGTCCGCGCCACTCAAACTCCAGGTCCCTTACGAGCAATACCTCTACGGCACCAACGAGTATGTGCCTATCGTAGACAGCAGAGATATGGAGATGAGAATCGAGGACGTGATGACAGTGTTCCGCCACCCCAAACTGAAAGTAGAACTCGCCAGTGGACGCAAGGTGGACTACATTCCCTCTCGCAGAATAGTCATACCCGTCAACAAGGAGAATGTCCTACGTTATGGCATTCTGTCAGAAGAATTTGAAGACCGGATACCGGAAAGTATCACCATCACCATTCCCAAGGGTAAGGACTTCATTTCCAAACCGGAGCTTTTCCTCCTGGATTTCCTGTCATGCTATGACTGGTCGAGACCTCTGAATATGCTCAATATGGGAGGTGATCTGAACATAGGCGTGAAGGATTATCTGATGTTCGACGGATTCTCCTACAAATTCGTCCCCATACGCAACAAGGTCGGCACATTGAACCCCGGCACGGTGGAACTTGACAATCTCTACCACAAGCTTATGAATGTGTACAGTTTCGATGCTTTGAGCGCGGACGGATGGTTTGTAGACTACCAGAACCTCTATACTTTCCTCGGCTCGATGCCTCTGCGCCAGACTTTCTGCACTGCCGCACGCGCATTCGCTGAAGCAGGTCAGTTCGAGAGGGCTGTAAACTTGCTTGACAGAGGTTTGGATGTCACCAAGCAACTGCCTTTGGAGAGCATTCCCATAGGGTTTACCGCCAATGACTATGTGCTCGTAGACTATGTGTCTCAATACTACAGCTACGGAGAGAAGGAGAAAGCGGACGGACTCGCAACCCGCCTCGCAGACGAGCTTTATGCTGATGCGGTGTTCTATTACGGGTTCCACGACTATGCAGGAGAGAGTCTGGAGACCACCGTACAATACCTCTATTTCCTTGCCGATGAAGTGGGCAAGGGAGGAAATGCCAGGCTTCAAAAATCCATCGAAGACAAATTGAACGAGCTTCTTTCTTAAGAATAACGAACAGATGAAACATATCCGCAACTTCTGCATCATTGCCCATATCGACCACGGCAAGAGCACTCTTGCCGACCGTCTCATCGAGTTGACTTCCACTCTCGCACCACGGGAAATGGCAAATCAGGTTCTCGATGATATGGATTTGGAGAAAGAAAAAGGCATTACCATCAAGAGCCACGCCATCCAGATGGTCTATAAGGACTATGTACTCAACCTTGTGGACACTCCGGGCCATGTGGACTTCTCCTACGAAGTATCCCGAAGCATTGCATCCTGCGAAGGTGCACTTTTGGTTGTAGACGCGACCCAAGGCGTGCAGGCACAAACCATTTCCAATCTCTATATGGCGATAGACCATGGGCTTGAAATCATCCCCGTGCTCAACAAGATAGATATGGATTCAGCACAGGTAGACGTAGTCAGCGACGAAGTCTGCGAACTGATAGGTTGCAAGCCGGAAGACATTTTCAAGATTTCCGCGCGTACCGGAGAAGGCGTGGCTCCTATTCTTGACGCCATCGTGGAGAAAATTCCCGCCCCTACCGGAGACCCCGAAGCACCGCTTCAGGCACTTATATTCGATTCTGTCTTCAACCCATTCAGAGGAGTTATTGCGTATGTAAAAGTATGTAACGGCATGATCTCCAAAGGAGACAAAGTCAAGTTCGTCGCCACAGGCAAGGAGTACGACGTGGAGGAAGTGGGCGTATTGAGAATGAAGCAAGTGCCTACGGCGCACATTGCCACGGGAGATGTCGGATATGTTATAACGGGCATTAAGAGCGCATCCGAAGTGCAGGTGGGTGACACCATAACCCGCACTGAAAGGCCCTGCGAAAAGGCCATCGCGGGATTTGAAGAGGTGAAGCCAATGGTTTTCGCCGGTATGTATCCCGTTCAGGCAGACAAGTTTGAGGAGTTGCGCTCCGTACTTGAGAAGTTCAAGCTCAACGATGCTTCTTTCGTCTATGAGCCGGAGAGTTCGCTTGCCCTCGGCTCTGGATTCAGATGCGGATTCTTGGGACTGCTGCATCTGGAGATAGTCCAGGAGAGGCTTTTCAGGGAGTTCGACATGGATGTGATCACCACCGTGCCCAATGTCTCGTACAAGGTCTACACCACACAGGGAGAAGAGATTGACGTGCACAATCCGTCAGGGCTGCCCTCCCCCACGGTCATTGACCATATCGAAGAGCCTTTCATCCGTGCGCAGATTATCAGCAAGGCGGAGTTCTTCGGTCCTGTGATGAAGTTATGTCTGGACAGACGCGGCATACTTGTCAGCCAGCACTACATCACGGCGGAGCGCATCGAACTCAACTACGACATGCCCCTGTCTTCCATAGTCTTCGACTTCTACGACAAGTTGAAGACCGTGTCGAAAGGCTACGCATCGTTTGACTATCACATTATCGATTATCGCACCGCGAGATTGGTCAGATTGGATATATTGCTCAACGGAGAGCCTGCGGACGCCCTCTCCACGCTCATCCATGAAGACAACGCCTACGACCTGGGAAGGAAAATGTGCGTCAAGCTCAAGGACCTCATCCCGCGTCAGCAGTTCGATATTCCTATCCAGGCCGCTATCGGATCTAAAATAATTGCCCGCGAGACGGTCAAACAGGTACGCAAGGACGTGACGGCGAAGTGCTACGGCGGAGATGTCAGTCGTAAGCGCAAACTCCTTGAGAAACAGAAAGAAGGCAAGAAGCGCATGCGTCAGATCGGAACCGTGCAGGTGCCCCAGTCGGCGTTCATGGCAGTATTGAAACTTGATTCCTGATTATGGTCTTATCTACATTCCCTTTGTTTTTGGGCAATATCGGCACCAGCGAGATTATCATCATTGCACTGGTGATACTCCTGCTTTTTGGAGGTAAAAAGATTCCGGAGATGATGCGAGGTCTCGGTCGTGGAGTAAAGAGCTTCAAGGACGGCCTCAATGAAGTGGAAACCGAACTCAAGAAAGACATTTCCGAGCCTCTATCGGAGACAAAACCATCGGATGAGCACGAACGGAGCTAATCAATCGAATGAAATGAGTTTCTGGGATCATCTGGATGTACTCCGGATGTCCATCTTTAGAATACTCGGTGTGTTGCTGCTGCTTTTCATAGCGGCATTCATCGCCATGCCTTCGATATTCGACTCCGTCATACTCGCGCCTACAAAAGGGGACTTTTTCGTCTACAAGGCGCTCGGCGCTGTATTCAAGGGGGATTTCGACATTGACATCATCAATATCAATGTCACGACGCCATTTTTCACGCACATGCGTACCGCATTTCTACTTGCGCTCGTGGCTTCATTCCCCTACATCATAGTGGAAGTATGGCTTTTCGTGAAGCCGGCGCTCTATTCTTCAGAGAAAAAGGGAATCGGCCTTGCGCTCACGGCGGTGGCAATGCTTTTCTTCGTCGGGTGCGCAGTAGGGTATCTGTTGGTATTTCCCCTTACTTTCCGTTTCCTTGCTGGCTACCACATAGGTACCGACATATTGACTCAGATTTCGCTCAATTCCTACATCTCGACTTTCATCTCCATTATATTCGTAATGGGACTGGTGTTTGAGCTTCCTGTACTCGCGTGGGTGTTGTCGATGTTCGGCATTGTCAATAAGGAACTACTGCGAAGTGGCAGACGCTATGCGATTGTGGCGCTGCTCATACTCGCCGCCGTCATCACGCCCACCGGAGACCCGTTCACTCTTACTGTCGTATTCCTGCCACTATATCTGCTTTACGAACTTTCGATACTCATCGTCAGACCAGCGGAGAAAGAATCCGAGTAGGCTGCGCTTGCGGGTCTCTGATTCCGATCCATCCGCGAACATGCAGTTTCGGGTGTAAAATTGCATTTTGAAGAAAGTTGAGCATTTTGTACATTTGTAGGTTGTGCATATCTTTCGTAATATAAAGCGTTTGGCACTGATTCCGGTGCTTGGCTTCTCGTGCGCCTACGGCGTATGGGCTGGACCGGCAGTTGTGCCGGATGATATACACGGGAACATACAATACAAGACCGCGGACGCGACGACCGATTTGCCGGATAGCGTATGGGTCAAGGCCGTCAACGACTCTTCCATAATCATCAGACCCGACAGTACGGGTTCAGAAAAAATCGCGGAAGTCATCAAAGTCAATAAAGAAAGCAGAGCCGAGCAAGTCGCTGACAGCCTAATGCTTTCACGAGACAGTATCATCCGCGCTCAAAGACTTGCCGACAGTCTAAAAATTGCTCACGAGGATAGCCTCGCCCGTATTGACGAGAATGTCTACGCCCTCGTCGAGAGGGGTAATGACCTGACTGAAAGGTATTATTTCTCAAAGGCTTACGAATGTTTCAGCGAAGCGGAGAGAATCTGCGCTGATGCAGAACTGAAATCTTTTATAACCCGCAGGCTTGAGCAATGCGAGTATGCCCAAAAACATTCTTCCGCAGTCCCGCAACTCACCGTAGCGGCAAGGGCGTTGCTCGGAGCGGATGATTTCTTCCTCTACTACCCCCTTCCAGACAAATCATGGCGGCCCGTGGATGGTGCGCCGGCCGTATATTGCCCCAAGGAAGACAGCATCACATATTTCAACCACGAAACGGAATCCAATGTCATATACCCTATGGTACAAGGAGACAGGATGTACTTTGCATCCAAGGACCTCCCAGGATTCGGAGGATATGACATATTCTGTCAGGACTGGGATAAGGATCTTGGAGAATGGGGAGAGCCGCGAAATCTCGGACTCCCATACAATTCGCCTTTCGATGATTTCCTCTTTATGACTACGGAGGACGGGATGTACAACATCTTCTCTTCCACACGAGGACTCGGACCCGACGGAGAGGAAGTCCGAATATATGTGACGGTCAACGACCCTGCGCCTGAGATGCGGGAGGTCGCATCGCCTAAAGACTTGGCAAATATCTCCGAACTGAACATCTCATCTTCAGACGAATTGAAAGCGGCGCTTGACAAGGCAAATGCGCATAGGAACATGGATTTAACCGAGATTCCGTCCCCTATGAAGCCCCAGGCGACCCCGCGTGACTCACTGCTCGCCGGGTACAACAGGCTGCTCGACAGGGAGAAGTCTCTCGCTGCACAACTTGACTCCGACACATCAGTGGACAAATCGGCAATAATAAGCGAAATGGAGCGCATCGATACTGAGAAGCGCAGCCTCGAAGAAAGTATACTCAATGCTGTTACGCCAATTTCTACCGACATTTACAACGGAGGGTACGGCATCAGCCCGGCATCCGTAGAGGGCAAGTTCCCATTCTACAAGCATAGCCTCGGGTCGAAAATCAAAATCCACCATAGCGAATGAATACAAGTCTCATTATCATCACATTGGTACTGCTCGGTATCCTTATGATACTGATTGAGTTCCTGATTACTCCAGGGATGGGATTCGCAGGCATCATCGGTCTTGCGTCTTTCATCGGCGCATGCGTCTTTGCTTTCGTGCGGGAGGGAACGACTACGGGCACGATAGTAACTGCCGTAGTAGTGATCATCGTAGCTATGCTTTTCATATTCATGCTTCGTAGCAAGACTTGGAAAAGGCTGGAGCAGAAAGAAGAAATAGATACTAAGGTCAACCGTGAATCCGAGAAGGTGCGCGTGGGAGAACATGGAGTGACCATTTCAAGACTTGCCCCCTCCGGCAATGTACGCTTCACCCACACGAGCTGTGAAGCCAAATCCTACGGAGGCCTGCTCATAGACCAGCAGACAGAAGTGGAAGTCATTTCCATCGAAGACAACGAAATCACCGTTAAACCCGTAACTGATACCAAACAATGACAGAAATTATCGTATGGATAGCGCTCATCGCTGTCGCACTCATTATCCTGATTTGGCTGTTCCCCGTTCCGCTTTGGTTCCAGTCAATCCTCTCGGGAGCACATGTAAGTCTCATACACCTCATCCTGATGCGCTGGAGAGGCGTGAATCCCAAGACCATAGTGATGGCACTCATCACAGGCACCAAGGCCGGTCTGAAACTCAAGGCCAATGAACTTGAAGCTCACTACCTCGCCAAGGGTAATGTACAGAGAGTCGTAATGGCATTGATTTCAGCCAATAAGGCCAACATATCCCTTGACTTCAAGATGGCTGCAGCTATTGACCTCGCAGGGCGCGATGTGTTCCAGGCCGTACAGATGTCCGTCAATCCCAAGGTGATAGACACTCCTCCCGTGACTGCGGTCGCCAAGGACGGCATCCAGCTCATAGCCAAGGCGCGTGTCACGGTAAGAGCCAATATCAAACAGCTCGTGGGTGGTGCGGGAGAAGAGACCGTGCTCGCGCGTGTAGGCGAAGGTATCGTTTCCTCCATCGGTTCAGCCGACAGCCACAAGCAGGTGCTTGAGAATCCGGATTCCATCTCCAAAGTTGTCCTGCAGAAGGGTCTTGACCAGGGAACGGCATTTGAAATCCTCTCTATTGACATCGCAGACATCGACGTGGGTAAGAATATCGGCGCCGTCTTGCAGATGGATCAGGCAGAGGCGGATAAGAACATCGCCCAGGCGCGTGCAGAGGAGCGCAGGGCTATGGCAGTCGCCCGCGAACAGGAGATGAAAGCTCAGGCGCAGGAGGCTCGTGCACAAGTCATAGAAGCGGAGGCTCAGGTCCCCCTCGCCATGGCAGAAGCTTTCCGCAACGGCAATCTCGGCATCATGGACTACTATCGTATGAAGAACATCCAGGCCGACACGGAAATGCGCGAGACCATCTCGAAAGAGTAAGAATCAGTTTAACCTGAATAATGAGGACGCCAGCCATAACGGTTGGCGTTCTTTTGCTAAAGTTTATCGTTATATTTTTGGGTTCAGGCGGCGTCATTTAAATCTCCGACATTTCCCTTTATACAAGAATCACCATTGAGGAGTCGTGGTACAGACGCGGGTGCTCCCTTGTACAACATAGCCGCGGAAATACATTCCGTACAGGAAAGTGGTTCCCATTAGCTCAGCCATTGATGTCCTGCGGTACAGAAATAGGTATTCCCCTGCAGCGGAACTTGGGACCCGCGGTACAGAATAAGGGCTCTCCCGCACAAAACCATCGTATCGAGCCACTTGGTACAAAAACAGGGCACTCCTTGTACCACTCGATGCACTCGAGCCGACTTGTACAGAAAACGGCTTCCTCCTGCACCGGAACAGACATTGAAGCCGTGCGGTACAGAAACAGCCGCTTCCTTGTACCGCACGGGGTACTTGAGGCGACTTGTACAAGAAAGGGCCCCTCATTGCACAGAACTGACACCGAAGATCCTGCGGTACAGAAACAGCCGCCTCCTTGTACGGAGGCGGCTGTCGTTTATGAGATAGCATCGGGAGCAAAGCTCCCACGCGAGACTTTATTCTGTGACGGGACGAACAGACTGACCATAGTAGCGGTAACTGGTGCCGTTCGTGTAGATGCCGCTATCACTAAAGTAGAGGTTTCTCGCAGACCTCGTATTGCTCAGCGAAGAAGACCAATAGTACCCGTAGATGCCGAGGCTGCGAAGAGAGCCGCCACTGCGATACCCAGTGGCAGGGAGGAAGATATATGCGTCTTCATACCCCGCTTTCTTGCTGACTACCTTACGACCCTTCACCCCATTGATTGTAGTCCATGTCCATTTGCAGTTGTCTTCATTGCACAACTCTTCAAACTCATCCATCGTGGGCATTCTCCATGCTGAACCACAGTTCTGTGTAGCCGCATCGTCTTCGGACTCAATGACATCTCCCGTGTCATTGTATTTGGTGAAAGTTGTACCACCGTCCGTGGTAAAGCTATAGGAATCCCAGGTGTAAGTGTCTTTAGTCGCCGTCTCGCCCCAAGCGAAGTAGTCGCCGTAGCCTTCGGGAGTGTCCGCACCGACATTGCAGGTCGCCCAGTACACGCTCAAGCCGAG
>CAZNDD010000044.1:0-10362 GCA_964571735.1 uncultured Muribaculaceae bacterium | reverse complement strand
CCACACCGGAATCCACCAAGGACAAAAATACATATTTTTCCTCTCATAGCGAAGCCCCTACTACCGCATAGGCAGAGTCAAGAGGCAAGCGCTCAGTTTTTCAGATAAATAGTTCGGCTATATAACATATGGTGCAGCCTATCCACCATATGAAAAGTGATTGCACGCCCGGACTACGCATTCAGACAAAAGAAAACCGCCTCCTCGTAAGAGAAAGCGGTGTCTGTGTGAGGATTGGCGGATTTGAACCGTCGACCTCTTGCCTGTCAAGCAAGCGCTCTAAACCAACTGAGCTAAACCCTCATATTTCAACCAGACGAAAGCACAAGGCTTGCGAAAGGACTGCAAAGGTAAGTATTTTTGTGATATTTCCAAAATAATCTTTCATAAACCGACAAAAATTTTGCATTGACATTTGCGACAGCGTTTTTAACGAAAACAAAACCACCCAAAAGCCGCTTTCGGAAACAATTGAAAGAAAATGATTTAAACATATCCTTTGTTTTACAAAATAGTTTGCAGGCTTGAAGAAGAAAGGTTAAATTCGTGGGCGAAAAAGAATGGCACTCCATTACCATATTTTTATGAAACACTTTTCTATCCTTTTCACTCTTTTAAGCGCAGGCGCGTTGCTCGCCTGTACTTCAACCAGCGACAATAAAGGAAATTCCGTCGCATCCCCTGACGGGAGCATAGTCGTAAACATCGACACTCCGGACGGAAACCTCAGCTACACCGTACTCAAGGACGGAGACACTATCATCAAGCCTTCAAAACTCGGATTTGAACTTATGGGCGGCGACATTCTTGGAGACCGCACCGAAGTGCTTGACATCAAGAGATATTCAGCCGACAATACCTGGCAGACAGTATGGGGCGAGAAGCGCGTCATCCGCGACAATCACAACGGAGCCGTGTTCCACACCGCACACATAGACATAGAGGTGAGAGTGTTCAATGATGGATTGGGATTCAGATACATTTTCCCCGAAAGCCTCGGAAATATCGACATACGGGAAGAAATCACCGAGTGGAACTTCGCAAGACGCGACCACAAGGCATGGTGGCTGCCGGAAGATGTCCCCTACTACGAGGCATACGCGAACCACACTCCCATCAGTGAAGTAAATCTCGCGCACACGCCGTTCACCATAGAAGGCTCTGACGGAAGGTATTACACCATACACGAAGCCGCATTGCTCGATTTCGCCAAGACGAATTTGAGAAACAACGGGGATGGGGCACTGGTTTCAGAACTCGTCAAATGGTCCGACGGCACAGCAGTCCACGTCAGCAGCACCCGCACTTCTCCATGGAGGACGCTCATAATCAGCGACACCCCAGGCGGACTTGTTGAGTCAGACCTGATGCTTAACCTCAACGAGCCTTGCAAAATCGAAGACACTTCGTGGATCAAGCCCGGCAAATACATAGGCATCTGGTGGATTTTGCACAAGTATCAGTACACTTGGTACTACGATCCGGCAAACCCTGAAGGGCATGGTGCAAATACCGAGCGCACCAAGAGATATATTGACTTCGCGGCAGACAACAACATCCAGGCAGTACTCGTGGAGGGCTGGAACGAGGGGTGGAACGGAGACTGGATGCGCAACAGCACCAATTTCAGCTTCACCAAGGCATATCCCGACTACGATTTCGACCACATCATGAAATACGCCGAGGAGAAAGGCGTGCAGATGGTCATCCACAATGAAACGGCAGCCAATACGGAACACTACTTCAGCCAAATCGACGAGGCATACGCACTCTACAACAGCTGCGGAATGCATTATGTCAAGACCGGCAATGTAAACCTACTGATGGACGGCAAGGAAGCCCACGACGGCCAATATGGAGTAAACCGCCTGCACCAGATAGTAGAAAAGGCAGCCGAATACCAGATCTGCATAGACGAACACGAGCCCTGCATCCCCACTGGTCTTTGCCGCACTTGGCCCAACCTTATGACAGGCGAAGCCATCAGAGGTCAGGAGCACGACGCATGGGAGACTGACGGAGGCAACAAGCCTGAGCACCAGACAGTAGTTCCATTTGTCCGTGGCCTCGCGGGTCCTACAGACTACACTTTCGGAACTTTCGACTTCTCCAATCCGGTAAGCCCGTTCAGCCGTTGCCGCACCACCATCGCCAAGCAGCTCGCGCAGTATGTAGTGATTTACAGCCCGTTGCAGATGGCAAGTGACGACCCTTCAGCATACGAGGGCGTCAAGGCATTTGACTTCATCAAGGATGTCCCCACGGACTGGGAGCAAACCAAGGTCGTAGACGCCATCATAGGAGACTACATCGTCACCGCAAGACAGGACAGGAATAGCAGCGACTGGTACCTCGGAGCCATCACAGACGAGAACGCACGTACCTTGAATGTCCCGCTGAATTTCCTTGGCAGAGGCAAATGGACAGCGCAGATCTATGCTGACGGAGCAGACGCAAGCTATGAGGACAATCCCACAAGCGTAAGCTACAGCGAGCAGGAAGTGGATGCCAAAACCACGCTTTCTCTCAATCTCGCCACTTCCGGAGGTTGCGCCATAAGATTCGTAAAGAAATGAGAAACAAGATACTTGCAATAGCATTCTTATTGGCGGGACTGTCATTCCCGGCATGGTCCGCTGCCAACACCTATAACCTCAGTTCTCCTAACAAAACACTTCAAGTAGGCATTGAACTGAATGGGGGCAAATTGTCTTGGAGCATCAGTAAATCTGGCGAGGATATCTTAAACCTCAGCGAGATAGCCATTGACATAGACGGCATCAAGTGCGATAGAATACTCTCCGCGAAGCGCAAAGCCGCGGACGAGATGCTTGAAGTCAGAGTCCCTGTCAAATACAGACACATAAGAGACCATTACAACTCCTTAACTCTCAAGATGAACGGCGGAGTCAAAGTCGAGTTCCGAGCATACAACGATGGAGTCGCTTACCGTTTCATCACTTCAGGCAAAGGCCGAGTGTCCGTAGCAGGAGAGACCTCAGAATGGAATTTCCCCGCCGAAAGTAAGGCATATTGGGCAGGAGAACGCAATCCCGACTATATCACGCATTGCGAAGCATTGTTCAAGGAACAGACTTTGGGCAGCATAGGTACGGACAGCTACTCATATCTCCCCCTTAGTCTCACCACCCCTGAAGGAACTCGTGTGGTAATCACGGAAAGCGATCTCAGGGACTACCCGAACATGATGCTCAGGACTGATGACAAGGGAGCACTCAAAGCCGAATTCCCGCATGTCATAGAGGAGTTTGAGATGCGTACCGACCGGGATGTCACTATCTCCAAGCTTTCAGAGCACATCGCTCATACAGACAGACAGCGCAGCTACCCTTGGAGAATCGCAATAGTCGGTTCTGACGAGCAGATTCTTGAGAGCACACTCCCCTGGCAGCTTGCAAGCCCGGAGGTGAAAGCCGATTACTCTTTCCTGAAGTCCGGCAAGGTCAGTTGGGAATGGTGGTCTTCCGTCAATCTCTTCGATGTGGACTTCAAGGCGGGCATCAACACGCAGACATACAAGCATTTCATAGAGTTTGCGGCCGAATGGGGACTTGAGTACATTCTTCTCGACGAGGGTTGGTCAGCCTCCACTCTTGACATCACCCACCCGCGCGAAGATCTTAATCTTCAAGAAATCATAGACTACGGCAGAGAGAAAGGCGTAGGCGTAGTGCTCTGGACTCTGTGGACACCGATGTGGACCGAACTCGAGAGCATACTCGATGTGTACGAAGACTGGGGCGTAGCCGGCATCAAGATAGATTTCATGCAGATGCAGGACCAGAATATGGTGAACTTCTACGAGATAGTCGCCGCAGAATGTCTCAAGCGAGGCATGGTGGTGGACTATCACGGCGCGTTCAAACCGGCAGGACTGCAGCGCACATATCCCAACGCAATGACTTTTGAGGGAGTACTCGGACTGGAGCACGACAAGGACTCAAGGGACATCAGCCCGGGACACGATATGGTACTTCCATTCACCCGCATGGTCGCAGGACCAATGGACTACACTCCTGGTGCTGTAGGCAATGCCACGGCGGATGACTTCAGCATTCTCTGGTATCACCCCATAAGCCAAGGTACGCGTAGCCACCAGGCAGCCCTGTTCGTCGTATATGAAAGTCCCCTTATGATGATATGTGACTCTCCGTCAAAATACCGTCAGGCAGAAGACTACATCTCATTCATATCCCGCATCCCCACCATCTGGGAATACACCAGCGTACAAGAAGCCAAGGCAGGAGAGTATCTCATCATCTCGCGCCGTACCGCTGACGGCAGATGGTATTCAGCCGCATTGACAGACTGGACGGAACGCGAACTGACTCTCGACACTTCATTCCTCGAAAAGGGAAGATGGGAAGTGCTCATCCACCGCGATGGCATCAATGCCGACCGCTGGGCAGAAGACTATTGTCTGGAGAAAATGACAATAAACGCGGGGGAAGCGGTATCTTTGCAGCTTGCAAAGGGAGGCGGCTGGGTCGCCGAATTTAAGAAATTATAAACAAAGCATAATATGAAAGTCATTATCAATCAAAACAGCCACGAGGGCTCCATCTGGGCAGCCCATAGAATTGCAGCCAAAATCAACGAAAAGAAAGCTCTGACAGACAAGCCTTTCGTGCTCGGTCTCTGCACAGGCTCCACACCTATCGAGACATACGCAGAACTTGCCCGCATGGTCAAGGACGGAGAGGTTTCTTTCAAAAATGTGATTTCTTTCAACATGGACGAGTATGTGGGGCTTCCCGAAAATCACCCTGAAAGCTACCACTCTTTCATGCACAAGTATCTCTTCGACCACATCGATGAGCCGAAAGAGAATATCCATATCCTCAACGGCAATGCCGAGGACATAGAGAAGGAATGCGCCGACTATGAGAAAGCCATCGTGGAGGCAGGAGGATTCGACCTCTTCCTCGGAGGCATAGGAGAAGACGGACACATCGCTTTCAACGAGCCTTTCTCTCCTCTCACAAGCCGTACACGCGTGGTCACGCTCACAGAGGACACCCGCATCGTCAACAGCCGCTTCTTCGGCGGAGATGTAAATCAGGTTCCCAAGCAGGCCCTTTCAGTGGGTGTCGCAACGGTTACCGACGCCCGTGAAGTCATCATCCTCGCATTCGGTCCCAAGAAAGCTCGCGCACTCAAGGATGCCATCGAGGGCCCCTACAGCCACATGTGCACGGTTTCCGCTCTCCAGAATCATGAGAATGGCATCATAGTGGCGGACGAAGCCTCCGTAGGTGAGCTCAAAGTCAATTCATATAGATATTTCAAGGCAGTACAGGCCGTTGAAAATTTGTAATCCAACGTGAAATCCAAAGTTTTAATTGCCGCCGCATTGGCATTTTCATGCCTATTGACAGCTTGCAGCTCAGAGCATAAAGTCGCAATAGTCGCCCATCGCGGCTATTGGGAAAGCGAGGCTGCAGGCAAGGCGCACAACTCCATCGCGGCCCTCGCCGAGGCCCAAAGGATAGGCGTATGGGGCAGCGAGTTCGATGTCAATATGACCAATGACGGAGTTCTGCTCGTCTTCCATGACGGCGAGGTGAACGGAAAGGCTTTCATCGAGCACGACGCCGCGGATTTCGCGGATGTAACACTCCCAAACGGAGAGAACATCCCTACGCTCGACGAGTATCTCGACCAGTTTGAGAAGGGCAGGGATTGCCGCTTGGTATTCGAACTCAAGACCCACCCCTCCGAGTTTACGGAAATCGCCGTAGACAAGAGCATCGCAGCTCTCAAGGAGCATGGCCTGTTCGACCCCAAGCAGGTGATTTTCATATCATTCTCAATCGAGCAGTGCGAATTGTTCGCAAAGAAATGTCCCGGATTCACAGTGCAATTTCTGAATGACACTTACTCCATAGAGCAACTCTGCGAGAAAGGCATAAACGGCATTGACAGTCATTACAATGTATTCTACAGGGACAGCACCTGGTATAGCGCCGCACGCGAACACTCTATGAGCATAAATGCGTGGACGGTAAACGAGGAGCACGAC
Organism: uncultured Muribaculaceae bacterium; assembly: GCA_964571735.1. Taxonomy (GTDB): domain Bacteria; phylum Bacteroidota; class Bacteroidia; order Bacteroidales; family UBA932; genus Cryptobacteroides. Next base: position 4,319 of record CAZNDD010000044.1, on the reverse strand, counting down.
ATCCGCAAGATGATAGAGCTCGGAGTGGACTACATCACAACCAACAAACCGGAAAAAGTCCGCGCCATTCTTAAAGATATGGGCGTAAAGGAGCTTAAAGCCGGTGAGAATTTCAAATCACACAAAAGATAATGAAGCACTTTACATTACCGAAAGACGGAGGCCTTATAGAAAAAGGTCTTCCTAAGGATATTCTTCATGGCAAGGAGAAAATATATACTGAAATATGCGCCGACCCTTATGTGGCGAGCCAGAACGTGGCAGACAGCTTGATTGAGACCATCAACGGCTTCGTCCCGAGCGAAGATAAGCCCCTTTTCAAGCTCGGACTCACCACAGGATCCACACCTGCGTCCCTTTACAACGACCTCAAAAGAGCTTGTGCAGAGGGAAAGGTCAGTTTCAAGAATGTAGCAGTATTCTCCATCGATGAATATTATCCTTCTTCGGCAGAGCAGATGCAGAGCCGCAACTATCGCCTGCGCTCGGAACTGCTCGACCACATCGACATTTTGAAGGAAAATATCCATATTCCTGACGGACAGACTCCTGTAGAGGAGATTTCCACATATTGCGCAGCTCTCGATGCAGAAGCAAGGAATTTGGACCTTCTCATCATTGGCGTGGGAGACCGCGGACAGGTAGGATTCAATGAGGCCGGCTCAGGCATAGGCAGCCGCACAAGGCTCGTACTTCTCCCCTATCAGTCCCGCAAGCGTCAGGCGCACAATTTCAACGGAGACCTCGAACACACACCTTTCCAGGCAATCACGCTTGGTATCAGTACGATGCTCTCCGCAAAGCAGGTCATACTGATGGCTTGGGGCGAAGACAAGGCCGATATGGTGCAGAAGATTGTCGAAAACAACATCGACCCCAACTATCCGGCTTCATTCTTCCAGGTCCATGACAACGTGAAGCTTTTCGTGGATGAGAACTCCGGCGCAAACCTTCTACGCAGGGTCGCCCCTTGGTGCATCGGTCCTTGCGAATGGACCAAGAAGTTCCGCCGTAAGGCTGTGATTTGGCTCTGCGATACAGTGCATAAGCCCATACTCAAACTCACACATCAGGACTATCTCCAGAATTCACTCGGAGAACTGCTTGAGCTCCACGGACCTTACGACAAAATCAATATCGAAGTGTTCAACGAGCTTCAGCACACCATCTCAGGCTGGCCGGGCGGAAAGCCAAACGCAGACGATTCGACTCGTCCCGTGAGCGCCAATCCTTTCCCCAAGACGGTGCTCATCTTCTCCCCTCACCCCGATGACGATGTCATCTCCATGGGCGGTACTTTCATCCGTCTCGCACATCAGGGGCACAATGTCCATGTAGCTTACGAGACCTCCGGTAATGTAGCGGTACACGACGATGTGGTAGTGCAGCATATGGACGCCGCACGCGAACTCGGATTCGGAGACAGGGTGGACGAAGTCAAGAAACTCGTCGCATCCAAGGTCGCCGGAGAGCCTGAGCCCCGCGAACTTCTCAACCTCAAGGCAGCCATACGCCGCTCCGAGGCCAAGGGCGCGGTACGCTCTTTCGGACTCAACGACGAGACCAACGCCCACTTCCTCAACCTGCCCTTCTACGAGTCAGGCGGCATCAAGAAACTGCCCCGCTCGCAGGCCGACGTGGATGTCATCAAGGCTTTGCTCAACGAGTTGAAGCCTGACATGGTCTTCATGGCAGGAGACCTCGCAGACCCTCACGGCACACACCGCGTATGTACTGAATGTGCACTCGAAGCCCTCGACCAGATCAAGGAAGAAGGCGCGGAGTGGATCAAGGAAACCCATGTCTGGCTCTATCGCGGAGCGTGGATGGAGTGGGAGCTCGGAAGAGTGGATATGGCAGTGCCTCTCAGCCCCGACGAAGTGGTCGAGAAGAGACATTCCATCTACCACCACCTCTCTCAGAAGGACATAGTGCCGTTCCCCGGTGACGACCCCAGAGAGTTCTGGCAGAGAGCAGAAGATCGTACCCAAGGCACGGCTCGCCATTACGATGCACTCGGAATGGCAGAGTACCAGGCCATTGAAGTCTTCCTCAAGCTCTGGTAATACATAAGCATTTGAACCGGCGGGAAGGCAGCAGTCTTTTCGCCGGTTTTTTCATAAAAGAGATGAACAGTTTCGGAAAGAAGTTCAGAGTCAGTCTGTTCGGAGAGTCGCACGGAAGCGTGGTCGGCGTCATTGTAGACGGAGTGAGACCAGGGATTCCCCTCTGCGAAGAGGATTTCAAGTATGACATGCAGAGGCGAGCCCCTCTCAAATCCGGCACGACGGCTCGACGCGAAAGAGACACAGTGCTGATACTCAGCGGAGTATACAACGGCTATACCACCGGAGCACCGGTATGCCTTACCATAGATAATTCCAATGTCAGGGACGAGGATTACGAGCAATTCAAAGCCGTCCCACGCCCCGGACATGCCGACCTGAGCGCACGGACAAAGTACCACGGGTTCAACGATCCGCGCGGAGGCGGAATGTTCTCCGGGAGGATGACGGTGGGCATAGTGGCGGCAGGTGTCATCGCAAAGAAATCGCTCCTTGACGCCGGGATAGACGCGAGCATCAGTTCCGACATCCATGCGCTCGGAGGTGTCCGCGGGGACGAAGCGGATGCCGAATCCAAATGGGAGGAACTCATCTCAAAGGTCTCCGCAGAAGGGGATTCACTTGGCGGCATAGTGGAATGCAGAATCAACGGCATCCCCGCAGGTCTCGGAGAACCGTTCTGGGACAGCATGGAATCACTCCTATCGCACGCCATATTTTCAATTCCTGGAGTCAGAGGCATAGAATTCGGCGACGGATTCCAAGCGGCAGCGATGCGCGGCTCCGAGCACAATGACCCCATAGGGACTGACGGGAAGCCGCTCCGAAATGGCGCCGGAGGTATCAACGGAGGTATCAGCAATGGAGGCGAGATAGTATTCAAAGTAGCATTCAAGCCGACATCGTCCATCTCGAAGACTCAGAGTACCCTGAACCTTGAAACAGGTCAAATGGACAAGCTCGAAATCCACGGCAGACATGACGCATGTTTCGTCCGCAGATGTCCCGTGATTGTGGAAGCGGTGAGCGCCATTGTACTCGCGGATCTCATTTAGGGACTGTTTTCCAAATCAGTTGTAAGAAAATATTGGCTTAAACGACTCTTAATATTTACAAACCGAAAAATCCACATATTCAGGCGTATTTTAGTCTTTTATTTCTCACAAGAAATAGATAAATTTGGGGTTCACTCAATGAATATGAAAAGAATAAGCCTGATATCCGTATTGTCAGTCTTTGCCGTGCTGTCAAATCCCGCACAAGCCAAAGACTACAAGCTCTCCAGCCCTTCCGGAGAACTCAAACTCACCGTTTCCGTCACTGATTCCACCAAGTATTCGCTTGAAGTCAAAGGGGCAACCGTACTTAAAGACTGCCCCCTCGCAATGATTCTCGAAGACGGCACAACCCTCGGCGTAGGAAGCAAGGTAAGGAAGAATACGCGCGGAAGCCGCAGCGAAATCATCGACGCCCCACTCTACCGCCAAGCCAAATTTGAGGCCGACTACAACTACTTAAGACTCAGTTTTGAAGACGACTACATTCTGCAGTTCAGAGCTTACAATGACGGTATCGCCTATCGCTTCATAACTTCATTTCCCGAGAATGTGACAGTAAAAAACGAGCTCGTGGAGTATCGTTTCCCTGACAATTACCCTCTCGTCATCCCCATGGTCCCCAAGAGGGATGACCGCTACGAATCATCATTCGAAGCCCCCTACACGCATACGACCCTCGGCACGGCGAGCGAAGATCTCGGATTCCTCCCCTGCCTGGTGAGAGTCCCTGAAGTAGGCAACATCATGCTGATGGAATCCGACGTGGAAGACTACCCCGGAATGTTCATAAAGCAGACTTCACAGGGCATTGTCGCCGAGTTCCCTCCTATCCCAGCACAAACCGCAAGTAGCGGATACCAAGGAGTGAACCGCCCGGACGGATATACAGACAATATCGCAAAAACGCGCGGTTCACGCAGTTACCCTTGGAGAATCGCAGCCTACGCAGCAGAAGACAAGGATCTTCCAGTCAATAACATGGTCTACCAAACAGCAAGCGCAAGCAGGCTGGATGACATAAGCTGGATTAAGCCGGGCAAATCAAGCTGGGACTGGTGGAACGCATTCAATCTCTACGGAGTCGATTTCCGCGCAGGAGTCAATACAGACACTTACAAGTACCATATAGACTTCGCCGAAAAATACGGTCTGGAATATGTGATTCTCGACGACGGCTGGTATAAGAACTACAACC
>CAZNDD010000043.1:0-10644 GCA_964571735.1 uncultured Muribaculaceae bacterium | reverse complement strand
TGAAAGACGCGAGACTTGACTTGCCCGATGTCGATATGACGCTTGTGTCAAGCACGAACCTCGCACTTCCACTCAATTGCAGCGCATCTCTCGGAAGCAAAGGTGCAAGTGCAGCTGATGCCATTAATATTGATTTCGACATCCCCTACTGCACTGACCCAGCTGAAATCAGCACACTGGAAAGCAATAATACTTTCAATATCAACAGCATACTGAATAATATGCCGGATTCGATCTCCTTTAATGCAAGAATCGCAGTCGACAAGACCAGAGATTGCATTGTCGTACCATCTGCTGATTATTCTCTAAGTTTGGCTTATTCCTTGAGCGTTCCGTTCGCCCTTGGTAACGAGACCTACATCCCTTATTGCGACACCATCAGCATCGGTGATTCCCAAACCGCAGAGATCATCGCGAAAGTCCTTGAGGAAAACTCCATCAAACTCTCGGGAACAGTTGAGAATGACCTTCCGCTGTCAGTAAGCGTCAAATTCGAGTTCCTTTCCTACGACGAGAAATCTGAATCCTATACGCAGATCCCTTTAAACAAAGAGATTGGGACTGAACTGATCAAAGCCGGCAAGACTTCTGACTTTGCACTCGTCATAGGTCCGGAGGGCAAGAATGAGAACCTTAAGAAATTCACCCACTTGAGGCTTCTGTTCGAAATCGAATCCGATGGAAGCCAGTTGTCTGCGGGTAATTATGTCAAAGTCTCAGGTCTCTCGCTTACACTTCCGGAAGGTCTGACTTTCGACCCGGCCAATTTGTAGGAACAGTTCAAATCAGATCATATTATGAAAAAACAGCATATCTCCATAGTAGTTATCGCCCTCCTTGCCTTGTGCAGCACGGCATCTGCACAGGATAAGTTCCAAAGCGGGTATTTTCTTGATAACTTCAGTTATAATTATAGGCTCAATCCATCTCTTATGTCGGAACGCAGTTTCTTTGGACTGGGTATAGGAAACATCGAAGCCGGACTTGCAAGTGACATAGGAGTGAGCACGCTGCTATTTCCCAATGCGGACGGCACCGGGCTTGTGACAGGTCTTAACAAGAGCGTCAGTGCCGAGCAATTCCTGTCAGGTCTCAAGCCTGACAATGCATTGGGCGTAGATGCCGGACTTAATGTATTCTCTTGCGGAAGACGGAAAGAAAAGAGTTTCTTTACTTTTGAACTCAACTTGAGGGCAGATGTTGGGGCGTCTCTTCCATACGAATTGTTCAGTTTCTTAAAGCAAGGTTCCGGCACAGATAACGGCAGCTATGACCTCAGCGGATTCAAATTCGGAGCTGAATCCTACGCTGAAGTCGCGATAGGTGGCGCACATGTATTTGCCGATGGCAAACTTACTCTCGGTGCTCGAATTAAGGGACTTGTCGGAATCGCAGCAGCGGATCTCACTCTTGATGAGGCCGTCGCGACAATCAATGACTCCGAGATTTCATCGGAACTTGTGGGTGGTGCGCGTGTAGCTTGTGCTCCTCTGTCTCTCTCAAATGACGACGATGGCAATCTATCTATAGCATTTGACCAGACAGCACTCACCCCTTCGGGATACGGTGCTGCAATAGACCTCGGAGCGACATGGAGGCCCATATCCGGTCTTTCTTTGACCGCTGGTATCAACGACCTCGGAGGCATCAAATGGAATTACAACGCACTTGCAAAAACCGCAGGCGGCGGAAGATTCAACGGCTTCAATGACATTGATACCGATACCGATTTCAACAAGGAACTGGAATCCGCAACGGATAGTTTTAAGAATCTGATAAACCTCAAGGCAGTCAGTGGCAATGAGTCTGAGTTTGAGATGCTTGCATTTACGGCAAATGCCGGAGCCCGTTACAAACTGCCTTTCCTCAGTTTCCTTTCCGTAGGAGCGCTGGGAATCTATCATTTTGACAGCATTTTTCCTTACTGGGACGCGAGATTGGGCGCGACAGCCACGCCTTTTGATTTTTTCAGCCTCACAGCCAACTATGGATTTACCCCTCAAGGCAATGTACTCGGACTTGCCGCAAGCGTCTCATTGTTCTTCGTCAATGCTTATTTCGGATTAGACAGCTATGTAGGCAACATGACCGCATATCCGGTAGAGGGACTCGATTTCCCCGTTTACGGAGGCGTCCCTGTCCCTATAGACCCGTTCAGATTCAAGTTCACTTTCGGCGTCAATATACAACTCGGACATAGGTTCAAGGCGTAGAGGTATGGGAAACTGACTCGCCCCCGGCATGACAAATTCCGGGAAGACAAATCCAAACAGTTTCTTAGTCATTTTACAGTCAATTCAGTTCCCTTCCTCAATGTCTTCTACGGAAGCCGAAGAGGAAGGGATTTTTTTGAGTATATTTGCGCCGCAAAAGCGAGAGCAAAATGATACCTCACATACACATTTCAGACTACAATTACCCATTGGACGATGCACGCATTGCCAAATATCCTCTTGCACAGAGAGATTCGTCCAAGCTTCTTGTCTATAATGACGGCCAGATAGAAGAAAGCATTTTTTCCAGACTTCCCGAATATCTCCCTGCCGGGGCGCTGATGGTTTTCAATGATACGAGAGTCGTGCCGGCGAGGTTACATTTCAGAAGGGAATCAGGAGCAAGAATAGAGATATTCTGCCAGCAGCCGGCATCTCCACCCGAATATGCCACTGCGTTTGCTACTACCACATCATGCACATGGAAGTGCGTGATAGGCAACGCCAAGCGCTGGAAAGATGACATAATACACTTCGATACGCCGGATGGCGAGTCCCATAATGAGCTTCGAGGCATGAACTTGAAAGCAAAACTGATTTCCCGCGACGGACAGACCGGTTTGGTGGAGTTCAGCTGGGATGGTGGAGCTCCGTTCAGCCGAGTGCTGGAACTCTGCGGCGAGGTGCCGATTCCACCGTACCTGAACCGCGCTACTGAAGAAATCGACAAGGAGCGTTACCAGACACTTTACGCTCATATCAGGGGCTCAGTGGCAGCTCCAACAGCAGGATTGCACTTTACAGAAGCTACACTTAGTTCACTGAAAGACAAAGGTATAGATATGGAGACCGTATGTCTTCATGTAGGTGCCGGCACATTCCTTCCTGTCAAGAGCGACGATGTGACTGAACACTCCATGCATAGAGAGCCGTTCTCCGTCAGCCTGAGCCTGATTGAGAAACTCATAGATAGCCTTGATGATGACAAGCGACCGATTGTAGCCGTCGGCACCACCTCCGTGCGCACGCTTGAATCATTGTATTATGTGGGAGTTTCCTGCATAGAGAACGGAGAGCCTCAAGATGTATCCCAATGGTCCCCATACGAGCGCGAATACACATATTCGACACGCAAAGCACTTGAAGCGTTGGCCGCTTGGCTCCAAAAGAACGCCAAAGAGTACATAGAAGTAGGGACGAGGATTATAATCGTTCCCGGATTCAAGTTCAGACTGGTAAATCTTCTCGTGACCAATTTCCACCAGCCCGAGAGCACGCTGATTCTGCTTGTATCAGCATTCGTCGACGGAGACTGGAAAAGCATCTACGACTACGCGCTTTCGCACGAATTCCGTTTTCTGTCCTATGGTGACAGTTCACTTCTCCATAGGAGGGCGGAATAGAGGGATTTTTATTAATCGTTTTTAGCAAGCTGAGTATCGCGCTCGTTCTGCAGCAAATATCCTTTACCTAAAGTTTAACTTTAGCTAACGCCGTGCACATTCATTTGCGCGGCGTTTTTATATTTTTAAATACACAAAACTAAATTACTCCAAAAGTAAATTGTTTACATTCTTAACTTAAATGAAACTCGAAACTCCTCTCGCCACGCGGGCTTAAATTGGGTGATTAGCAAAACTTATGGTGTGTATAAATGCGTTATAAGTTGTTGAATCCCAAGTATTTTTATTTTCCATATAAAATAAAACTTTAGCAACTTGCGGAATTATATTAGATTCAAGTCTCAAAAACATCCAAAATAGAGACCTATTTTATAGGAATATATAAGATAAATGCGGGTAATACCCAAATATTTACAATAAATCACCTAAAGTAAATTTTAGCTTACAAACTTTACCGCTTTCCATAATTGAATCTCACCTGTAAACAAACAGCTTGCATAGTTCATTTCAATTGTTTACTTTTGTAAATCAAGAAAGAAAACCATGGATTCACGTTTGCAACAATTTTTGAATGCGGAAAATATGACGCAATCTGAGTTCGCTGACCGTATTGGTATAGCGCGAGCCAGCGTCTCTCACATACTTGCCGGGCGAAACAAGCCGAGCATAGAGATGGTTCAGAAGCTTTCGGAGTCATTCCCCGCACTAAACCTCGAATGGTTCATCAACGGAAATGGGAAAATGTATAAGTCAGACTCCCCCACATCCTACACCGGCGTTCAGAGTGCGGCACAAGTACAAGAGCAGAGCCTGTTTGATATCGAATCAGAGATGCAAGCCCCCAATCAAGCTGCATATTCGGCAGAACCTAAAGCAACTACATTATATAAAGAACGCCAAGTCGTTAAAAATCAAAGAAATGTAGTACGAGTATTGGTTTTCTTTGACGATGGTACATTTCAGGAACTAAACTGCAAACCGAGATAATCTATCCGGCATACTGCGCAAGACGGTTTCGATTCCAGGAAACTTAATCTAAGACGCAATTTTTGACGGAGATTTGAACTATATTTGCTCTCATCTAAACACAGAATGATGACAGATATACAAGACAGAATCTGCAACATAGGAAATGAAATCCCCAAAAAACAGGACGGGCTTCGCCTTGGAGAAGTTATAGGTAAGATGCTTGCGGAGCGCAAGGAAAGTGTTTCATGCGCCGAATCATGTACCGGTGGGCTCATTGCTCATTTATTCACGTCTGTGCCCGGATCGTCGGCATATTTCCTCGGAGGAGTGGTTTCCTATGCTGAATCAGTCAAGACTGCCCTGCTGGGCGTCCCTGCTGAGCTGATAGACAGCGCGGGTGTCGTAAGTTCGGAAGTTGCCATCGCTATGGCAGAAGGCGTGCGCAGGGCTACGGGATCCATATATAGCGTGTCGACGACCGGTTTTGCCGGCCCAGGAGGTGATTCAGTTGGCGAGGTCTGGGTAGGAATAAGCGGACCTCACGGCAGTATCAGCAAGAGATTCTACTACCCAGGAAATGAACGCAAGGTGAACATCGAGAAGTTCGCGACATCAGCATTGGATCTGCTAAGACTTTATATTTCAGAATCTTTTTAAACGCATCCTTAGAATCGGAATTTCGGGCTAAAGACACATCACATACAGGATGGCTATTCGCCACCTCTCGCTGGACTCAAAGGAAAACTTACGGCACATAAGAGACAAAAATCCCGGCAGGTGCAAATTCCAACCGGGATTAATTTTTGGCGCGAAAAACGCAAACTAAATCAGGTTTCCCCACTCTTCGGTGGCGTCATCCACCTCACGCTTACACTCCAGATACTCGCGTGTAAGTTCCATTATATCATCACTTTCCTTTGGATCAGACAGAGTAGTCTCAATCTGCTTCATCCTGTCTTCCAGATGAGAAATACGGTCTTCAAGGTACTTTACCCTTTCCTTGCGCTTACGCTCCTGCCTGGAGGCTTCTTTCTGCTGTTCGTAGCTCAGCGCGGGTGCCGCAGGCTGTGCAGGTGAAGCAGCTGGAGTCGCGGCGGCGCTTATTCTTTCCAGTTCATGAAGGGTCTCCATCTTGCGGTTTTGCAAGAACTCGCCTACGCTCTCAAGATGCTCCTTTACCTTGCCTGAATCGAACTCATAGAACTTATCCACAAGTCCGTCAAGAAAATCTCTGTCGTGAGATACAAGAATCAGAGTCCCGTCAAACGACTTGAGAGCCTGCTTCAGAATATCCTTTGACTTGATATCCATATGGTTGGTAGGCTCGTCAAGTGCAAGGAGATTGTGATTCTCAAGCATAAGCTTCGCCATTCCGAGTCTTGCCCGCTCGCCACCGCTCAATACGCTTACCCTCTTATCAATATCTTCTCCACGGAAAAGGAACTGCGCCAAGATATCCCTGAGGCGAGTACGTATATCGCCTACGGCAATCCTGTCAAGAGTCTCAAACACAGTCAGAGACTTGTCAAGCACATCTTCCTGATTCTGAGCAAAATATCCAATATTGACATTGTGTCCTACCCGAGCCTCCCCCGCCATTGCATCCAACTGCCCCATAATGACACGCATAAGTGTGGTCTTACCCTCACCATTGCGTCCCACCAGTGCGACTTTCTCTCCTCTCTTTATCTCGATATCGGCATCTGAGAACACCACCTTAGGTGCATATCCTGCACTCAGTCCTGAAGCCTTGAAGACAATGTCTCCGGAACGCGGTGCCGGAGGGAATTTGACAATAAGTTTGGCATCGTCCGTCTCGTCCACCTCTATGATATCCAACTTGGAGAGCGCCTTGATTCTCGACTGAACCTGATTGGATTTGGTCGGTTTATACCTGAACTTGGCGATGAATTCCTCGGACTTGCGTATCATCTTCTGCTGATTCTCGTAAGCCGCATTCTGCTGCGCCATTCGCTCCGCTCTCAAAACCAGATACTGGGAGTAAGGCACCTTGTAGTCCTGAATGCGCCCGAGAACCACCTCTACCGTGCGTGTAGTCACATGGTCAAGGAAACGCCTGTCGTGGGAAACGACCATAAGTGCCGCCTTACGATTAGCAAGGTAGTCTTCAAGCCAGTCAATGGACTCAATATCAAGATGGTTGGTTGGCTCATCAAGAAGCAGAAGATCCGGGTCTCGGAGTAGTATCTTCGCAAGTTCGATACGCATGTTCCAGCCCTGCGAAAATGTCTCTGTGAGCCTACCCAATTCGTTTTCACGGAATCCGAGGCCAATCAGAGCCTTACGGGCACGAACTTCTGCAGGTTCGCTTCGTGAACTTGAGAGTCTGTCCTGCAGATCCGAAAGCCTGCCGGCGAGTTCCATATAGCCGTCAGACTCATAGTCTTCACGGGTCTCGAGTTCATGAGTAACCTCGGCAATCTCTTGCTCGAGTTTGTTCTCCTCATCAAAGGCACTCAATGTCTCATCAAGGACAGTCCTACCCCTATTGTGCTCCATAATCTGGGGCAGATAGCCTATGCTCACCCCCGACGGCTTGTCTATATGCCCGGAGGTAGGATTTTGAATCCCACAGATGAGCTTCATAATAGTAGACTTACCGGCGCCATTCTTGCCGGTAAGTCCTATCTTGTCGCCTCCACTGATATGGAAACTTATGTTGTCCAGAAGTGTAAAACCGCCGTATGCGACGGTAATGTTGTCAAGGGCAATCATTACTTGGAACCGCCATCCTGACTCTGCTCGTCAGGCTGCTCACCTTCCTTGAGTCCCTTCTTGAAACTGCTGACGCCTTTGCCGAGTCCCTTCATGAGTTCAGGTATCTTCTTGCCCCCGAAGAGCAGAAGAATCACGAGCACAACAATGAGTATCTCAGGCCAGCCTATCATTAAAGGATAAGTTAACATAAATCAAGTTAATTAGCTGTTGGACAATGATTTCAAAGATTCCTCAAGAGCTGCGATACGGGCAGTAGCATCAGCCTCTTTCTTCCTCTCAATCTCAACCACCTTGGCGGGAGCGTGCTCCGTAAATGCAGCGTTAGAAAGTTTGGCCCTGACGCCAGCAAGGAACTTCTTCTGATGCTCCAATTCGGCAGTAAGCTTGCTGATTTCCTCCGCAGAATCAATGAGTCCGTCCATGCAGACACTGAGCTTGAGCGTCCCGCAAATCAGAGAACTGTACTGCCCTCCCTCCGGTGCCGCACCGAGCGTGAGCTCCGAAAGATTGCAGGACTTGCAAACGATGGACACGAGTTCGTTTCTGAAATCGCCTTCCACGAAAGCTTTGAGGCTCTGTTTGGGTGAAAGTTTCTTCTGAGCTCTGAGGGCGCGAATGCCGGTAATGAGCTGCTTCACTATCTCGAAATCCTCGAGGAAAGCCTTATCGTAAGGACCTGCCACTGGAGTACGTTCAAACATGATGGTCTCACCCTCACGTCTTTCGGTAATATTCTGCCAGAGCTCCTCAGAGATGAAAGGCATGATGGGGTGCACGAGCTTGAGGAGTTTCTCAAAGAACTCCATAGTAGCCTCGTATGTGCGGCCATCGATGGGCTTGCCATAGGCGGGCTTCACAAGTTCAAGATACCAAGAGCAATACTCATCCCAGAAGAGTTTATAGATGGACATGAGGGCATCAGAAATCCTAAACTTGGAATAGTGCTCTTCCACAGTCTCGATGGTCTTGGAAAGCAGATTGTCAAACCATTTGACGGCAACGCGGGAAACTTCATCCTGCTCTGCCTTTTCATCTACATTCCATCCGCTGACAAGACGATAGGAGTTCCAAATCTTGGAGCAGAAATTACGGCCCTGCTCAATCTGAGACTCATCGTAGAGGATATCGTTACCTGCTGAAGAGCAAAGCAACATACCGAGACGCACCGCATCAGCACCATATTTCTCGATAAGGACGAGAGGGTCAGGGCTATTGCCAAGAGTCTTGCTCATCTTGCGTCCGAGCTTATCACGCACGATGCCGGTGAAATAGACATTCCTGAACGGAACTTCATCCATGAATTCGTCTCCTGCCATAATCATCCTCGCGACCCAGAAGAAAATAATATCCGGACCGGTCACAAGGTCATTGGTAGGATAGTAATATGAAAGGTCCGCATTGCCCTTGTGCTCGGGATGACCGGGCTTCTCGGGATCGAATACGGAGATGGGCCAAAGCCAACTGCTGAACCAAGTATCGAGCACATCCTCATCCTGACGCAGATCCGCTTCAGTGATAGAGGGCTGTTTCTCTTTAGCGAGGGCAATGGCCTCGTCAATGTCTGACGCAACCACATAGGAACCATCCGGCAAATACCACGCAGGGATACGCTGTCCCCACCAAAGCTGACGGCTGATGCACCAGTCGCGGGCATTCTCCATCCAGTGACGATAAGTATTGAGATACTTGTCCGGAATGAAATTGATGTCACCGTCCACTACACGGGCAAGAGCACGAGGTGCAAGTTCACCCATCTTGAGGAACCACTGCGTGCTGAGACGAGGTTCGATGACCGCATTGGTACGCTCCGAGTAACCGATAGGAGAAACATAGTCCTCCACCTTTTCGAGGCAACCGGCTTCTTGAAGCAAGGTCTCAATCTTCTTTCTGGCGACGAAACGATCTTCACCTACAAGAATCTGAGCCTCCGGAGTCAAATTGCCGTGATCGTCAATAACTTCAATGACAGGAAGATTGTGTCTGAGACCAATCTCATAGTCATGCATATCGTGCGCCGGAGTCACCTTAAGGCAGCCTGTACCGAAATCGGTCTCCACATAATCGTCCTCGATGATGGGAATCTCTTTGTTAATCAGAGGAATGAGCACCTTCTGACCACGCAGGTGATGATGCCTTTCGTCGTTGGGATTTATACAGACCGCGGCGTCCGCCATAATGGTCTCAGGACGGGTGGTAGCCACGATGATATACTTGTCGGTGGGATTGCCGTTGCCGTCCGAAATGAAATAACGGAGATAGTAGAACTTGCTCGGGGTGTCACGGTGTATGACTTCGTCATCCGAAAGAGCCGTATGCCCCACCGGATCCCAGTTCACCATCCTTACGCCTCTGTATATCCAGCCTTTGCGGTAGAAATACACAAAAGTCTCGGTGACAGCTTTGCTGAGTTCAGGCTCCATAGTGAAGCGAGTCCTATCCCAGTCGCAAGATGCACCGAGCTTACGGAGCTGCTTGAGGATGATTCCTCCGTGCTCCTCTTTCCACTGCCAAGCATATTTCAGGAACTCGTCCCTGCCGATATCTTCTTTATTGATGCCCTTTTCTTTAAGCATCGCAACCACCTTATTCTCAGTGGCGATACTGGCGTGATCCGTTCCGGGGACCCAGCAGGCATTCTTGCCGTCCATACGGGCCTTGCGCACCAATACATCGTTGAGAGTATTGTTGAGCACATGCCCCATATGAAGAATACCCGTCACATTGGGCGGCGGAATCACAATCGTGTAGGGTTCACGATTGTCCGGTTCAGAATGGAAACACTTGTACTTAAGCCAATAGGCATACCATTTATCCTCTACCTGTGTAGGGTTGTATTTGCTCGATAATTCCATAGCCCACAAATATACGCAAAATAATCCTCCTTGCACCCTTTTCGGCACTCATAATGAGCGATTTTTTGTATCTTCGCACTATGGATAACGAAAATAAGAACCAGCTCAGCATTGAGCTTCGTCCCGAAGTGGCATCGGGTAATTATTCAAACCTCGCCATAATTTCACACTCCCACAGTGAAATCATACTTGATTTTGCACAAATGTTCCCCGGACACGGCAAGGCAGTGGTCGCGAGCCGCATAATAATGGCTCCGGAGCATGCCAAGAGGCTTCTCAATGCACTTGCTGAAAATGTGACCAAATATGAACATCAGTTCGGAAAGATAGACCTCGGCAGACAGCAGCCCGTGGCTACTTTCAATGTGGAAGACCTATTGAACGGCTCCAAGTCTTAATTCCTGACATATTGTATGGATTTTTCCAAGATTAAGGCCTTCGCCTTCGACATTGACGGGGTGATGACCG
>CAZNDD010000042.1:0-10818 GCA_964571735.1 uncultured Muribaculaceae bacterium | reverse complement strand
ATATGCGTCGTTGCGCATGTGTCTTTTTCCATTCCGGCAAAGCTAAACAAATTTTCAAAAATAATTTGCAGATTATCCTGATTTTAACTACTTTTGCCGTCCCAAAATTTGATGGTTGTCAAGCAGTATAAGATCGACCTTGAGAGGCCGGCGCTTGCAGCCGAAACTGAAAAAGTTTTTATTATAATGTACGCAATCGTAGACATTGCAGGCCAGCAGTTCAAAGTTCAGGCTGGCAGCGAGCTCTTCTGCCACCGTCTTCCGGCGGCAAAAGACGCAGAGGTCTCCTTCGACAAAGTGCTTCTCGTTGAGGACGAGGCAGGTGTCAAGGTAGGTTCTCCCTATGTGGAAGGCGCAGCGGTGAAGGCTGTCGTTATTTCCGATGACGTAAGGGCTGACAAAGTCCTTGTATTCAAAAAGATCCGCCGTAAGGGCTTCCAGAAGTGCAATGGCCACCGCCAGAAGCTCTCCAAGATTCGCATCGAGCAGATCAATATCGCTTAACAACTCAAGATTATGGCACACAAGAAAGGTCAATCAAGTTCGAAGAACGGCCGTGAGTCACAAAGCAAACGACTCGGTCTTAAGAAGTTTGGCGGCGAGGTCGTAAAGGCCGGTAACATTATCGTTCGCCAGAGAGGCACAGTCCACAACCCTGACAAGAATGTCGGTATGGGTAAGGATCACACCCTCTACGCACTCGTGGATGGTACTGTCGTGTTTACACGCAAGAGACAGGACAAATCCTATGTCTCAGTAGTCCCATTTGAGAACTAATCTCGGGGAAGTTTATCAGGAAGGCTTGTATCCCGACCCCGGGCTGCAAGCCTTTCATGTTTATATCAGACGAATATGCTTACACTAAAGGCGCTCCGCGACGACCGTGACAAGGTCATCGAGAAGCTCAAAATCAAAAATTTTGATGCGCAGCCTATCGTGGACAAGGTCCTCGAACTCGATGCGCTCAGGCGCTCCCTCCAGACGGAGAGCGACGCGCTTCTCGCCCAGCAGAAACAGAAAGCGGCAGAGATTGGCGCCCTGATGAAAAATGGACTCAAAGAGGAAGCAGAGAAAGTCAAAGAGTCTGTGGCTGAGCTTAAAGCCCGCTCTTCAGAGCTTCTCAAACAGAAGGATGAGGCCGAGGCTCAGATGCAGGCGTCTCTCGTGCTTCTCCCCAATATGCCTTGCGATCTCGTAGCTCCCGGTAAAGGCGCTGAGGACAACGAAGTCGTGAAGATGGGCGGTCCTGAAGTGGAACTCCCCGAAGGGGCTCTCCCTCACTGGGATCTCGCCAAGAAGTATGATATCATCGACTTTGATCTCGGTGTTAAGATTACTGGCGCAGGGTTCCCCGTTTACAAGGATAAGGGTGCAAAGCTTCAGCGAGCTCTCATCAATTTCTTCCTTGACAACAATACCGCTGCTGGCTATAAGGAGGTTGAACCTCCTGTGGTCGTCAACCGCGATTCCGGTTTCGGTACGGGTCAGCTGCCCGATAAGGAGGGGCAGATGTATCACGCCAATCTTGATGATTTATACCTCGTTCCTACTGCTGAAGTCCCTCTTACCAATATCTATAGGGATGTGATTCTCGCAGAGAATGAAGTTCCTCAGAAGATAACGGCCTACACACCCTGCTTCCGTAGGGAGGCCGGTTCTTATGGCAAGGATGTGCGCGGACTTAACCGTCTCCACCAGTTCGACAAGGTCGAAATCGTTCGCATTGAGAAGCCTGAGAATAGTTATTCCGCTCTTGAAGAGATGGTTGCACATGTCGAGAGCCTCGTCAATAAGCTCGGTCTCAAATACCGTATCCTCAGACTCTGCGGTGGCGATCTTTCATTCACTTCCGCAATCACTTACGACTTCGAGCTTTGGAGTGCGGCACAGGGACGCTGGCTTGAGATATCTTCGGTTAGCAACTTCGAGACTTTCCAGTCCAACCGCCTGCATCTCCGTTATCGTGATGCTGAAGGCAAGACGCAACTCGCTCACACACTCAACGGCAGTTCCCTCGCACTTCCCCGTGTAGTGGCTGCTCTGCTTGAGGACAATCAGACTCCGGATGGAATCATAATTCCTGAAGTTCTGCGTCCGTACACCGGATTCGACAAGATTGACTAAATCCGGAACCATACTCGGAATAGATCCCGGAACCAATCTGCTTGGTTTCGGGGTCGTTCATGTTGACGCCCATGGCAAGGCTGAGTATGTAGACATGGGGGTGTTGGACCTGCGCTCCGAGAAAGATCCATACACCAAACTCGCCCGTATATCTGATTTTGTATCAAATCTTTGCGAGATACATAATCCTACGGACATGGCTATCGAATCCCCGTTCTTGGATAAAAACGCCCAAGTCATCTTCAAACTCGGTCGTGCACAAGGGGTAGCGATGGCTGCCGCCGTACATCACGGCGCGTCGGTGCACGAATACGCACCGCGCAAAGCCAAGATTGCCGTCTGTGGCAATGGAGCCGCATCTAAGCAGCAGGTTTCCACTATGGTACAGAGGATACTTGGCATAAAAATTGAAGAAAAATTTCTTGATGCGACCGATGCTCTTGCCATCGCGATGTGTCATTATTATTACCTTACAAGTCCATTATCCGGCAAGACGAGCGGCTCTTCGTGGACGAAATTTATAAAAGAAAATCCCGAAAGGGTCAAAAAGTAGTAGTACTTAGAAGGTTATGAATCTAAACCTGAATCGTCTCCTTGCACTTGCCTTGCTGGTGCTTGCGCCGTTGTCTGCGAGTGCATTCTCCGTGAAAGCTGTATTGAAGGATTCTCAGAATGGTGAAGCGTTGGCATTTGTGACAGTTTCCGTCCATAAAGACGGCGCTGACAAAGGCTTGTCTTATGAGCTCAGCGATGAGTCCGGCATGGTGTCCGTTGGCAATCTCAAGGCTGGCAAGTATTCCCTTGTCTGCGAGCTCCTCGGTTATAAGACTCTCAAGAAAGCTTTTGAGATCAAAGACGCCGATGTGGACTTGGGCGAATTGAAACTTGCTTCCGATATCGAGCAGCTTGAAGCCGCGACCGTTACCGACAGGGGTAACCCTATCCAAATGAAGCGTGACACTATCTCTTTCACGGCCTCTACGTTCAAGTCTACGGACAATGATATGCTCGAGGATCTTCTCAAGAAACTTCCCGGCGTGGAGATTTCCGAAGATGGTTCCATAACACACAACGGCAAGGCTATCACCAAGATAACCATCGACGGAAAGACATTCTTCCTCGATGACCCTCAGGTGGCGTCCAAGAACCTTCCTGCCAAGATCGTGGATAAGCTCAAGGTGGTGGAGAAAAAATCCGACCAGGCTGAATTTACCGGCATTGATGATGGTCAGGAGGAAACCATACTTGACCTCTCCATCAAGAAAGGCATGATGAATGGACTCTTCGGCAATGTAATGGGTGGCGCAGGTCACGACATTCCTTCGACTTCAGTTGAGGGCGACTACAGGTGGCAGACCGCGGGATTTGCCGGAAATTTCTCCGATAAGTACCAGCTCAGCGCGGTGTTCAATGCCAACAATACCAATAACCGTGGATTCAACGACATAGCCGGCTCCATGATGGGCAACATCAGAGGCGGCGGAATGGGTCGCGGACAAGGCGGTTGGGGCGGACGCAACGGTATCACTACTTCCTATATGTTTGGTCTAAATGGAGGTACCAATCTCTTTGACAACAAGATGGAACTCAGCGGCAACTATATGTACAACGGTACGAGCAAAGCCGTAGAAGAAGCCTCTGATAAAACGACTTATCTTGAAGATTCGGAACTCCGTTACAATTCTTCCGGTAACAGCCTTACTGACACTTACGGACATCGTTTCGGAGTCCGCATGGAGCATAAGTTCTCCGACAAGACCTCAATTATCTTTGAACCCCGCATCAACTTCGGTGGTGGAAGCTATCACGATGCCGATACCACCCACACATACACCTACGATTACGCTACCAATGAGACGGTCAAGACCAACGAGTCCACCTCATTCAACGGAGGCGGCAATCGTAACCTCTCTACAAGCGGTTTCGCGCTGCTTCGTCAGAGGCTTTGGGCTCCCGGCCAGACTCTTACCGTGATGGGTAGCTACTCGGTATCCCTCAATGATTTGCACGGAGACAACATTTCTTCCACTTCGGTATTCCAGGATGGCGAGCCCACGCTGACTGATGTTAATCAGCACTATGTTCAGGATCAGAATTCATATTCGCTCTGGGCACGCGCCACATTTACACAGCCTCTCTGGGAGAATTTCTATGCTGAGGCCAATTACTCATATTCATGGTCCAAGTCCACTTCGGAGAAGCTCACGACGGACAATGTGACCGGTGATAAACTGGATTCATATTCCAATTTTATTACCAATGACTTTGTAAATCAGCAGATTGGTGCTAATCTCTTGTATCAGAAGGGAGATTTCCGCGCACAACTCGGTTTTGACCTTATTCCGAGCACCACTCACAACTACACCAAGAGCGGCTATGTGGTGGATACCACCATTCATCGCTTCAACTGGTCTCCCACTGCGATGGTGTTCAGCGAGCTCGGTGAGAACGGCAGTATTCGCTTCTTCTATCGCGGTAATTCCAACACCCCGAGGACTTCGCAGCTGATAACCGTTGCCGACAACTCCAATCCTCTCGCGGTTTCTTTCGGTAACCCCAACCTTGCGCCCTATTTCTCGCACAATATCCGCAGCGACATCCGCTACAACAATAAGAAGACATACGCTTCGGTCAATGCCCGAATCAGTGCGGACTTCAATCAGTCTCCTATCGTGAACGCCAACTGGTATTCAGGCGGTGTCACTTACTCCATGCCGGTCAATGGTCCTGCGAGCCAGTCCATCAGCGGTAACATGTTTGCCAATGTGCCTATCACCGGAACGAATTTCACTCTCGGCAATATGCTCCGTCTCAGCTGGTCCAATTCTTCCAGCTATGTAGGTACAGGCATTAATACTGATGAGTATCTCAATGAAGATGGTTCTCTTGACTATGGCGCGTTCTTTGCCGATTATGACGAGATCTATTCGCATCTCACAGAGAACAATACCGAAACTTTCAGCGCGATGGAGCGTTTCCGCGTGACTTACCGCATCGACGCTCTTGAGCTTCGCGCATCGGCCCGCACTCGGATGAGCCACACCAATTATACTCTTGCGCAGACGACTTCCCAGACCACTACATGGAATAATCAGATTTCTGGCGAGGGTACTTGGACTATAGACAATCTTGGACTTACGCTCAAAGCTGACCTTAGGTATAACTGGTATAACGGTTATGCCACCGCGCAGCCCGATGAATATGTGTTCAATGCTGAGATAGAGAAGCTCGTCTTCAATAAGAAAGCCACTGTCGCGCTCAAAGGATATGATATCTTCGGGCAGGCCAAGAACCTTACGGTTTCCGACTCTGCCAATATCCACACTGAGTCTCTCAACAATACTCTCGGCAGATATATCATACTCTCATTTACCTATCGTTTCGGTAACTTCGACCGTGGGGCACATCGCGGCCCCGGTGGTCCCGGTCCGAGAAGGTAATCTCAAGATACTGATTAATGCCCATCTTCGTACGAGGTGGGCATTTTTTCTTATGGAACTTGACTCTTGGGCGTCGGATGCTCGATTTTAAAGCGGTTTCTTATCAACTTCTTATTATCTTTGCGGCGATGATTAAAAATCCTATTGTTAAGAATCTGATGTGGGGACTCGTCTTCGTGGCAGTGGTCTTCCTTGGTGTGGACTTGTTTCTCCACATCTTCACTCAGCATAATGTGGCTGTCGAAGTGCCCGATCTGGTCGGGCGCGGTGTGTCAGAATCCCGCGAACTTGTCCGCGATGACGAACTTGAATTGGTGATTACCGACAGTGTATATGTGAATCGCGTGCCCAAGGGTGCAGTGTATTCTCAGAATCCTAAAGCGGGAGACAAGGTTAAGAAAGGTCGCAAGATATATCTTACTGTCAATGCTTCTCAGGATAAGCAGACTAGGCTCCCCGACCTTGTGGGGCTCTCTTTGCGCCAAGCGAAAGTGGAGCTTCAGTCCCATTCTCTCAAACTCGGTAGACTTATCTATGTGGGGGACATTGCGACTAACAATGTTCTCGCTCAGTCTGTCAGAGGCGTGGAGGCCGATCCGGGTATGTATCTTACGAGCGGTACGGTCGTAGATCTCAAACTCGGACTCAATCCGGAAGATGGATACACGGAAGTAGCTGATTTCCGTGGCAAAAGATGGCTCAAAGCCATTGACGAGGTCTCCGACAACTCTCTCAATCTCGACAGGGCTGTCTGTGATGAGACCATAAACAGCGAATCCGACACCCTTTCCGCATTTGTGTACCGTCAGGTTCCTGCGCCGGGATCCAAGCATGTGGTTCTCGGTACTGCCGTGAGACTTTATTTCACTCTTGACAAGGAAAAGCTGCCTGTGAACGACAGCACCTTCAAGGCTCCGGCATATCTTTAAGCTGGAATCTGTTTTTCGATAAGTATCTAAGATGGCAGACTGGTTGGATAACGCTTTCGATACAGAAGATATTGATATTGAGCAGGAAGACGGTTCTACTGAGCCGTCCGAAGGCTTTGAGCATTTCCGTTTGGAGGTGGACCGCGGACAGGCTCCGCTACGTGTGGATAAGTTCATGGCGTCACACCTCGAGGATACTTCCCGTCACAGGATTCAACTTGCTATTTCCGAGGGATATGTCCATGTAGGGGAGAAGCCTGTCAAGGCGTCCTACATTGTGCGTCCGGGAGATGTTATCCGATTTGTGATGCCATATCCCAGGCGCGGTATAGAGATTGTGCCTCAAGACATTCCTCTCGACATAGTTTACGAGGATGAAGACCTTTTGGTGGTCAACAAGGCTGCCGGAATGGTGGTTCATCCCGGTCACGGTCACTTCGACGGGACTCTGGTCAATGCTCTCGCCCATCATCTCGGGCTTAAGCAGGATGTGGATTCGAGCGACGAGAGGCTCGGGATACTCGTGCACCGCATTGACAAGGATACTTCAGGTCTGCTTCTGGTGGCCAAGAATCCCCGTGCCCAGCTCCGCCTCTCCAAACAGTTCTATGTGCACAGCATAGAGCGTCGCTATGTCGCTGTAGTCTGGGGCAATATCGCTGAAGATGAGGGTACTGTAGATGCCCCGCTTGTGCGCGACCCTGCGGAAAGGACTCGCTTCAAGGTCTCCTCTGATCCGTCGGAGGGCAAGCGCGCCGTTACCCATTACCGCGTGCTTGAGCGTTTCGGCTATGTCACGGTGGTGGAGTGTAAGCTGGAGACGGGCCGTACACACCAGATTCGTGTCCATATGTCCTATCTCGGACATCCTCTCTTTGCGGATGAGAAATATGGCGGTATGCAGATTCGCAAAGGAACGATTTATGCTAAGTATAAGCAGTTTATAAATAATTGTTTTGAACTTTGTCCCCGGCAGGCGCTTCACGCCAAGACACTCGGATTCGTACATCCGACAAGCGAAAAGGACATGCATTTCGATTCTGCTCTCCCGGCGGATATGAGTGCATTACTTGACAAATGGCGTCGCTATGCCGGCAATATGCCTGAGGAATGATAACTCGCAATATCATCAAGATGCGTGTAGCGATTCTGCTGTTCGCATTCTCCATTCTAATGAGCCTCCCGTGGCTGCTTCCGCACTGCGGCTGGCTCGCGCTTATTGCTCTTGTACCCCTGCTCTGCGCTGAGAAAATAGCTTCGCAGGAGGGTCTTAAAGGTTTCTTCTGGTGGTATTACGGCGCGTTCGTACTGTTTAATGCGCTGACTACCTGGTGGGTATGTAAAGCCACCGTGGGAGGTGGCATATTCGCCACCCTTGCCAATGCTCTGTTCATGGCGGTGATATTTGCGGGTTTCCGCTTGAGCAAGAAGCGTTTCCGCGGAGCGTTGCCGTACATTTTCCTTGCCGCGATGTGGATTGCGTGGGAGCGGTTCTATATGGTACATGCGGAGATTAGCTGGCCGTGGTTGACTTTTGGCAATGCCTTTGCTCGCACTACGCATCTTGTCCAATGGTATGAATGGACCGGGCTTCTCGGAGGTTCTCTCTGGATATGGCTGGTCAATCTCTCCATATTCGGGATTATCGTGGCTCTGTCCGACGGCAGGTGGTTCGCATGGAACGGCAAGGCGCGTCTCTCGGCGGCCATCGGACTTACTCTTGCCGTAGCGCTGCCCATCGTCACTTCGGAGATTATTTATGCTACCTATGAGGAGAAATCCGACGCCGGAACTCTCGATGTTGCGATGGCGCAAAGCAATTTCGACCCTTGGCACAAACTGCGTATGGTGCCTCAATTTGAGCAGAATGAGCAGGTTATCAATCTCTTTTCTAAAGAGTTCGAATCAAGGAGGCAGAAGGACTCTCCGCTGACTCTTATGATATTGCCGGAGACTTTCACCTCTGATATATGGTTTAATGATGTAACGGCCTCTCCGACTTGGCGCAGTTTCCAGAAGATGGTGGGCTCCTATCCCAATGTCAATCTGCTTTTCGGGGCTTCTACCCACAGGCAGTTCTTCAGTGCCGCACCGCCGTCTCCGCTTGCTCGTCAGCTTTCGGACGGTTCATGGTATCTTTCATACAACAGCGCATTCATGACAGACAGCACCGGTCGTGCTGATTATGTGGATAAGTCCAAATTGGTCGTGGGAAGTGAACTTACGCCTTTCCCTTCGGTTTTTGCTCCTCTTGACGATGCTTTGAGCAAGATGCTTGGTGCGCGCGGAGGACTTATGGGGCGTTGTGTGTCCCAAGGCGGTCCCCGATGCCTTGAGGTGAAGGATTATATTAAAGGTGAAAGCATCAAGTTGGGGGTTCCTATCTGTTATGAGTCCATCTATTCGGATTTCTGCAGGGGGTATGTCAATGACGGGGCCGTGCTTCTTTCTGTCATAACTAATGACGGCTGGTGGGGCGATACTCCCGGATATCGTCAGCATTTCTCGTATTCGAGGCTTCGTGCCATCGAACTTCGCCGCGATATCGCACGTTGTGCCAATACCGGCATCTCCGCGTTTATAGATCAGAAGGGAGATGTGATTGAAGAGTCCAAGTGGTGGACTCCTGATTTGCTGCACCGCAAAGTCAATCTGACATCGCACAAGACTTTCTTCGCTCAGAATGGCGATATTGTGGGCAGATTGTCTACATTTGTATTCGCACTTATGTTGCTGGCCCTTTTGGTCAGGGTATTTACCAAGAAATGAAACGTATAGCACTTTTCCCGGGTTCTTTCGACCCTTTTACTGCCGGACATCTCAATATCCTGCAGCGTGCGCTTACCATGTTCGACGAGATCGTGGTGGCTGTGGGCGTGAATCAGGACAAGAGGGGCTTCTTTGATATGGATGCCCGTATGGACATTATCAGACAAGCTACTCGCGGGCTTGAAGGCGTGAGTGTTATCAAGTATGACGGTCTTACCATTGATGTCTGCAAAGAGCTTGGGATTAAGCATATGGTGCGCGGCGTTCGCAATATGATTGACTTTGAGACAGAAAGGAGCATCGCGGATGCCAATCGCAGGCTCGCTTCAGATGTCGACACTATTATCATACCTACGGTGCAGGATTTCGCGCATATATCTTCGAGCGCGGTGAGGGACATACTCCGCCATCACGGCGACACTTCACTTTTCCTGCCAGAGGGAGTTGTTTTGCCTGAAGTCCGATGAAACGCTTTCTGCTGTTCATATCGCTTTGTTTTGCGCTGTGCATTGACGGCAGGGGAGAGAACACTCTTCTGCGCAAATCCTCTGTGGAGCACGACAATGCGGTGGCGACAGCGTCTCCGCAGTTGGATTCCGCGAAACTCGCAAAACTGGATTCTCTGCTCGAGAATTATTATGCGTCCATGATATATGAGCCGCTTGACATCAAATATGGAGAATGTGACTTCCTTATTGAGTCGTGCAAGGACTCGCTTGTGTGTTCGTGGGTCACGGGACGTATCATCAAGCATTATATGGAGCCGCCTCTCATGGGAGAGGAGGCCGTCCAGATTTATCTCTATGACAAATGGGTGAGAAGCGGGGCTGTGCGCCTCGACGACGAATGGCTCGATTTTGAAGCAAGGCTTTTCGCTGATTTCAACAGGAATAGTTTGCTTGGGATGAAAGCCCCTGTAATAGAGCTGCTCGCTCCTGTGAACTCCGGGAAAATATCCATTCCGGAGAAAGGGACTTCGAGCGTCATTTATTTCTATGACACGTCCTGCAGCAAGTGCCGTGTCACCTCCATTATGCTGCCCTATACATTGGAAGATGTCAATTTCCCTCTGAATCTATATCTTGTCTATTGCGGCTCGGACGGGGATGAGTGGGCGGAATTCAGGTCTTCTTTCTCCTGCTCCAATGTCAATGTCAGGACAGTGCACCTCTGGGATCCGGAAGTGAGTTCGGACTACCAGACGCTTTACGGGGTGCTCGCTACACCGCGTATGTTCTTCGTGGATAGCGACGGAATCATCCAGGGCCGCCGCCTCGATGCTGACTCCCTGTCTCAAATCCTTGCCGTCTACGGCGATTGATTTCCTTTTTTTTTGATGCGGGTAGGATGTATCTTCGGGTTTTGCTCGGAGTGTTGCGCCACCCTTGTGAATTTGTCGTAATCCCGCGTCGAAAACTGCTACGACTTTTTTCGCGCCATTCAGCTAAGTCTCGGATAATCCGCTAATTGACCCTCTGACTTCCGCGTCGAAAAAATCTCAAAAAAAGTTTGCAATAACAATATTTTGTATTAACTTTGCAGCCCCTTAAAAGGGC
>CAZNDD010000041.1:0-11435 GCA_964571735.1 uncultured Muribaculaceae bacterium | reverse complement strand
GATCTACCCTTGTGCCAGACCTACGGGGCGGAGTTCTCGTAGACAGACTCAAGGGTATAGGAACTGTCGGTGGTATTCATCGCCTTCACCATCACTCCGACGAGAGTTTTGCCCTGACCCACAAACTCACCGGTCGCATGGTCCACATAGCCGAGAGCCTCGCCGGTCTCCGTGTAAGCCACGCCGTTGTCCCAAAGGAACGCAGGCATACCGTAAGTCTTGGCAGCCTTGACGAAGTATTCCATATAGTAGCGCTGGAATGCACGCTCAATCTCCGTACTTCTGTTCGTACATCCGAATTCTCCTATATATACGGGGATACCCTTGGAAACGAACTTCTCATAGTAAGGAGCCAAGAGATCGATAAGCGCCTTCTCATCCAATTCTTTCACACCCAAGTCCTTGGTGCGAGTGTGTCCCCATTGGGAATAATTACCTCCTATGCAGTATCCGTAAGGGTCATAGCTATGGAAGCCCACCATCAGCTTGCCTGCGGGGTCCTCGGGAAGGTCCAGATACTTGATGGTAAATGTAGAACTCGCCGCATAACCTATAACCCCGAGCCAACGGGTGGCATTGTTACCCCCTGTCGCACGGACAGCATCCACAAATGCCTGATTCCACTCGTTGAGTATGTCGGTCTGGGCAGTAGGATTAGCCTTGAACGCAGCGCTCCAGCCCCATCCGCCGTCCTGAAGCTCATTGAAAGGCTCGAAAATCAGGAATTCCCCTTTATCCTTGAACCTCTTGGCTATCTGAACCCAAATCGCCACAAGTTCGTCGGTAATCTCCTGCTTAGCGGCGGGCGAGGTCAATGCACGCTTGACACTGAGCCAGTGACCGTCATTGTTCTCTTCGTCGTGGTGGGTGTTGATGATGCAGTTCAGCCCGGCCTGTTCGGCATAAGAAACTATCTCCGCGACACGCTCAAGCCATTCGTTATCAAGCTTATAGTCAGGAGCAGGTCCTATATGTCCAAGCCATGTGATAGGGATACGCACGGAACTGAAGCCATAGGATTTAAGTTTAGTAAATGTCTGCTGCGTGGCCTTTTTGTTACCCCAGACAGTCTCGGACGCCACATCATTGTAGAACGCGTCCATCTGATTGCCCATATTCCAGCCGAGCCCAAGCTTGCGGCTCATCTGCCACGCGATATTGTTGTCGTCCACGGGGACGATTTCCGCAGGATCAACCTCCTTCTCTACCGTCGTGAAACTCAACCTGATTCCGGCAGCGGAAGGCTGGGATTCCTTGTAGCCATATACAGTCCCCTCCGGCACAAGCAGAGTGTAAGTAGTGGACGGCTCCAATGAATTGAGCTTAATCTTCACATCGGCTCCATAGGTGTGTACGGATTCAACGGCAGCTCCACCATCGACACTGATCAGATACTGCGATGCAAGCGGAATCTTGATATTCTGGTCAAAAGACAACACCACTTCCAGCGACCCGTAATTCACATCCGTTGCGCCCGATACCGGAGCACTGCTCATAAGAGCCGGAGCAGAAAGAGTTTCAGGCTCGACCGATTCAGAGCCACAACCGACAAGACCCAGCATCACAGCCGAGACAAGAGAGAAGAAATACATTTTCCGATTCATCCTGCAAGATTTACAACAAGCCGTATAGTACGGTTAAAAAAGAATAAAAGGGGCGGCAATCACCGCCCCTTAAAGATAGTTTATTTAAATGCGAATTTGGTCACGGTGACACCCTTACCCTGGACAATCAAGGAGTAGCCCCAATCTTGGTGGCTGGTAAGCTGCTCGAAGATAGTTCCCGTTGCGATGAAACTCACATATCCGTCAGAAATGGCGGCGGGAGAATTCTCCGCATTGAACTGATTCTTTGCCTCGGCATCAGGGAAAAGAGCATTCAAAGCTCCCCAGTGGCCGTCGAAAAGTTGGATTTGCCACTCCGTTGCAGACTCCGCAGTGAAGTAGATCCTCACTTCCGCACCGTCATACAGTCCGGCATTGACCCAGTCGTCTTCTCCACCTACCTGGACATTATTGTTATAATTCTCCCCGGTGTACTCACTGCCTTCCCAAACCATGGTCTCCTGAGGGATTTCCTGAAGGATCTCAACCTTGGTGAAGGTCAGGTCGCTACCCATAATCAAGAGACCGCAATCAGTCATATCTCCGACAGCAGCTTTCTTGGCCTGGATATTCTCAAGAACAGACTTGGTGAGCACAACTTCAGTCACACGGGCACCGAAAGACTCCCATCCATAGAAATCAGTGGGAATGAGAGTGCCATTAAACTTAACCGCACCGTCAGCCTCGCCGTCGAAATTGACCGTAGTCCAATCGGCATAGTCAAACTGAGCCTGTGCCCATACACCGTCCTTCTGAGTATAGTAGAGACGCATCTTGGCACCGGGCTTCACATCATTGAATTTAGCTGCGGGGATAAGGACTCTGCCACCGTCACCCCAAGTAATCTCAAGATTGCCTTCCCAAGCATTGATATACTGAATCTCAAGGAGAACTTCAATTTGCTGAGGGCAGATCTCCTCCGTGCCGTCATAGAGGGCGAACTTAATCGAGTAAGTACCTACGCTGTTGTAAGGCATCACGAATGAGACCTCGTTGTCGCTACGGAGAGTATATTGAGTCACCTTTGCATCACCGATGAAGATGTTTTCCACAAGCATAAACCTTTCACCCTTGAGAGTGACGGTAGCACCGATGTGCTCGCTTGCAGGCATCTCATTGACAATGATAAGTGAATCATAGCTGAGGGCAATTTCAGTCTCAGGCTCAACGGTCTCGCCATTGGTCTGGGTAAGGACAATCTTACCGCTCACGGAAGTCGCGGAAGTAGTGATAACCAAGGTAGTCTCATCAACAACCTCAAACTCTTCAGCCTTGCCGCCAAGAGTGACGGAAGCGACGAGGTCAAGGTCTGTACCTGTGACCGTTATCTGCTCACCTGCCTTAAGCTCGGCGGGAGCAACGGACTCTACGGCAGCATGCACGAGGGCATACTCTACGGTAGCAGCATCACCATTGTCCATAGTAAGAGTAATTTCACCCTCAGTTGCCGTAGCAGGCACGGTCACGGTAATGGCGTTGTCCGCATATGTAAACTCTGCATCTCCAGCGCCGGGGAATGTGAGTTTGGTGACGATATCAAGGTCGGAACCTTTGATAGTAAGCTCAGCACCTGCCTTGACAAGCTCTTCTGCAACGGAGAGATTTGTCGGGAGAACCATCTCAATGCTGCCTGCCTCGAACTCCTTACCGGCATAGCTGTGAGCAATGACATCACCGCTCTGGGCTGTGGCAGGAATCTCAAACTCAAGGCTCTTCCAGTCCTCGCTGACATTAAACTCGGTAAGTTCAGTGCCGCCTTCAAAGCTGAGTTTCTCAATCATGCAGAGGTACTTACCGCTGATTTTAGCGGTCTTGCCAGGCTTGCATGAAGCTGCCGCAAGAGACGAAACCGTAGGATCACCAACAGTAAGTTCGCCATCGGAATACACCTTGTTGGCAACATTGTCAGGGTCGAGGACCTCATCGGAATCGCCTATGATAAGCCTTCCGCTGACCGCATGTTCAGGGACAACCGCTGTAAGCTCATAACGGGACTGAGACTCAAACTCAGTGACATACTGCCCGTCGGGGAAGATAACTTCGGCAACGAGATTAAGATAGTCACCCTTGATGGTAACTACATCGCCGGGCATTGCAGATGCAGGCTCGAACGAAGTAAATACGATAGGCTCCGTATAAGTGAGATCTACGGATGAGGTAAGTCTCGTACCGTCCTTGCCGACAATAGAAATCTTACCGACTTCAGGTCCGTCCACGGGGACTACGAGCACAAGTTTATCCATAGCGTCACCCTCTGTCACCGTAAACTCGGTGACAGGCTCGACTCCGGGGATTTCAACTGCCTGGACTTCGCCGAGGCGAGTACCTATGATGGTAAGCTCGCCACCGCGATAGACAGGATTGGGAGCAAATGCACTGAAGGTGAGTTTGCTCTGATCCAACTGATCGGTACTCAACTCGTCAGTACATCCCACTGCAAGCGAGAGACTTGCGAGAGCGAGAGCTGCCAGTTTAAGAATATTGTGTTTCATTTTCCAATCGATTAAAGAGGTACGACACGAATGTTGTCAATGGCGATGACCGGATCGCAATCCGCGCCGGAATATCCCGCCCACACGAAGAGAGCAAAGCCTTCAAGATAAGAAGAGCTGAACTGTGTACCGCAAGCATCTCCAAGATGATCGTAAGTAAACTCAGAAAGAGGCACGGAGACAGTCACCCACTTGTCTGCGGTATCATAAGAACCGGTTGCCTTCCAAGGAGTCCAAAGTCCGCGAGGCAGATTGGCATCACTGAAGTATGCATTGTTCATATTCTCATTGGAGACAATGTCACTGCTTGAGAATATAAGCTGCATGGAGCACGAAGCCCATGGGTTGGAAGACGGCACAAGGCACTCGAACTTAAGTGCAAGGGAGCCCACTCCATACTTCTCTATGTAAGAGGCGAATGTAGGAAGTGTATTGAGCGGAGGTATGGCAGAGTTGGGATCCGAACTGTTCCAATAGTCGAATGAATAAGGATCCTCAGCCCATACACCGGTAGCATCAGCTTTCAAACCACCATCCTGACCGCCAAGCCAGAGATATGAGCCGTCGATAGCGGCAAATGCGTCATCCCCGTCATTGTGGATATGACCCGCTGCAGGAGCTCTCCAGCCATTACCCTGAGCAAATCCGCCTCTGCTTCCATCGAAGTCAAAGAGGATATTGCGCTGGTCCATATAGTGGAATACGCTGTTGGCAGAGCCAGACGCAGTTACGATGGACACAGGACCGGAGGTTGCACCGGCAGGGATATTAAAAGTAATCTGCTCACTGGAAACCACCTGATAATCCGTAACTTCCACACCGGGAAGAGAAAGGCTCTGCACATCCATGAAGTACTTGCCGTAGAGAGTTACATTCTCCCCTTCTTTAGCCCATTCGTTGGACATGGAACTGATCTTCGGAACGGGAGGAAGAACCTTAAATTCGAAAGTTGTCTCCTCACCTGCCGCATTATAGAGGTGGATCAGATTGTCGACCTCGACTGCCTGGGTACTGGGCACGGCGACAACCAAGGTATGGTCGGTAATGTAGCTGGTATTGAGAATAGCAGCCTGGTCATTGAAATAAACCTTATGGACGCTCTTGAGGTTAGATCCGACAATGCAGAGAATCTCATCCATATATGCCTGATTCGTAAAGACATCCTTGTCGGCATATCTGACATATTGCACAGTCGGAAGACCTTCTGTCGCTCTGAACCTGTCGGGATAGTCCACCTTGTCGCAAGACGCGGCCAGGAGCGCAAGTCCCACAAATCCGAGTATGTATGATTTAATTGTTTTCATAAACTATACGCTTAAAAATCATAGGTATATTCTGCGCGCACATCAACGCTTATAGCTTCCGCATCAGAGCCGACATTGGGATTGAGAACCACGTCTTCCGTCGGGAACGGGAGGGTAAACATGGAAGCCTTGACATCTGCAAGTTCCTCAACGGGATTGTAGGTGATGCCGCTGCCATCCCATGTATGGGCACCTGGACCGACATAATTGTCATTATCGTCCATCACGAAATCCTTGTAAGCATCGGGAAGACCCTCGTAGTAGCTTCTGCGCTGGGCTTTGAGTTCCGCGATGCAAGCATCCACGTCGTAGTAACTTCTGCGCACGAAATCGTACCAGTTGTCTCCTTCGAGAGCAAGCTCAAGGCGCCTTTCTTTCCAGATATCCTGGATTGTCACTTCATCAAGAAGGGTTGCATTTGCCCTTTCGCGAACCTTATTGACATAGGTCAATGCAGTAGCAGCATCGCCACTCAGCAGAGAAGCCTCCGCATAGACAAGGTACACGTCGCTGAGACGAAGGATATGGGTAGGAAGCTGGTTGCACATATTGGAAGCATGTACTCCAAGTGCGGTGAAGTGGTCGTTGTCGTTGCCATAGAGGTGCTTGGCGTAGTTAGCTCCACTGGCGCACTGCCATGCTCCGGAAGTGCCGGTGCAGTAATCCTTGTCATAGAAGAAACGATAGAAATCGAATCCGCCATGGTCAGACCAGAAGTAGTCGTACTTGTCACCGAACATCATCATGGTAGCAGGACGACGATCATCCTTGTTGAGTCTTGTCTGAGGGTTCTCGGCAGCCGAAACACCGAAGAGATCCTGAAGATCCACGCTGGGACCCTTCCAGTCACCCCAGAGGTCACCGAACTCATCGAAACCGGTGAGACCTATATCGCTCTGGATAGAGTTCTGAGCAGTCCATATACCTGAAGTGGAAGTCCAAAGCCAAGAAATGAGAGCTTCACCCGTAGCATTGTAGACCTTAGGAGAGAGACGGAACACATCCGAATACTTGGGAGTAAGGGTACGGCCCGAGTTCTCGATTACGTCCTTGGCATAAGCCGCGGCCTTCTGAAGGTCTTCAGAGTTGAGGCTACCCTCGACACCGGCCTTGGCGAGATAAACCTTGGCAAGCAAACCCTCGGCTGCATAGTAGTCGATGCGGTTGTATGCTCCGATATATGCGTTCTTAGGAAGGAATTCAAGGGCCTTCTCGAGAGTCATGATGACATACTCGTAGACATCCTGCTTGCGCACCTTGGAGACTTCGTTATAGGAAGCCTCCTTGATGACCTCGGTATTGTCGTGAATGATAGGGACATCTCCGAACGTTCTCACAAGGAAGAAATATGCCATCGCTTTCCAAGTCAGAGCCTCGCCTATGCACTGCTCCTTCTTTGCCTCGGAGATATCGCCATCGGAATTGAGGATATTGTTGATGACTGTATTGCAATGGGCATTGACAGACCAGAGGGCGTATGACATACTCTTCAGGTCAGCGTCAGTGCCATTGGCAGTCAAGGTTGAATATGCGCTCTGTCCCATATAGACATTGCCGCACATGGTCTCCGAATCATAGATGAAGAAACGGATAATGTCGTACCAGGGAGCACTGTAGAGGTAGTTCACACCCTGCTCCAGCTGGGCATCGTTCTGATAGTAGTCCCCGACAGTAAAGCTGTCTTCTGAAGGACGATGAAGGAAATCCTCGCAAGAGGAGAATGTAAGTACGGCGGCTGTAAGTCCCAATACTTTCAAAAAGTTGTGTTTCATTTATTGTCCTCCGTTTAGAATGTTAGATTGAGTCCGCAAGAAACGGTCATAGGAGAAGGATAGCGTCCGTTGTCCACACCGAATGTAAGGCCTGTGGAATCCTGGGTGCTGGCACCTACTTCAGGGTCGTATCCGCTATACTTTGTGAAGGTGTAGAGGTTCTGGATATTGAGGGAAACTCTGACATTCTCCACATTAATCTTGCGAAGGAAATCCTTGGGAAGGTTGTATCCGAGAGAGACGTTCTTGATACGGATATATGAGCCGTCCTCAAGGTAACGGTCGCTCAGACGGTCGTTGTCGTTAGGGTCGGAGATGCTCGGACGAGGCACCTTGGTGTCGGAATTGGCGACAGAGACATTGGTGATGTCGTCATACCAGAAGTCCGAATACTCACCATTGGTAGGCACGAGGATGGCGCGGTCCTTCACGGAAGCATGCTGGTTGATCCAAGTGCTGTTCATGTGGACAAGTCCGTTGTGGCCCTGACCCATAAGGTTGTAATTGAGCACCTTATTGCCATAAGAACCGTTGATGAAGACCGAGAGGTCGAAGTTCTTGTAGCGGAAAGTGTTGGTCCAACCGAAGGTGAAGAGAGGCAGAGGTGAACCGAGGTTCGTCTTGTCCTTCTCGTCGATTACGCCGTCTTCATTGACATCCTCGAACTTCAAGTCACCGGGCCACACTGTGGTGTTGCGGTTGAACACGCCGTCGGCGGGATATTTCTCAGCCTTGGGGCTGTTGAGTATATCTTCGTAGTCCTTATAGACACCAGCCACCTTGTAGCCATAGAAGGAGTAGAGAGGCTGGCCGATTTCGGTAACGCTCACCACATCGTTCCACTGGCCGTAACCAATGAGTTGAGCATTGGCGGAGCCATCGAGGGCGACGAGTTCGTTGCGGTTGAATGAAATCTGGAAGTTGCTGTCCCAACCGAAGTTCTGACGGTCGATGGGATGAGTGTCGAGAGTAATCTCTATACCCTTGTTCTCAATTGTACCGTAGTTGCCCTTCGGGGCTGCAAGTGCAGAAGATGCGTTGCCCTGAGTACCCATATAGGAAGGAAGGGTGAGGGACATGAGCATGTCTGAAGACACTTTATAATAGGCATCGACAGTGAGGTTGTAGCGGTTGTCGAGGAAACCGAGGTCGAGACCGACATTGGTCTGCTCCTGCTTTTCCCAACGGATACCGGTATTGGAGATATTGGCGGGTCTCTGACTGTCGCCGAGAGCGGAAGCCATCTTGCTCATACCGGACTCCCATGCACCGGAACCGATACCGGCGTTACCTGTCTGACCCCAGCCGATACGGAGTTTACCATTGCTGACCACTTCGCGGAGAGAAGAGAAGAACTCTTCGTTGGAGAATCTCCAGCTGCCTGCGAATGAGTGGAATCCTGCCCAACGGTTGTCGGGACCGAAGTTGGAAGAACCGTCGTAACGATATGTATAGGTAAGGAGATATCTGTCGTCGAAGTTGTAGTTCCAACGGGTGAAGAATGACGCCATTGCGCTTGAGCCGAAGCCTGAGCTGACGGTGGCGTCGCCCTGTGCGAGCTTGATATTGTGGATATCGTTGTCGGGGAGATTAGTGTTGGTCACTCCGAGGTAATTCCAAGAAGACTCCCAGCACTCCTGACCAGCCATAGCGGTAAGATTGTGGCGTCCCCATGTATTGGAATAGGTCAGATAGTTTTTGAGCTGCCAGAAGAAGTTCTTATTCCTCTGCTCTGTCATGGAGTTGACATCACGGGACTTGCTTCCGAAGTCGTATGTAGGGAGGAATGTCTCTGCAGTGGAGTTGGAAGTATCGAAACCGAGTTCCGTTCTCCATGTGAGGTGCTTGATAGGAGTGAGCTCCGCATAGATATTGCCATTGAGTTTCTCACGGTCAAGCTGATACTTGTTGATCATAGCAAGTCCGATAGGGTTGGCTGAAGTGTAACCCTCACGGACGATGGAAGCATAGTTGCCGTCCACGTCATAGACGGGGATATCGGGCAGCATGGTAAGAGAACTGAAGATGAGACCCTCACCGCCGTCTGCGAGTTTGAGATCGTCAAGCGTGCTTGCGTATGTGGCGCTCACACCAACCTTGAACCAGTCGCGAAGCTGTGCGTCGACATTGGAGCGGAAGGAGTAACGCTGGAAATTGGTACCGATGACAGTACCGTCCTGGTCCATGTAAGAGCCCGAGAAGTAGTACTGAACCTTGTCTGTACCGCCCGAGGCGCTCACCTGATGCTGCTGAGTGAATGCTGTCTGGAAGACCTCGTCCTGCCAGTTGGTACCCTCACCGAGAAGTGAAGGATCTGCATAATAGGCATTGGATGCTACTTCACCTATGCTGACCCAATCCTTGTGGTACGCTGCGTACTCACGGAGGTTGAGCATGTCGATACGGGTGTTCTGACGGGCGACTGCGAACATACCGTCGTAAGAGAACTTGGCTTCACCTGCCTTACCGCGCTTGGTGGTAATGAGGATAACGCCGTTGGCACCCTGTGCTCCATAGATAGCCGTTGCAGAAGCGTCTTTGAGGATTTCCATGCTGACGATGTCCGCAGGGTTGATGGATGCAAGAGGGGAAATGGTCGAAACCTTACCGTTACCCAGTGAAGAGAGTCCGAAGTCGCTGGCAGAGTTACCTCCACCCTGTACGATTACACCATCAATCACATAGAGAGGCTCGGCATTGGCATTGACCGTAGCCTGTCCGCGGACACGGATAGAGGATGATGAACCCGGAGCACCGGATGTCTGCACGGCAGCAACACCGGCAGCCCTACCCTGGAGGGACTGGTCAATGTTGGTGATGATCGAGCCCTTGAGGTCTTCTTCTCCCATGGAGACCGAAGCACCGGAAAGATCACTCTTTTTCATCGTACCATAACCCACAAACACCACCTCGTTGAGGAGTTCTGAGTCTTCCTGCAGGACTATACGATAGTCATTGGCATTGCCTACGACGAAACTATAGTCCTTATAACCGACTGATGATACGACATACTCGGCACCCACACTCGCGCGAATGCTAAATAAACCGTCAAGGTCAGTCGAGACACCATTATTGGTGCCTTTTTCGAGAACGCCGGCTCCTATGACAGGTTCACCATTGCTATCCACGACGACACCACTGATGGTCTTCGTCTGTGCAAGCGCCGATGCTCCCGCAAAAAGGAGTAGCAGTAAACAAGAAATAAGTCTGTTTCTCATCTCGCTGATAAATTGGTTAGTTATTAATATTGAGTTTGTTAGCAGTTTCAGAGAGCAACTTCACCGTAGAAGTGTCACTGAGATACACAGAATTGAGGCCCTGCTGCTCCTGCGCTGGATCTCCGCAGTAATCATCCCCCTGCTCCCACCAAGTATGTCCGGGGGTCTGAGCGGCCATACCGCCCCAGCCCCAGAAATTAAGGCCTGCAAATGCACCACCATCGGCAGCGGACTTGCAGAGTCTGTCCAACAGATATGAATAATATGCATCTCTGCCGCTCACGGGTGTCCCCTTCTCGAAGGCAAAGGCATCACGAGGATAGCCAAATTCTTCAATCACAAGAGGTTTACCCATTTTAGCAGCAAGCGCAACATGTTCGTCAATATAATCGGAAGTATTGTCAATAGCTGTCTGTACGCCGCTTGCAATTCTGTCTTCCTTGACCCAGCTCCAGTTGTAGGGCCAGATGTGAATGGTCACATAATCAATATCCTTGCAGTTATTGATTCTCTCACAAAGCTCCATACTACCCTCACAACCCCAAGAACCTTCATTACCGGTGGAAACCATGTGATGAGGGTCGATTGACTTGATAAGAGAAGCCGTATTGTGTACGAAATCCACGAAAGCATCCTGAACGGCAGGATCCGAGCTAAAGCAACGGGGTTCATTGGCAATCTGCCAGGAGAAGACAGCTGGTGAATCCTTATATCTCTCAACCATGAAACGCACATGGTCGAAGAAGAGTTCCTGCGCCTTGGGGCTTGTGATGAATTTGCTTACGAAATTCATATACGCCACATAACCATCCGTGCGGGTGTCAGGGGTCTTGCCCTCGCCAGCCCACTCGAGATAGGTGCCATATCCACCAGACCATTCCCATGCATTATTGAGGTAGATAACCGCAGACATGCCGCGCTTTTCGATTTCCTGCATAAAGATATCCATACCGCGGAGCTGCGCATCCAGATACACACCCGGCTCAATATGACCGGCTGGCTGGACTTTGGCGCCTGGACCATCGGGGCCGTCAGCCATGGGAAG
>CAZNDD010000040.1:0-11619 GCA_964571735.1 uncultured Muribaculaceae bacterium | reverse complement strand
CCAATTCAAGAGTCAAAATCCAAGTCCAATCAGAAGCATTTCTCCTTCCGCGGCTTCCTAAAGAATCACTTTGTTCTGGTTAAGGTCCAAATGTATTTGCCATTGGACATATTTACGACGGACATCTCATCTCCGGAAATGATGCCTTTAAGCACGGCTATTTTATCATCGTCAGGATAAAGCATCACCGTTGGATAATCATAGTCATACGCATATCGAACCTTACTGACAATGAGTTCCCGTCGATAATCTGTCTCGTATGCTTCCCTTTCAAAAAACTTCAATTCAGAATACTCATCATCAGAATGATAATCCGAATGCTCCACTACCCACACTGTCCCATCAAGAGACGACTCTATATCATCGGTGCATGAAACGCCGGTAAACAACGCGACAAGCGCGGCAACAATGGTCAACAACTTCTTTTTCATAAATCTTTTTTAACGCCCAAATATATTGATTTTTAAACTAAGTTGTCCAAGCAAGTGCCTTGGTATCAAAATTTATTTAACTTTGTGAACGGTTTCGCAAGGAACTGACATATCAGCGAAAGTGTTTTTCGCCTTGTCCTATCGGAAATCTGGCCGATTTCTATTGCTACGGGACGAAGGTCGTGGACACTCCGCTCGTTCGTATGTATAGGCGTGTGGTGGGCCTCTGCTCATCGTATCTCCATATCGAACGGGTGTGGGGTACGATTCAGACTTTTCCGTAGCAACGTTGGCCAGAACGTCCGGTGGAAAATTCGAAAACGGCTCCACACTTTCTTTTTATGCAACAATCACGGATTCGGAGCCACCCGACGGCGCAACACAAAACGGGAGAATTTATCCCAATACACAATGAAAAAAGCATTAATATTCATCACAATGCTGTTCGGCTCCATTGGCATGGCCTGCGCACAGGACATCATCACCACAAAGGACGGCTCCGACATTCAAGCGAGAATACTTGAAGTCACGAACAGTGAAGTCAAGTACAAGAGATTCAGCAACCTTGAAGGCCCGACTTTCACTATCAACAAATCAGACATCCTCATCGTAAGATACGAAAATGGCGAGAACGAAGTATTCAAGGAGTCTGACAACATTCAGAACAGTCAGTCCAGCCAGCATAACCAGTACAATCAGCGAAACCAGACAAGTCAGCGCAATTATCAGCAGATGCCGCAACGCAGCTATTACAATCCCAATGGGATGAATACTGATGCGGAAATATGGGAGGGTATGTCATTTACAGAATATGCCCCATACTACAACCATAAATACTATATCAAACAACTCGGCGATCCGTACAGCCCGGTGTGGTGCGGAATAGCTTCCGCTATCATTCCAGGTCTAGGAGAGTGCATAGCGGGCGAGTGGGGAAGAGGGCTCGGCACCTTCGGCCTCAATGTAGGATTGTCTCTTATTTCCAATGTCTGCATCGCGGAAGAAAACTATACCTTAGGATATATATTCTGTGGTTGCGCTTTAGGTGCAAGCATTTACTCGATATTCGACGCTGTAATCGTTGCCAAGATAAAGAATATGTATTGGCAGGACATCAACACTCAGCGTTATTCCTTCAATCTCGATGTCGAGCCGCTCCTGACATGCGCTCCTGCCGCAGGGTCCCCCAACAACATGCAGCCTGTCGCTGGTCTGTCTGTTAAACTCAGTTTCTAAACCTAAGTCCGGGTTGCGCTCATTAGCCAGCGCAAATCAAAACCCAATCAACCTCTTCCGTTTTGTGTTTTTCTTATAAGAAACCGAGATCTCATTTATGCGCTATCATCCGCCGGGACATTCACGCATAAATCACCACTAATAGATTGAAGCCCAATGAAAAAAGCATTTCTATCAGCCATAATGCTACTCTGCGCATTTAGCATCAGTCACGCACAGGACCGCATAACCACTAAAGACGGCACCGACATACAAGCCAAGATTCTTGAAGTCGGAAGTTCCGAGATTAAGTACAAGAAGTTCAGCAACCTCGAAGGCCCCACTTACATCATAAGCAAAGAAGACATTCTCATCATAACATACGCAAACGGAGAGAATGAAGTCTTCA
The DNA here is from genome assembly GCA_964571735.1 of uncultured Muribaculaceae bacterium. GTDB lineage: Bacteria > Bacteroidota > Bacteroidia > Bacteroidales > UBA932 > Cryptobacteroides. Next base: position 9,564 of record CAZNDD010000040.1, on the reverse strand, counting down.
AGGACACTACCCCGAAACAGCAAACACCACAGAACAGTGTAAATCCAAAACAAGCATCGCAGCAAAGACCGGGCATGAGGCAACAAACTCCATGGAATCCTAACCCCAAAAAGGTGCGAGAACCAAAGCCCAAGAAGGTGTACGAGCAACGAAAATTCGTAGTCGGGACAGGGACAGTGGAGCACTGCTTTGGCGAAGACGGAGACGACATAACTACGATGGAGTTCGGTGCCAGATTCGGAATAATGAAGTTCTTCGGCGTTTATGCAGGAGCGGAAGTCGGAATGGGAGGATTCCCATTTTACGATTATGAGGAAATTGAACAGAGCCAAATCAACAATGGATACGCAATTCTAGTCAAACGACAAGACCCACGACTGACGATGGTAATTGGAGGCCTTCTCCGCATAAACAAAGCAAGCACCTTGTATTTGGGCAGCGGCTGGACGTTTGGGCAGACATTGTTTTGCGGACAAAACGGAACTTGGTACAAGTTTGACGATAGCATCTCATCTCCTATCATTGAAGCCGGCGCATACTTTCACATAAAGAAGTTCTCCATAATGTTAGGAGGATCATTCATTTCCGATGAATGGGTCGACAACTATAATTGTTACGGAAAAATCTCTTTGGGCGTAGGATATAACTTTTGATTTACAATGAGAACTGTTTTTCTGACCATTCCCGCATTTGCGTTGTTAATATCGTCATGTGCGATAGATATAGATCCCGACACTTATACGGACAAAGAAGACAATCTTCTGGTGTCATTTGAGATTATTGAGAATAATACAACAGAGACATCCCTTACTTTCCACGTTTCATCCAATGCAATAGGCGCAGATATATCATATATAGGAGTCTGCGCATCAAAACACAATTACAAACCCACTACCAAAGACAAAACCGGGAAGATTTCAAGCCGAGAAGGCATAGCGGTCATATCGGGCCTTGAGCCGGAGACCGAGTACCATTGCCGCGCTTACCTTATAACATCTGACGGAGAAATCTACTACAGCGATGAAGAAACGTTCAAAACAGCCGAACACATCCCGGATGTAGTCCTGTCTTCGGATGACGAGTACCCTTCCGATATGACGGCATACGGAGGGGAAGTGGAAATTTGGATTGAGTCGGGGTTGGAGCATTTCAACGCCTCCAATTATACCGAATTCGGAGTCGTGCACTCGTTGTCACACAATCCGACGGTTAATGACACGAAAATACGATATCAGTACGGATTTGACGGAGATGACGGGTATTCGGTATATATCACCATGTCTCCAGGGGAAGTGCGCTACTATCGCGGCTACGCCATCAAGAAAGACGGGACGATCATTTACTCTGATGACGAGGGTGTCATTCAAACCATTGCAGTTACCGGTAATTATGACATAATCAGTGCTGACACCGGCAGTTTCTACCTTGACAATGGCGAAGGTCCCTATTCTTACAGAGTCCAGTTCAGTACAAACTACGAGTATTATGGAACATCCCAAGCCAAAGAACTCGGAATCGTGGTCGCAGGGAATTCTTTCAGATGGGTAAACAACAACTCGCAACCGGACACGTCAGAAGGAACCAAAACCTCCTATGACGGTATCATCTTCAATGATTACACAAATTACCTCACATATTACGCCTACGCCATACTAAACGACAACACCATACTTTACGGCGAGGTAAGGAACGCTTATTTCAACTTATAAACACACAATACAATGAGACCCAAAGTATTAACTATCATTATCATAGCATTGTCGGCAATCTTGACAAGCAGTTGCATAGCGACAAACATTTTCCCCGAGAAAAATAATGGTTACGCCCCGGAAGATGTATCCGGCATGTGTCTATTTGTTGAGAATGAATACAAATTAAGTTTTACATCCAATGACTCGGTAAACTCAAACGAAAGCTCAACCTATACTTCCAACGGAAATGTTATCACGGTAAAAAGCGCCAGGTACAGAAAAACAGGAGACAACACAGCGGAAATCTCATGTACATACGATTACATATTCACGAACCTCAACGGATACGCGCACACCGAATACGACAAATTCTACCTTACATTCGACTCAGGCAATACAGGCTCATGCAGGAGCGACTCGGGAACATTTTATAATTTCACCATAAACTGACAATCAGGCATAGCAGTTCAAATTCCAAGCGCTGTTTCGATTGCAGAAAGCCGACACTAAGACAAGGATCAGCTTTTGCGCAGGGTACGCCATCCCAATTCATAACGGGATTTTGCGACATTTACCCGTGTAGTGCTTCAAAAATGGTATCTTTGCGGTCTTATGTTAGTAGGAAAGACCCAAAGAAGGATTATTGCACTCATTCCGATAGTGGTGCTGGTGCTTCTGCTTGCACTCAACATCTCGATTTTCGGAGCGGATTCGATACTCGGAGCGTCACAGGTGGCACTTCTCTGCGCAGCAGGAGTCTGCGTATTGCTGTCAATGTGGATTTACAAAATCCCTTGGAAGACATTTGAAAAATCAATCATAGAGCATGTGGGAGAGGTAGCAACGGCGATTCTCATCCTGCTGCTGATAGGCGCGATCTCGGGCACATGGACCATGAGCGGAGTCGTGCCGTCATTTATCTGCTATGGGCTTAAAATCATCAGCCCGAAGATATTCCTCCCCGCCACCTGCCTGCTTTGCGCAGTGATTTCACTGCTTATAGGCTCGTCATGGACCACGATTGCTACCGTGGGAGTTGCGCTCATCGGCATAGGCAACGCGGAGGGCTTCAATGAAGCGATGACTGCGGGCGCGATTATCTCCGGAGCATATTTCGGAGACAAGATTTCCCCTCTTTCGGACACCACTGTACTTGCTTCAAGTATCAATAAGGTCAATCTGTTCGCTCATATCAAATATATGTTGATAACCACCGGGCCGGCAATGATATTGACACTTATCGCATTCACAGTCATAGGTTTGTTCCATGGCAGCGCCGACCCTGTGCAGATGACGGAATACACGGACATCCTGACATCCAGATTCAATATCACCCCTTGGCTGATGATTGTCCCCGTGGTGGCGGGACTGCTCATATGGAAGAGACTGCCAGCCATCATAGTGCTTGCTCTCTCCACCCTCACGGCAGCCATTGCAGCACTGATTTTCCAGCCCGAGGTGATAGCGGAAATCGGCTCGAAGGTCACCGATGGTTCTCAGGCGAGAATAATGTTCACGGGCATAGTGGAGACAGTCTACAACACCGTGGGACTGGAGACGGGCAATGCAGAGGTAGACCAGCTGGTCTCGACGAGGGGAATGCTCGGAATGCTCAACACCGTGTACCTCATCATCTGCGCGATGTGCTTCGGCGGATGCATGAAGGCAAGCGGAATGATCTCGGACCTTGCAGGCATGCTCACACCGCTGACCCGCACGCGCACAGGGCTCGTAGGTACGACCGTACTTTCCGGCACAGCCCTCAACGGCATAGTTTCAGACCAGTATCTTGCCATCATATTGACCTCCAACATCTACCGCGAATCCTTCGAGAAAGCGGGATACGACCCACGGCTCTGCAGCCGAAGCGTGGAGGACTCGGCGACAGTGACTTCGCCTCTATTCCCGTGGTCAAGCTGCGGCATGACGCAGGCGACAATTCTTTCCGTACCGACATTAGCCTATGCACCATATTGTTTTTTCAACATTCTTTCGCCAATAATGTCTATATTGGTCGCTGCAATCGGCTTCAAAATCCTAAAGAAACAAGATAAGCCCAAAGAGGAAACAACAAAAACTATATCATAATGCAAAAGAAAAAGAATGAAGTGACCCTGTACTCCGTAGCGGTGGGTCTGCTGATGACAGTGATTTTCTCTGCGGCAGCGGCTTACCTCGGATTGAAAGTGGGTCAGGTCTTCGAGGCCGCCATCCCGATTGCGATTATCGCAGTGGGACTTACGGGAGCTTTAAAGAAAGACAATGCACTCGGGCAGAATGTGATTATCCAAAGCATAGGCGCATGCTCGGGCGTAATCGTAGCGGGAGCAATCTTCACTCTGCCAGCCATCTACATTCTCGGCCTTGAGGTCAATTTCACAAAGATGTTTTTGTCCTCTCTGCTCGGCGGCGTGCTCGGCATACTCTTCCTGATTCCGTTCAGAAGGTATTTCGTCAAGGAAATGGACGGGAAATATCCCTTCCCCGAGGCGACTGCCACCACCAAGATTCTGAAAAGCAGCGAGGCCGGCAGCGGCGGAGCGAAAACCCTTGTATGTGCCGGACTTATAGGAGGATTGTACGACTTCATCATCTCAACTTTCGGCGCATGGGCTGAGACCCTCAGCACTACGGTCATGCACTGGGGACAGGTCGTCGCAGACAAGGCAAAGGTAGTACTGAAGCTCAATACAGGCGCGGCAGTCCTTGGTCTCGGATACATCGTGGGTCTCAAGTACGCATTCATCATCTGCTGCGGCTCTCTTCTCGTATGGCTCGTGCTGATTCCCGGTATGAATCTGCTTTTCGGAGATCAGATTATCGACCTGATGGGCACCGGCATTTCGCAGACCATCTCGCAGATGTCCGCCGATGAGATTTTCAAGGAATATGCAAGACATATAGGCATTGGCGGTATCGCTACAGCAGGTGTCATCGGCATTGTCAAGAGCGCAGGTGTCATCAAGAGTGCGGTAGGACTTGCAGTCGGTGAGTTCAAGAAGAAAGACGGCGCCGCCGAGGAAGTCGATGAGAAAGACAAAGATATCTCGATGCGAATCATCGTCTGCGGCATTGCGCTCACATTGCTTGCGACATTCGCGTTCTTCGCTTTCGGCGGAGTGGTAAATTCAGTCTGGCAGGCTCTTGTGGGCGTGCTGATTGTAGCCGTGATTGCATTCCTCTTCACTACGGTGGCTGCCAATGCAATTGCCATCGTAGGCTCCAACCCCGTGAGCGGAATGACTATCATGACGCTGATTATCACTGCTCTCGTTCTCGTTGCCATAGGCCTTAAGGGCAATGCAGGAATGGCTGCGGCTCTCGTTATCGGAGGTGTGGTCTGCACGGCTCTCTCCATGGCTGGCGGATTCATCACCGACCTTAAGATAGGATACTGGACCGGAACTTCTCCCGCAAAGCAGGAGACTTGGAAATTCTTGGGCACACTCGTGGCTGCAGCTACGGTAGCCGCCGTGATGATGGTGCTCAACAAGACTTACGGATTCACCGGAGAGGGTGCTCTCGTCGCTCCCCAGGCAAACGCTATGGCGGCAGTGATTCAGCCTATGATGAATGGCGGACAGGCTCCCTGGCTGCTCTACGGCATTGGCGCGGCTCTCGCATTGATACTCAATTTCTGCGGCGTTCCCGCTCTCGCTTTCTGCCTCGGTATGTTCATCCCCATCGATCTCAACCTCCCGCTCCTCTTGGGTGGCGCGATTTCATGGTTCGTGAGCACACGCTCCAAGGACGAAGCAATCAATAAGGCTCGCGAGGACAAGGGTACACTCATTGCTTCGGGATTCATCGCCGGTGGCGCACTTATGGGCGTGGTCTCAGCAGTACTGAAATTCGCAGGCGTCGACTGGTTCCTCTATGACTGGAATGCCTGCGGCGGCGCGGAGAAAATCGCCATCATCCCGCTCGTCCTGCTCGTGGTCTATATGATTGTCTCTTCGATGAGAGTAAAGAAGGCATGACCGGGTTAATGCTTCATGACTCCGCCATGACCGGATTAAAGATTTGAATTTGCCGCTTCGGGAGATTTTGTTTAAATTTGCCGTCCGCTTGAAAGGCAGCCGGCTTGAAAATGGACGCGGAGACATTCCGCAAGAGATTTTCTCCGAAAGCAAGTCATCCGAAGCGGTTATCGGGGTGTAGCGCAGTTGGTAGCGCATCTGGTTTGGGACCAGAGGGTCCCGTGTTCGAGTCACGGTACCCCGACACAACATAAAGCCGGTATTCCCGGCTTTTGTTTTAGAGTTTGTTCAAACGAGAACATTAGGTAGATTCCTAATTAACACTCAAGAACGGCACCGAATTGCGGTGTTATCCAACGATTCCTTCACAAACATTTCAGATGACAGAATTCCCTTCAGACAAATGGCGTGGCTATAGTCTCCTTGACAGCGGAGACGGAGAGAAACTTGAACGTTTCGGGCGATACACACTCATTCGCCCCGAGCCTAAAGCCATTTGGCACAAGACATTGTCCGATGCGGAATGGACACGTCGCGCACATACCCGTTTCACTCCGGGCGCAGGATTCGGCAAGGCAGGCAAGGAAGACAGCGGCATCTGGCACAAGCTCAAGACGATGGAGGAGCAATGGCACATAAGCTATAACCTCAACGCGAGCAAGGAGATAGACCTGCGCCTCGGAATGACTGCGTTCAAGCATGTGGGAGTGTTCCCCGAGCAGGCCCCCAACTGGGATTTCATATTCGCACACACCCGTCCGGGCATGAAGGTACTCAATCTCTTCGCCTATACCGGCGCGGCAAGTCTTGCGGCAAAGGCGGCGGGCGCTGATGTCACACACCTTGATTCGGTACGTCAGGTAGTCACATGGGCAAAGGGCAACATGGAGTGCAGCGGCATGAGTGACATTCGCTGGGTTGTGGAAGACGCCATGAAATTCGTGCGCCGCGAGCAGAAAAGAGGCCATCTCTACGACGCCATCATTCTCGACCCTCCCGCATACGGGCATGGGCCTGACGGAGAGCGATGGAAACTCGACGACTGCCTGTTCGGAATGATGCAGGCGGTAAATTCAATCCTCAAGCCGACAGATAGTTACCTGATTCTCAATCTCTATTCCAACGGCTACACTCCTGCCCTTGCAGAGACTGTGGTACGAGAAGCTTTCGCTCTCAAGGAAAAGGATATCAAGAGCCTTACGAGCGGAGAACTCGCCCTTCGTGACGAGTGCGGCAAAATCCTCCCCCTCTCCACCGTCACCCGCCTGGTAAGGTAAGGGTTACGGGACGGGGTCGTAGCCGCTGCCGCCCCACGGATGGCAACGGAGGATGCGCTTCAGAGCGAGCCAACCGCCTTTGAATAGACCATGTTTGCGGAGTGCCTCAAGGGCATATTGCGAGCAGGTAGGCGTGAAGCGGCATGTCGGACCACCCTTAAGTGGAGAAATGCAGATCTGATAGAATTTGATAAGGAGCACTAATGGCGCGATTAGTATCTTCTTCGCCAGTTCCGAGACTTTAGATGCAGTTGGGATTTGTTTTCCGGACTCAGCCATAAACAGATTCTTACTCGGATGCCTCTTGAAGCCTGCGCACATGAGCCCCGATTCTATTCAGAATCTCTTCGACTTCAGCAGCAATAACTTTACTGTCAAGGACTTCAGGGCAATTGTAAAGCAGCATCATGTCCACCTCGCAACCCTGCAACAAAAACTTGCGCAGACGATAAGACTCCCTCAAACGCCTCTTGAGAAGATTGCGCTTGACAGCCCTCTTGAAAAGTTTCTTGGGGACACTGACCATCAGACGATTGCATCCGCCTTCCGGCCTTCGGACGAAACAATACTTCAGATGCGCAGAACTACCCCAACGGCCCTTGGACATGAGCCGAGAGATGGAAGTCTTCCCGCACAAGCGTTCTTCTTTAGAAAAAGTATGCCTTACGACCGCTTCGGCGACGATGCCGGTTCCCTCATCCGCATTCATAACGCAGAGAGATATACGCCAAGCGCGGCTGAAACTGACGGAGCTTCGGGCGTAGGTGCCTGCATGACGGTAGTAAGACCGGCATCTTCAATGGCTTTGACCACACCCTTGCCGTAAGACATTATCTTCAGATTCTCCTGCTTGAACTCAGGATAGCTCGCAAACAGAGACTCCACATCTGCCTTGTTATACAAGACAAGGAGGTCATAAGAATGAAGATCCACAGACGCAAGATCCTGACTAACAGACTTAACCATATTGGCAGCCGTAAAGTCAAGCCCAGCATCTGCAAAAAGGGACGTGATGGTAGTCGCACCGGCAGAATCAGCGGATGCGATCAAAAATTTCTCCCCAGCATGCCTTGCCGTGACAAGCCCTACGATACTCTGAGGAGTACCGCTTCCGAAAAATATCTTTCGCTTGCGATAGACTATATGCTTTTGCAGATAAGTGGCAACCAACTCATTGGAACAGAAATACTTCATCGTTTCAGGTACCTTGAATCGGAGCTCCTCGGCGAGTTTGAAATAAGCATCAATGGCCACACGGGACGAGAAAACCACAGCGGTATAGTCTGCGATATTGACATGCTGTGCCCTAAACTCCTTAGTAGTCAATGCCTCAACCTTGAAAAAAGGGAAAAAATCTATCTGAACCCCATACTTCTCTTTAAGCTGCGTATAGGGAGTAAGATTGGCGGGCGTGTTCTGAGATATAAGTATCTTTTGCATTCCTGTCTGTTTTTCATGCCAGCCACAAAACCGCTGCAACGAGCGCCGAGGCCGGGACAAATTCAAGCCCGCAAAGATACAAAAAACTGATGAAAGGATGATAACGAAGATTCAAAATTCGGAACTCTTGAATCATAACGAGACACAAATTCAGCCCTGATATCACAATTATAACACTTCTCACCACATCATCGCTCCATCCCACCAAAGCATTGATGCCGACAAGAAGCAAAATAACCACACACAACGGGATGCTGAAAGTATAAAGCATACGTCTCAAGGTAGTGCGATATTCCGAACTGATTCTGCGTAACGGCAGGATACCCGACATTATCCTCCTGAACAACAGGTACCCCACAAGCATCAATCCGCTATACCAAAACGACTCATTCAAGACACCGAATCGGTCAACGACAAGCCACAAGGGCAGAAAAACCAGCGCAGCAGTATGATTGCGGGTACGGGAAAGCTGTATGTTGTGTTCAAGTTCAAGATTGTACTTGTATGTGTCCATACACCTCAGCACAGGTACGCAGACAATGAAGAAATCCCTCAGAAACACCACAATGAGCAATATGCTCAATATCAAAAGCGACGAGTGTAACAAGTCATACCCCCACGCAGGACTGCTTGCAACCCCGCGAAGAGGCTCGGTAGAGAGCCAAAGCGCACCATTAGGAAAATCGGGAAGCATCGGCTTCAGTTACCGCGTTTTGCCTTATAGCCAAGACTCTGAAGCAAATTCAACAGGCGGTCACGAAAATCCCCCTGAATTATAATTTCGCCATCCTCAACGGAACCGCCGGTCCCGCATTTGGACTTGAGCGTACGGGCAAGGTCCTGAAGGTCTTCGGAAGTCCCGACAAAACCCTGCACGAGAGTCACCTGCTTGCCGGCTCGGCCCTTGCGTTCAAGTCTCAACACAAGCTTCTGCGAGGCAGGAGGTAGAGTCTCCGTCTCAGCTTCAGATTCCTGTACATATTGAAAATCGGGATTCGTCGAATAAACTACCCCTAAACGCCTTTTCCAATCGTTGTCCGCCATAATTGTCATTAGAACAGGGAAACATCACCCCTTTATACGGACGCAAATATAGCCAATCTTCTCAAAGAAGCCGCCCCGAAACGGAAACAAGCCCCGATGTTTTTAAATTTACCGGCACAAAATTGGATATGC
>CAZNDD010000039.1:0-12765 GCA_964571735.1 uncultured Muribaculaceae bacterium | reverse complement strand
CTTTCTGAGGGTTCTGGCGCTTGCCCATTTGGGATAAACGCTTGCGAAAAAGAGCTTTATGCGCTCTGGGAGGGCATAAACCCTCATCGCCAAGTTTGTAATGGCATTAATAAGTTTCATACACGTAATCCTGCAGTGAGATCAGTTTTCCTCACGCAGAATGTGCCGCGAATATACGAAAATATCACTAAATGCGAAAATTATGCACCTTTTTACCAATTTCGGACACTTTCTTGGATAATTCTTATATTTGCAGGATATGACAGTTTCTAAAACCTGGCTGAAAATGTGGGCGGGACTTGTCCTGCTCGTGGGTTTGGTATGCTCTTGCGGTAACTCCGGTGAGGGCTCGGATAGCAATCCTCTTACTTCTTTGCTCGGATGTGTGCCGTCTGATGCCTCCGGAATCATATGTTGTGAGAAACTTTCCACCGGCATGGAGAATCTATTTGATTCTGACAGCCCGTTCAGGGATATCTCTTTTGGGGAACTGTCATCGGCGAGGGCGGTTGTCTCCTATCATTATACAGGTGAACTCAGTGTAATGACGGTGATAGATGCCGGCAGGAGTCAGAGCGCGGAGAAGCGTGCCGCTCAAGCCATAAGCAGTGCCGCGCTATACGGCATAGACTCCAGGCTCATTGTGCCGGAAGGGAAATCCCGTGCCGTGTTGGTCCTCAGTGCCTCAGTTTCTTTGATTGATTCTTCTGAGCGGAATATGCGCGCCAACACTTCCGTGATGGATGTGCCGGGTTTGGTTGATGTTGTCGCAAAGGCTCCCTCAAAGGGTGATGTCATATTGTTGCGCAATAATTCAGCCGGCTATCTCCTGCCCAAGGATTTTCTGTCAAAGTATCTTTCCCGTTCGAAGTCTGTCTCATTTGTGAAGACTTTTGCCGAATGGACAATGTTGTCGCTTACTTCTGTGCAGGCTGCCGGCAGGGGAGAGTATCTGAGTTATGATGTGACTCCTGTCTGCGGAAATGACCCGTCATGGGGTGCGGTTGCGTTCGAGGCCGGTGGTTTTGGGGAGAGCAAGGTGCACGGCCTTTTACCTCAGGGGACTACATTCGTGGTTGATCAGTGTTTTGAGGACGTTTCGCTCTATATGGAGCACCGCCGTAAATATCTTGATTCTCAAGGTAAACTCAATTCTTTTGAGAATTCCTGCAAGTCAATGCGCCGCAGTAGTGGCATAGATCCTGCTAAATGGCTCGCAGATACTGACATAAAGGAAGTTGCGCGCGTACAATGGAAAAACGAAGAGGTACTTCTTCTCCGTCCCGCCAAGGATATGGTTTCGCACGATATCCGTGCAAATAAATATCGCGGTTTCATACCCCTGCTTTTCGGTCAGGCTTATACCATCAAGGATGACAGTTGCTCCGTCTGCATAGGCAACTGGCTTGTGATTGGAAGTCGTACTGCCGTCAAGCATTTTATTTCTTCCGAGATCCGGCTCAAGACTCATGAATGGCCCACCCGTGGAGTAAAAGCGGTTGTGCTTGCGGATGACCTTCAACTGAGTTGGGACAAGGGAGGTATACACTTGAATGTGTATAGGACTTTTTAAGAAAATTTTATGCTGAAAATCAGATCACTCAACAAACAACTTGAACGCTCTTTCAGAGAGAACTGGTGGCGCCCCGCCCTTTCCAATTATAAGGGGGAGACCATTAATTATGCCATGCTCGCAGAGCGAATAGAGATTATCCACATCCATTTCAAGCGTTTCGGTATCGTTCCTGGTGACCGTATTGCCATCTGCGGGCGTAATCAGGCCTCATGGGGTGTGAGTTTCCTCTCTGCCATGACCTACGGCGCAGTGCCTGTCCCTCTGCTGCACGATTTCAATCCCACCAATGTCGTGGACCTCGTGCTGCACAGCGAAGCCAAAGTGTTCTTTGTGGACGCTTCTATTTGGGAGAAATTGGACAAGGAAAGGCTTTCTGGCCTGCTCGCGGTACTGTCGATATCCGATTTCTCCATTCTGCATGCTTCCATAGAAGGACTGAAAGACAGCCGGGACGAGATTATAGCCGAGTTCCATACCCGCTATGCCTCGGGACTTCATCCCCAGGATATTGATTACTATACCGACACTCCTGACGAACTGGCTCTTATCAACTATACTTCAGGAACTTCCGGTTTCTCAAAGGGCGTGATGCTGCCTTACCGTTCGCTTATCGCCAATGTGGAGTTCGCGTCTTATGCCGAGCCGCAGATGGGCAACACATCCGACATCGTCTCAATGCTGCCTTGTGCGCATATGTACGGACTGATGTTTGAGTTCCTCTATGAGATGTGCATAGGTGCGCATACCCATTTCCTGACGAGGACGCCCAGTCCCAAGGTCATAATGGCTGCATTCCAGGAGATTCATCCTGCCGCCATCATCGCAGTGCCCCTCATCATAGAGAAAGTCTACAAGAGTCAGATAAAGCCGATGGCGTCGCGCTACAAGTTCTTCTTCGGAGCACCGATTCTTGGAGATGTGGTGCGCCGCATTATCTGCCGGAAGATGAGGCACTCTTTCGGAGGTAATTTTGAGGAGATAGTACTCGGTGGCGCAGCGGTGAATCCCGAGGTGGAGAAGTTCTTTCACCGTATGCGTTTCCCCTTCACAGTGGGTTACGGCATGACCGAATGTGGACCTATCATCACTTATTCTCACTGGAACAAATCCAAAGTCGGTTCTTCCGGTCGTCCTGTAGGTTGTAAAATCAGAATTGATTCGCCGAATCCGGAGAAAATCCCTGGTGAGGTGCAGGTCAAAGGTAAGAATGTATTCCTCGGATACTATAAGAATGAGGAGGCGACCAAAGCTTCGTTTACCGAAGACGGGTGGTTCCGTACGGGCGATATGGGCATAATCAAGAAAAATGGATACCTTTATCTGAAGGGCCGCTCCAAATGCATGATTCTTTCTCCCAACGGACAGAATATCTATCCCGAAGAGCTTGAGGCTGTTATCAATAGCGTTCAGTATGTAGTGGAGTCGCTTGTGGTCGAAGATAAGGGATTGCTTACCGCCATTATTTATCCTGACTATGCGGCCGCTGCAGACGATGGTATCGAGAAGGAGGACCTTGAGGGCAAGCTTGTCGGTTGCCTTCCCGAGATTAATTCTCAGCTTCCACTCTACGCGCAAATCCGCAAGATAGAGTTCATTCAGGAGGACTTTGAGCGTACTCCCAAGCGCAGTATCAAGCGTTATCTGTACCAAAAGGACAATTCTTCCAAATGATGAATAAATTTGACGAGAGGTATCTTGAGATGGCTCAGGTCTGGGCCAAGAATTCCTACTGCAAGCGCCGTCAGGTAGGTGCTCTTATCGTAAAAGACAGGATGATAATCTCGGACGGCTACAACGGCACTCCCTCCGGCTTCGAGAATCAGTGCGAAGACGAAGGCGGAGCTACCAAGCCGTATGTGCTTCATGCCGAGGCTAATGCGATTACGAAAGTCGCGAAGTCTGGCAACAGCTCGGAAGGCGCTACTCTCTATGTGACGGCTTCGCCTTGTATGGAATGTGCTAAACTAATCATTCAGTCTGGGATCAAGCGTGTCGTGTATAAGGATTTGTACCGCATTACAGACGGGATAGATCTCCTTAAATGCGCTGGCATCAGGTGCGAGCAGATAGACGGAGGTTTCGACGATGAAAAGTAGCACATCTTCTGCTCTTACCGCAGCTCTTGTCGGTGTCGTCATAGGCGTGCTGGCGGTGCTTCTGGCGCAGAACATCAGTGAGCGCAGCCGTGGTATAAAGACCACTTATGAGGACTGGCGCAAACTCAATCTCATCCTCAATCATGTGGATGGGAATTATGTGGATACGGTTGACCGTAAGAAACTTACCGATGCCGCAGTCACGGCTGCCCTTTCCGCCCTCGACCCCCATTCCGTGTACCTTCCACCTCAGGAACGCGTGCGCTCGGAGGAAAACCTTGCGGGCGGGTTCTTCGGAATCGGCATACAGTTCAATGTTCCCAACGACACCGCAGTGGTTATAGAGGTCATCCCCGGAGGACCTTCCGAGAAAGCAGGGCTCCTGCCAGGAGATCGCCTTCTGAGCGTGGACGGAGTGCAGATTGCCGGGTGCAAATATCCTCAGGACAGCATGGTGCGCCGTATGCGAGGAGATGATGGGACCAAGGTCAAACTTCAGGTCGGTCGTTCCGGGGAGACAATACCCTTTGAGATTACGCGCGGAAAGATTCCAGAGCATAGCGTGGACGCTTCTTTTATGGTTGATGACACGCTTGGTTATGTGAGGCTTTCCAAGTTCTCCCGTACCACTTGGATGGAGTTCCGTCAGGCAGTTGCTGCTTTGCGTGACAGCGGCATGAAGACCCTCATATTTGACTTGAGGGACAATGTCGGAGGTTATCTCGACCAGGCGCTTCTCCTGAGTGACTCATTCCTTGAAAAAGGCGACACCATAGTCTATATTGAAGGTCTCCATCGCCGCCGCGAGGATTATGTGGCAAGCGGACGGGGTGAGTTCAAGGATGTTGGACTCAAACTGCTCATCAACGAGCAGTCCGCATCTTCAAGCGAAATCTTCGCCGGTGCTATGCAGGACAATGGTCGTGCTGTCATCTACGGGCGCAGGTCATTCGGAAAGGGTCTTGTGCAGGAGCCTGTCAATTTCACCGACGGGAGCGGGATGCGTCTTACCGTGGCGCGTTTCTACACGCCTTCCGGCAGATGTATACAGAAGCCTTATACGGAGGACTATGAATTGGAGATCTATAAGCGTTATGCGGATGGCGAGATGGTGGATGCCGACAGCATGAAGCTCCATAACGGAGGTATATATCCCGACGTGTTCGTACCAGTGGACACCACGAGGGCTACAGACTTCTTCATTAAGTGCAATCGCAAGGCCACGACTATGCGCTTTGCCTCCTATTGGTTCGATCGACATCGTGAGGAACTGCGCGGCATTGACTCGTATCCGGAGCTTCTTGAATATCTCGACAAGTCGGATTTGGACAAGGCTTTCCTTGCATTTGCCTCCAGTCGAGATGCTCTCGTCCCGAGAAAGGGAGAGTGGGAAGAATCCAAAGAATATATGATGCCGCAGATTCAGGCTCTTGTGGGGCGTTATTCGCCTCTCGGAGACTCTGCGTTCTATCACATATATTTGCAGATAGACGATGTCTTTAAGGTAGCGGCACAATAAGAGCTGGCCTGAAAGTCTTATTGGCTCCTGGAGCAAGACAAACTAATCCTACCGACACTATAAAATAATGGGGTGACTAAATCTTATTAGTCACCCCATTTAATGTCGCTTATACTTTTACTCGCTGGGAGCGATAGCACCCATAGGGCAAGCATCTGCGCAAGTGCCGCAGTCGATGCAAACATTGGGATCGATAGTATAAACTTCGCCTTCTTTGATGGCGCCGGTAGGGCACTCGCCCAAGCAGGTGCCGCAAGCGACGCAAGTGTCTGCTGAAATTTTGTAAGCCATAGTAAATGTTTTTAATAAGTTGCGGGTGCAAATCTAACAAATTGCCAAGACATCTGCAAAGTCATATCGCCTTGACTGCGCGAAAATCCCAAACAGTTTCTTAATTTTGTCCCGTATGATTAGGAAAACTCTTTCGTTATTTGCGGCCTTTTGCCTTTCGTGTATGGCTGCATTTGCTGGTGTAAATGATATAGTGCGGTTTGACAGAACTGTTTATGATTGGGGGGATGTGACTGTCAAGGACGGCCCTCTGAAGTGTGTGTTTACATTTACCAATGTCAGCGATGCTCCTGTGACCGTGACTTCGGTGCGGAGTTCCTGCGGGTGCACATCGGTGAAGTGGACCCTTGAAGCTGTCGGACCTGGTCAGAGCGGTACTGTAGAGGCCGTTTATACTAACGATGAGGGGCCGTATCCTTTTGATAAGACTCTTTCGGTCTCATTTGATAGGGTGCGCAAGCCGGTTGTCCTGCATTTGCGCGGTGTGGTGCATAAAAGAAAGTTGCCGCTCAATGAAGCTTATCCCATTCATTTCGATGGGTTTGCATTGAAAGATACGGTTTTTAAAATTGGCAATTTGAGCCAAGAAGAAAGTAAGAGTACAGAAATTAGGGTGGCAAATATAGGCAAGGCTTCCGTCAAGGTAAGTTGGTCTGACATTTCTCCCAATCTGAGTTTCACTCCATCGGTACTTGAAATCAAAGCGGGGGAGACAGCGGTTCTCGGTGTTACGGTCAATGCGGATAGAACTCTCTGGGGGACAAATACTTATACAGCTACTCCTGTCGTGAATGGAAAGCGTCAGGGCCGATACATTGAGTTCCGCGCCACGACCAAGGAGAATTTTGACCTTTGGGGCGAGGCGAGGATTAAATCCGCCCCCGTGGCTCAAGTCCCCGAGACTTCCTGCACCCCAGAGCCCGTGTCTAAGGGTGTGCCAGTGAAGGCGCGTTTCGAGATTTCCAATGCTGGACGCACACCGCTGCATATCTATGCGGCTGACATGTCCTCCGATGCGCTCAGCGTTGCGGTTGATTTCCCTTTGGAAGTGGCTGCCGGCAAAAGATATGTTCTTGATTTCACTATCGATACTGCTTTGCTCGGAGGTGGAAAAGAGCAGCTTTTCATAGCCACTCTTTATACTGATGACCCTCAGCGCAGTTTGATTCATCTTTACATTGACGCGATAATTTTGTAAATTTGCGCCGACTTTTCGGAAATGCTTCCGTGTAGTCTACTCAAGTCTGCGATTTGCAGTTTGAGGCGACAGACATTAATTCAAAACAGTTTCTTAATGGCAGAAGAGATAATGGCATCGCAGGTATCACCTGTGAATTATACCGATGACAATATCCGTACTCTGGAAGGCGTTGCGCATATCCGCATGCGCCCCGGTATGTATATAGGACGCCTCGGTGACGGACGTAATCAGGATGATGGTATCTATGTGATGCTTAAAGAGATAGTCGATAACTCAATCGACGAGTTTTCGATGGGTTTCGGGCGTCAGGTGCTCATTGATATCTCCGAAGACGGGCATGTGAGCGTGCGAGACTTCGGCCGAGGCATACCGCTCGCTTCTGTCGTCAAGGCCATGAGCGTGCTCAATACCGGCGGTAAGTTCGATGACAAGGCTTTTAAGAAGTCAGTTGGTCTTAATGGTGTGGGTTCCAAGGCTGTGAATGCTCTTTCGGAGGAGTTTTATGTCTGCTCCCATCGTGACGGCATGTACCATAGTGCTCGATTTGAAAAGGGTGTGCTTGTGGAGGAGAACGAGGGTGCTACAAAGGAGAAAAACGGTACTCTGATACGCTTCTTTCCCGATAAGGAGATGTTCCCGTCTTTCAGTTTCAACATGGACTATGTGGAGTCCATGGTCAAGAACTATTCATACCTAAAAAAAGGGCTCACGCTCGTGCTCAACGACGTTTCCTACAAGTCGGAGAACGGCCTTCTGGATCTCGTGAAGGATAATCTCAGCGAAGAGCCTCTCTATCCGCCTATTCATCTTGAGGGTGAGGATATCGAACTTGTGCTGAGCCACGGCAATGCATACGGTGAGAATATCGCATCTTTTGTCAACGGACAGAATACCCGTGACGGCGGTACCCACCTCGCCGCTTATAGGGAAGCGATTGCCAAAACCCTGCGCGAATTTTTCAATAAAGGTAATTATACTCCTGAGGACTGCCGTCAGGGCATAGTCGGAGCTATCAGCATACAGATTCAGGAGCCTAAATTCGAGAGCCAGACCAAGATTAAACTTGGTTCGACCTATCTTTGGGAGAAGAACGGAGATGTCGGTCCTACTATACGCTCCTTCGTCAATGACTTTGTGTCCAAGGCTTTGGATGACTATCTTCGTATCCACAAAGAGATTGTGCCTGTCCTTGAAGACAAGATAAAGCAGAATCAGCAGGAGAGGGAGGAAATCGCCGGCATACAGAAGAAGACACGCGAGAAGAACAAGCGTGCCGGAGTCTACAACAAGAAACTCCGCGACTGCCGCTATCATTATTGTGACAAGATTACGGACAGGACTCCGCAGGAGACCCAGGATGCCATTGAGGCGTCTTCAATCTTCATCACTGAGGGAGACTCCGCATCGGGAACCATTACCAAGGCTCGCAAGGCGGCTTCGCAGGCTGTGTTCTCATTGCGCGGAAAGCCTATCAACTGCTATAAGGAAAGTCGTAAGAAAGTAGCTGAAAATGAGGAGCTTAATTTGCTTATTTCCGCGCTCGGCGTGGAGGATGATTTGAGTAATCTCCGCTACAATAAGATTATCGTCGCGACCGATGCCGATGACGACGGTATGCATATCCGTATGCTTGTGCTCACTTTCTTTATGAAATACTATCCGGATCTCATTCGCCGCGGTCATGTGCACATTCTCCAGACGCCGCTTTTCAGGGTGCGCAACAAGAAAGAGAATGTCTATTGCTATGACGAGACCGAGAAGCAGAGCGCTATCGCCCGGCTTAAGAACGGTGTGGAGATAACCCGATTCAAGGGTCTTGGTGAGATTTCTTCTGACGAGTTTGCGGATTTCATAGGTGAGAATATGAGACTCGACCGCGTGAAGCTCGCGGACGAAGAGTCGATAGCTGAGATCATGGAGTTCTATATGGGACACAATACCATTGAACGTCAGAACTTTATCCGTACCAACCTACGCTCCCAGGAGCAGCTTGAAGATATTGATATATGAGTCCGAAATTTTGCCGTTTCCTCTTGACCAAAGTCCTCGGCTGGACTATAACCGAGCCTCTGATTCCAGAGGATAAGGCTTTGGTGCTGGCGGCTCCGCATACGAGCATCTGGGATTTTGTAATAGGCTATCTCTATTATCGTGCGCTTGGCGGACATCTCAAGGTGATGATTAAAAAGGAGGCTTTCTTCTGGCCTCTCGGAGGAATCATCCGCGCTATGGGAGGTTTCCCCATTGATAGAAAGAATCCGCAGAGTACCGTCCTGTCCGTAATTCATGGTATGGAGAGCGCTGAAGGTAAATGCATTCTTGTAATTTGCCCTGAAGGTACGCGCAAGGCTGTCCATCGTTGGAAAACCGGATATCACACCATTGCACGAGGCGCACATCTTCCTGTGTATCTGGGACATTTCGATTACAAGAAGAAAGAAGTGGGCAGGGGAGAGCGTTTCGAACTCAGTGATGACGCGAGAGCGGACACGACAGCCATTCAGCAGAAATATGAGGCGATGCAACTTACGGCCCTGCATCCTGATGGTTATACTACCAAATGATGCTCTGTTTGGAGGAATGCTGACTTTGCAAATTAATTCAAATCTCTGATTTTGTATCGGTTATTTGATTTCTCGAAATAATTGTCTATATTTGCGTCCCCTTTTGCAAAAGGGGATAGTTTAAATTCAATATTAACAAAATGATCAAACAGTACGAAACCGTTTTCATTGCAACTCCCGTTTTGTCTGATGCACAGATGAAGGAAGCGGTTGCCAAGTACACGGAGCTCATCAAAGAAAATGGTGGCGAAATCGTGTACGAAGAGGATTGGGGTCTCAAGCAGCTCGCTTACCCTATCCAGCACAAGACCTCAGGGTTCTATTATCTCATTGAGTTCCGCGCCGAGCCTGAGTTCGTCGCAACTCTCGAGACTCAGTATCACCGTGACGAGCGTATCATCAGGTTCCTGACCGTCGCTCTTGACAAGGATGCCATCGCATACGCAGAGCACCGCAGAGAGGTCCGCGCCGCCAAGGCTGCCGCTCCTGCCGTCGCAGCTCAGGAAGTTGTCAAGGAAGAGAAAGCAGAGGAAGTCGTAGTCGACACCGAAGCTGAAACCATAGAAGATAAGGAGGACTAATCATGGCCACTAACAACGTAGAAAACAGCGCAATCCGCTATCTTAATCCTCCCACAGTAGAGGTTCGCAAGAAGAAATACTGCCGCTTCAAGAAAGCTGGTATCAAATATGTGGACTACAAGGATCCCGAGTTCCTCAAGAAGTTCCTCAATGAGCAGGGTAAGATTCTCCCTCGCCGTATCACCGGTACTTCCTTGAAGTTCCAGAGAAAAGTGGCTCAGGCCGTCAAGCGTGCCCGTTCACTCGCTCTGCTTCCTTATGTTACTGACCTTCTTAAATAATTTGGAGAGCACGATATGAAGATCATCCTTAAGAAAGAAGTCGCAGGCCTCGGTGAGGCTCTCGACATCGTCGAAGTGAAAGCTGGTTATGCTCTCAACTACCTGATCCCTCAGGGTTATGCTATCGCAGGTACTCCTTCTGCCATCAAGCAGACCGAGGAGACCATCCGCCAGAGGGCTCACAAGGAGGCCGCTCTCGTTGCAGCAGCAGAGGCTGTCGCAGCTAAGGCCGCAAAGGTTGTCGTCAAACTTACCGCAAAGGTTGGTGAGGCAGGTCGTCTTTACGGTGGTATCACTGCCGCTCAGATTGCCGAAGAACTCAACAAAGCCGGTGTGGAAGTCGAGAAGCGCAACATTACCCTTCCTGAGATCAAGGCCGTTGGTGAATACGAGGCTAAGGTCAAGTTCTACAAGGGCGTGTTTGCAGACGTCAAAGTGGAAGTTTCCGCAGAGCAGGCTCCTGCAGCAGAGTAGTCTGTAATTTTCCGAATAATTGGGACTGGCCTTCGGGTCAGTCCTTTTTTTGTGGCGTATAGGCCCAAATGGGTTTGAAAATTGACCCGTAGGTCTTTTTGTTGGGATGCTTCTGATTTTGAAGTCAATTTTCGACTGATTCCGGGTCTCTCGACTAAAATAATGTCTTTTTTTTATAAAAAATCGTACCTCTGGACTAAAAATTTGTACCAAAATCGGCCTTTCGGTGCGCTGCGCGGCACTTTATTGTCTTGTGATTTCTGAGCCGTATTTTTGGCTTAATCTTCCCCAAACATTTGTATATTTGCGCTGCTATGATTCAAGAAGATTTCAAACTCAGGGTTTTTGTGACCGTCGCACATGCGGGCGGATTTTCCGCTGCTGCGAGGAAATTAGGCGTGAGCCAGTCCGCCGTGAGCCAGCGCATTTCCGAGCTTGAAAAGGAATGTGGAGAACAACTGTTTGTCCGTTCGCATTCGGAAGTGTCTCTGAGTGAGGCCGGTCAGAAGTTAATGCCTTATGCTCAGGAGATTCTACATTGGTATGGGGCTGCCAATGACGCCTTGTCCGGTGCTCAAGCGGATGGCCCCACTGAAGTCAGATTGTCCGATGACAAGGTTCTGGAGGTTTGGGGAAGTGGGGGAGAAATTC
Organism: uncultured Muribaculaceae bacterium; assembly: GCA_964571735.1. Lineage (GTDB taxonomy): Bacteria > Bacteroidota > Bacteroidia > Bacteroidales > UBA932 > Cryptobacteroides. Next base: position 1,531 of record CAZNDD010000039.1, on the reverse strand, counting down.
ATTTGAAAATAAAGTAATCATGTAATAGATATTGCTATGAAAACTTCAATTTATGTGGATGCGGCGATTCTTGCCGTGTCTCTTTCTCTTTTTGCGGGATGTGGTACCGCTCACAAGCTGGAAACGCTGAAGGATAAGGGCTTGTCCGCTACACTTTCTCTGCCGTCCGATAGGGACCGCAGGATGGCTAAAAACGAACTGTTTGGATCCGGCAGGGAGGAATCCTTTGTGGAGGCCGATGGGCGTAGGACTTATGTAATGGATGCGATGAAGGACGAAGAGAGTGGCGAGATGGTCGCGACGGAGCGTCTGGATGCAGCTGTGTTGATTGCCCGTTGGCGCAATGTCGCTGAGCGTCATGGTGTTGTGGACATGGACTTTATGATTGTGGTGAGTGACTCCTTACAGGACCCGCGTTGGCAACTTCGTTTCGAGCCGGTGGTGTATGTGGCGCCGGACACTTTGAGGCTTGCACCTCTCTTTATTACCGGTGAAGATTTCAGGCGTTATCAACTCCGTTCTTATGAGAGGTATGCTCGTTATCTTGAGGGACTTTCACGTGATAGTACCCGATTTGTGGATCGCTCTCAGGCGGATAGGTTTATGAGCCGGAAAACTGAATTGACCGGAGATGAAGTGAATGAGCACTATTCGCGCCGTCTGCTGATTGGTTTAAACCGCCGTAAGGCATTACGAAAAGACGAATATAGACAGAAGTATATTAAGTCGCCCATGGACCCTGCTTTTGCGCGTCTGGACTCCGTGTGTGCAGGGAAAAGTCCCTTTATGTACCTATATTCGTTCAGCGTGCCTACAAGGCCCGGACTCAGGCGCATAGAGGTCTCGATGGACGGAGCGGTGTATGACAAGGGCGAGCTTGTCTATAGGCTTCCGAGAAGTGAAAATGTCACTTTCTATGTAAGTTCTCTCAGTAGCCTTGCGGACAGTTCCGTGCATTACAAGAAGGTCATCACATCGAGGATTGTCAAGGAAAAAGTGTCTGGTCGGCTTGATTTTGCCCAGGGTAGCTATGCTGTGGATAGTACTTTCGGGGACAACGGCACCAATATAGACCGTCTCCGCCGTCGTATGTCCGAGGTGCTTGATAATGACGAATTTGAGACTGATTCCATAGAGGTTTTCTCCTCGTGCTCTCCGGAGGGTGCCTATGCGGTAAATGATCGTCTTTCCCTCAGGCGTGCTGGGGCGGTCAAAGATTTCTTTGCCTTGGAGTCCGGGATTCCCAAGGGCATTGCGGAGAACTGGCTGCTCCTGGATTCGCTCGTCCTGTCGGATTCTTCGTTGACCGCTGCTCAGCGCAATTCTTATCTGCGCATAGCGCACTCCACCTCCAACCCTGATGTTCGCGAGTCAAAGCTCATAAGAGAGCCTTATTATAGACATATCGTAGAGGAGCATTATCCGTCGTTGCGTTTTGTGAGTTTCCTCTGTCATCTGCACCGAAAGTCGCAGGTGCAGGACACTCTTGTCACCACGGTGGTAGATACCGCTTATATGAGGGGCGTGGAAC
>CAZNDD010000038.1:0-12844 GCA_964571735.1 uncultured Muribaculaceae bacterium | reverse complement strand
GTCCAGATTGTCTTCTTATGAGCGTTGTAGAACTCATCAGACTTGGACACACTCGCGATTACTTCCTCCTGATGGAGGATTTCTTCTTTTGTCGTTTTGTTAGTTGACATATCAAGTAAAGTTTTTGTTTCAGATGCATGTGGCAGGGGCGCACAGCCGGATCGCCACGAAAAGCGGACAAAGATACTCAATTCCGTCAAATTGTGCAAAACTGTCGAATCGTATTTTTCCAAGCGCAACAAATAGTAGGAAAATTCGCTAAACTGATTTATCCAAAAGATTCGATAGGCATATTTTTCTTATATTTGTCAGATTGGAAAAACCAAAACAAACATAAATATGAAAAGGATTTTTCTCGCTATCACAGCAGCGATCATGTGCACATCCTTAGCTGCACAGACGCCTGCCCTATGGATACGCAAGAGTGCAATCTCTCCCGACGGAAGCAGCATAGCTTTCAGCTATCAGGGAGACATCTTCACTGTAAGCGCCAAGGGAGGCAATGCCACACAGATTACTTCCAATGCAGCGTATGAAAGCGACCCGCTTTGGACCGCGGACGGACAAAGTATAGTTTTCACCTCCACCCGCGAGCTTTCCAAGGACATTTGGGTCATACCTGCAGGTGGCGGCATTGCCAAGCAGCTCACCAGTTACGGCAGATCGGAAACACCTCTCTTCGTATCGACTGAGGGAGATGTCTATTTCTACGCCGACATCCAGGCTTCCACAAGCTACGACGGATTCCCCGGAGACCCCCAGCTATACAAAGTAAACATAGCTTCAGGCAAAGTCAGCCAAGTAAGCTCGATGCCGGTATTCAACCTCAGCATCAACGCCAACGGCATCATGATTTATGAAGACTACAAGGGTTATGAAGACCCGCTCCGCAAGCACCATACATCTTCCGTAACCCGCGATATCTGGAAATATCTTCCCAAGAAGAACCAATATGTCAAGCTCAGCGATTATGCAGGCGAGGACCGCAATCCTGTCTTTGCACGCGACGGCAAGCAGTATTATTTCCTCAGCGAACGCTCTGGCAACTTCAACGTATGGAGAGCAAGCCTGAGCGACACGGACACAAAGCCAGTACAGATTACAGCACTGCCTACTCACCCCGTCAGAAACCTGAGCATTTCCCAAAACGATATCCTCGCGTTCTCCTACAATGGTTCGCTTTACACATGCACTCCCGGTCAGGAGCCGGTAAAGCTGGACATACGAGTCAATAAGGATGTTCAGGAAAGGGATAAAGTCGTACGCAGCATCAGTTCTGGAGCAAGCGCACTCGCAGTCAGCCCCAACGGCAAGGAAATCGCCATAGTGGCACACGGAGACGTATATGTAATCGCTCCTGACCAGAATACCACACGCCGTATCACGGACACCCCCGAGCAGGAAAGAGGCGTAAGCTTCTCCGAGGACGGCAGGACACTCTACTATGCCGCCGAGAGAGACGGGCAGTGGGGCATCTGGAAGAGCGAGCTCACACGCAAGGAAGACAAATACTTCACTTTCAGCTACGAACTCAAGGAGAGCCGCTTCACACCTGAAGGACAGACATGCTTTCAGCCTCAGGTATCCCCTGACGGCAAATGGGTGGCGTACTTGCGCGACCGCACAGAACTTGTCATCCGCAGCACTTCTTCCCGCAAGGAAAAATCTCTGCTCAAAGACATCAACTATTCCTACCAGGACGGAGACCAGGAGTTCGAGTGGAGCCCCGACAGCAAGAGTATTCTCGCCACCTATATGGTATCAGGCGGTTGGAACAATACCGACATCGCACTCATTGACATAGAGAGCGGCAATATCACCAATCTCACGGAGAGCGGCTACAGTGACGGTAACTTCGGTTGGGCTCTTGGAGGCAAAGCAATGCTCTGGACTTCAGACAAATACGGATACCGCAGCCATGGCAGCTGGGGCGCCGAGGACGACATCTATGCGATGTTCTTCGACGGCAAGGCCTACTATGAGTTCACCAGAGATGAAGATGACGACAAGATTTCAGCGCTTCTGACCACCCCCAAGGAAAAAAAGGAAGAGCAAAAAGATTCGGTAAAAACCGAGAAGAAAGGTGTTAAACTCGACCTCGCCAACCGTGAGGACAGGACAGTAAGACTCACGCCTTCATCCGGCAGAATCGGCTCCTACTATCTCACACCGGACGGCAAGTCTCTCTATTTCGTAAGAAGCGGAGATAGAGGCACGGATATCTGCAAGATGGATGTCAAAGACCTCAACATCAAGGTCGTTGCTGCCCGAAACGGCGGAGCATTCTTCCCCACCAAAGACGGCAAGTCAATCTACATCCTTTCAGGCAGAGGCATCAGCAAGCTCAACACAGCGGGAGACAGGATTGAATCCATCAGCTTCTCCAGCGAATACGACTACTACCCCGCCAAGGAGCGCGAATATATCTTCAACCACGCATGGAAGCAAGTCAGTGAGAAATTCTACGACAAGGACCTGCATGGTGTAAACTGGACAGCGATGAAGGAGAACTACGCACAGTTCCTCCCCTACATCACCAACAATTATGACTTCCAGGATATGCTCAGCGAAATCCTCGGTGAGCTCAACGCTTCCCACACCGGTGCACGCTACCGCGCACCCGGCCATGCCAGTGTCGTTCCCGCACATCTCGGAGTCATCTTCGACAACGAGTACCAGGGCAAGGGCCTCCGCATTGCGGAAGTACTCCCTGACAGCCCTCTCACCATCGTAGATCCCGAAATCAGCGCAGGTGACCTGATCCTCGCAGTCGATGGCAAGAATATCCCCGAAGGCAGCGTATGGTACGATGCGCTCAAGGGCAAATGCGGTGACAGAATCCTGCTCAAAGTCTCCAAGCGCCACCCTCGTGAAGAAGTAGAGATTTTCGTAAACGCCCTCTACTCAGACAATTCCCTGCTCTACAAGAGATGGGTAAGACAGAGGGAGCAGAAAGTGGCGGAACTTTCCGGAGGACGCATAGGCTATGTACATGTGGAAGGCATGAATTCCCCGAGCTTCAGAGAAGTATACTCCAAGGCTCTCGGCAAATACCGCGACTGCGAAGCCCTCATCGTGGACACCAGACACAACGGTGGAGGCTGGCTCCATGACGACCTCGCAACATTCCTCAACGGCAAGGCTTACATAGAGTTCCGTCCCAGAGGACAGTACATCGGCACAGAGCCATACAGCAAATGGACAAAGCCCAGTTGCGTGCTCATCGGTGAGGACAACTACTCCGACGCATGCGGATTCCCCTATGTGTACCAGACTCTCGGCATAGGTGAACTTATCGGAGCACCTGTCCCTGGCACCATGACCGCTGTATGGTGGGAGACACAGATTGACAACAGCCTTATCTTCGGTATCCCTCAGGTCACCAGCTGGGGCCTCAAAGAAGGCAGAGCTCTTGAGAACCTTCAGATAGAGCCTGATGTCCTTGTGTACAACACTCCCGAAGATGTACTCAACGGCTACGATCGTCAGCTTGAAACTGCGGTCCAGAGGCTTCTCTCCCAGCTTGACGCACAAAAATAAATAAACGGCAGTCCCGGGCGGTGTGTTCCGTCCGGGATGCTTTAATATAAAGTTATGAGCGACAAGAAATTAGTCATCATACCCACTTACAATGAGATTGAGAACATCGAAGCGATAATACGCACAGTGCTCTCGCTCGAAGGCGGCTACCACATACTCGTAGTGGACGACGGCTCGCCAGACGGCACCGCCGCCAAGGTCAAAGAACTCATGCAAGAGTTCCCGGAGTCCGTGTTCATAATAGAACGAAGCGGAAAGCTGGGACTCGGCACGGCATACATCACAGGATTCAAATGGGGTGTAGAGAAAGGCTACGACTATATCTTCGAGATGGATGCGGACTTCTCACACAATCCCGCAGACCTTGAGAAACTGCATAGCGCCTGCATCGACGGAGGTGCAGATTTCGCGGTAGGCTCACGCTACGCTGACGGTGTAAGCATCGTGAACTGGCCAATCGGACGACTCCTCATGTCCTACTACGCTTCGGTCTATGTCAGGACAGTGCTCCGCACCGGCATCAAGGACAGCACGGCAGGCTTCCTCTGCTGGTCAAGGAAAGTACTTGAGACCATCGACCTCGATGCAGTGCAGATGAAAGGTTACGGATTTCAGATAGAGATGAAGTACACCGCCCTGCGTAAAGGATTCAAGGCGGCTGAAGTGCCCATAGTATTTACTAACCGCAAGAAAGGCAGTTCCAAGATGTCCGGAGGCATATTCGGCGAAGCCTTTTGGGGCGTTATCAAACTGCGTTTCAGAAAATTCTAAATGCTTGACAAATACATAAACTTGATTGCCCGAAGCCTCGGGGTCAAGGATTGGCAAATCGCAAACTGCGTAATGCTCTTAGGGGATGGGGACACCATCCCTTTTATCAGTCGTTATAGGAAGGAGCAGACAGGAGGTCTCGACGATGCACAGGTGGCGGAAGTCAAACACCTCAGCGACGTATATTCCGAGCTTGAAAAACGCAAAGAGACAGTGCTTGCGGGCATAGAAGCCGCTGGAGCGCTCGACGATGCGCTGCGAAAGAAAATCTCCGACTGCATCTCCCCCACCGAACTCGAAGACCTGTATCTCCCCTATCGTCCCAAACGCAGGACGCGGGCAAGCATCGCGGCAGAAAAAGGTCTCACGCCTCTTGCCGATGCAATGTGGAACGGGACGGCCTCGGACCCGGAACAACTTGCATACAAATACCTCAACGACAAGGTAGAGAGCGTGGAAGACGCCCTGCAGGGCGCCCGCGACATTATCGCAGAGAGACTCAGCGAAACTGCCGAGATCAGACGCGCGCTCAGAAGCATTTACCGAAAGTCTCAGCTTCGTTCCAAACTCCGCAAGGGTGCAGAAGGGCAAGACGAAGCCATAAAGTTCCGCAACTATTACGATTTCAGCTTTAATTTAAGCAGAATCCCCTCGCACAATCTGCTTGCGGTACTCAGAGGCGAATCATTGGGCATCTTGAGCATAGATATAGATGCACCTCAGGAGAACTGCGAAGACAGGATTTTCCGCAGCCTGTGCGAGACCAATCGCATACACCCGGGAGGAAGACTCTCAGAGCAACTCAAACTCGCTTCTCAAGATGCATTGAAGCGCCTGATAGACCCGTCCATCTCGTCTGAAGTCATCAAGGAAGCCAAGACCAAGGCGGATGAAGAGTCCACAAGGGTGTTCGGTGACAACCTGAAGCAACTGCTTTTGGAAGCGCCCCTGGGACAGAAACGCACTCTCGCTTTTGACCCAGGATTCAGGAACGGATGCAAGCTCGCTGTAATCGACAGCAACGGAGCCTTGCTCGAGCATTGCATAATCTATCCCCACCCTCCGCAGAACCGCAAAATCGAAGCCCTCCAGACCGTACAGGACCTTATTGACAAATACGAAATAGAAGCCATAGCTCTCGGCAACGGCACTGCAAGCAGGGAGAGTTCCGAGTTCCTGCGCAAGGTGTCGCTTCCCGACGGATGCTCCGTACACCTCGTAAGTGAGGACGGAGCAAGTATCTACAGCGCATCGGAAGTTGCCCGCAAGGAGTTCCCTGATGAAGACGTGACGGTACGCGGAGCCGTGAGCATAGGCAGACGCCTGATGGACCCTCTTGCGGAACTTGTCAAAATCGACCCCAAGAATCTCGGAGTAGGTCAGTATCAGCACGATGTAGACCAGAACCTGCTCAAGGAAAAGCTTGACAACACGGTAGAATACTGCGTAAACCTCGTTGGTGTGAACCTCGGGACGGCATCCGCCTACCTGCTATCGTATGTATCAGGAATAGGCCCAGTCCTCGCAGAGAACATCGTCGCATACAGACAAGAGAACGGGGCGTTCAAGAGCCGCAAGGAACTACTCAAAGTGCCTCGCCTCGGAGCAAAGACCTACGAGCAGTGCGCTGGATTCCTTCGCATTACGGATGCAGACAATCCCCTTGACAATAGCGCAGTACACCCTGAGTCCTACCACATTGTAGACAAGATGGCATCAGACCTCAGCGTAAGCGTAAAGGAACTGATAGGCAACGAGAGCCTTTGCGACAAAATCGTTGCTGAGAACTATGTATCAGAAAATGCCGGACTACCCACGATCAAGGACATAATCAAAGAATTGCGCAAGCCGGGGCTTGACCCGAGGCAGGCCATCGATGAATTCAAATTCGCAGACGGCATCCAAAGCATAGAAGACCTTAGAGAAGGCATGGAACTTCCGGGCATAGTGACCAACATCACCGCGTTCGGAGCCTTCGTAGACATAGGCATACATGAGAACGGACTCATACATCGCTCCCAGATGGGACTCAGAGGAGGCGCCGAGCCGAGCAGCGTACTCAAGCTCCACAAGCACATTATAGTCAAAGTGATTGGAGTGGACCTTGAGCGTTCACGCATCTCCCTGCGCCTGATCAAATAAAGGCAATTAAACCCACAAAACAAAGCGGGGCTCGACCAATTATTGGTCAAGCCCCGCAAATCATTTCCAAGAGTCCCGCTGTCACAAGGTTCAGTCCTCGTTGGAGATATTCTTCAGTTCTTCGCGATAAGCGGAAAGAATTCGGGATTTGGAGATAAATCCGAGGTATTTATTATCCGCATCAAGCACAGGCAGACGCCAAGCATCTGTCTTCTCGAACTTGTCAAGCACAGAAGACATCTTCTCGTCCTGCGAGACCGTCTCGACAGGCTGCTTCATCAGATTATATACATGGATACTCGAATACTTGGAGGAGTCAAACATGTGACGGCGTATGTCATCCATCTCTACAAGTCCCTGAAACCTGCAGTCCTCACCTATTACAGGGAATACGGCGGCAGTGCTGTTGGAGACGACATCCATAATTTCTCCGAGCGAAGCATCCAGGCTCAAGCGTGGATACTTGTCACGTATGAGGTCCGTAGTCTTAAGAAGCGTAAGCACCGCCTGGTCAGAATCGTGAGTAAGCAGTTCACCGCTCTGCGCAATACGCTTGGAATAAATGGAATAACGCTCCCAGATACGGGTCACTCCAAATGACACCGCAGATGCCGTAATCAAAGGCAGAAGCAGGTCGTAGCCCCCGGTAATCTCAGCAATAAGGAAGATGGAGGTCATGGGAGCTTGCATCACACCAGCCATCAAAGCGGCCATACCCACAAGCACGAAGTTCTGCTCCGGAAGGATCCAAAGCGCAGACCCCGCAGTCATATTGAGCGTACGAGACAACACAAAGCCCGCTATGGCACCTACGAAAAGCGTCGGACCGAAAGTTCCGCCCACTCCCCCGCCCGCATTGGTAAGGGTCATGGACAAGACCTTAAAAATCATAACCAGTGCAAACGCGAGTACAATCCCGAAAGGGGTATTCATCACAAATGCCAAAGGAGAATCTCCCAAATCACCTATAGACCCGTTCAGAAGGCATCTTATATCAGCATAACCTTCGCCATATAGAGGCGGGAAGATATATACGAGAGCTCCAACGCCCACCGCAGCAAGCACCCATTTCAGGGTATAGCTCTTCATCTTGGAGAAACGGTCCTCAAGAAAAAGTGTCGTACGGGTAAAATACAATGACAGGAAGCCGCAACACACTCCAAGCAACATATAGAAAGGGATATTGCGAAGCGCAAACGGCTCCAAAGTACACTCAAAAGAAGGTCCTACGCCTTGAAAGAGGTATGCCACCACCGTCGCCGACATAGTGGAGACGAGCAGAGGCATCATGCTTCCCAAAGAGATATTGAAGAAGAGTATCTCCATGGTAAAGAGCAGACCGGCAAGCGGCGCCTTGAAGACTCCAGCGATTGCACCTGCCGCACCGCATCCGACAAGAATCGTCATCCCGCGATAAGAGAGCTTACCAAGACGACCTATATTCGAACCGATTGCCGCACCGGTATAGACGATGGGAGCTTCAGCACCAACCGAGCCTCCGAAACCAATGGTCAAAGAAGATGTCAACACGGAAGACCACACATTATGTGGCTTGATACGGGAATTGTTGGTCGAGACAGCAAGCAAAACCTTGGTCACTCCGTGAGAAATGTTGTCCCTTATGACAAAACGCACCAGCAGGCCGGAGAGCAACATACCCACACCGGGCAGCAACATACGCCAAAGCGAATTGTCATCCACTAAAGGAGAAACCCCAGCCTGTACAAGATGAACGAGTTCCTGCAACAAGACTGAGGCAAAACCAGTGCAGAGCCCCACAAGGAGGCTCAGCAACAAGAGTTTTCCGGATTCTGAAAGTTTACGCATCACCACCGTCGGCAGAGTCATCGTCCCCGCCGTACTGGGAGATGTTGTCGTCGGGAAGAGTCGCGCCGTCGCCACCTGCGTCAGGAGCTGATGAATCCGCATCGGACTCCTCTTCTCCGTCTAACCAGCGTTCAAGATCCTCAGCATCATCTACGTCAACCTTTATCTTGACAAGGTAAACGGCATCGGGTATCTCAATGGTCACCGCATAAAACGATGTTCCGTCGGGACGAGGATATTTGACCAAATCCGCGAAGTAATCGCTGAATCCTTTAGGGTATTTCTGAGCAAAAGCAGCTGCAAGGTCGGCAGACATATTCTCATAACTGACCAAATGGCGCTTCTTTCCGTCTGATGGCATAATAATTAATTCAGATACAAAAATTTCACAAATCACGCATCGGCGCACTCAGGGCGCCTTTTCAGATGCAATTATAAGTCAATATTTGCGAAAGAAAAAATTTTTCTGCGTCTAAATGCAAACTAAATGAATTACATCCTCTCAGGAAGAGTAATGCCGAGCAGCCCCATTGCCTTCGAAAGCGTCACTGCAACTTCGTCTATAATGCTGAGCCTCAGGGAGAGAACATCCGCATCAGGTTCTTTGAGCACGGGAGTGTCGTGATAATACTGGTTAAACTCCTTCGCAAGCTCATAGCTGTAGTTTGCAATCAACGCCGGTGAAAGTCCGTCGGCGGCATCCTTCACCTTGCCCGGGTAAGCGCAGAGCAACTTGACGAGACGGATTTCCTTCGCACTCAGACCTGCACTCTCGGGTATGCTGGCAGACAATCCAAGAGCGGATGCCTTGCGCAGTATACTCTTGATACGCGCATGGGTATACTGGATAAAAGGTCCCGTATTGCCGTTGAAATCGATAGACTCCTTGGGGTCGAAGAGCATAGTCTTCTTGGGATCGACCTTGAGTATGAAATACTTGAGAGCACCGAGCCCTATCATCCTATACAATGCGTCCTTCTCTTCCTCGCTCATGTCGGCAAGTTTGCCCGACTCCTCGGAAGCAGTCTTGGCTTCGCCGTACATCTTTTCAAGGAGGTCATCAGCATCCACCACGGTTCCTTCACGGGACTTCATCTTGCCTTCAGGAAGCTCCACCATGCCGTAGCTGAGGTGATAGATACGCTCCGCCCAGTCGAAACCGAGCTTCTTGAGAATAAGTTTGAGTACCTGGAAGTGATAATCCTGCTCGTTGCCCACCACATAGACATGGGAGTCGAGATGAGACTCGGCAAAACGCTTCTCTGCAGTTCCAAGGTCCTGGGTCATATATACGGAAGTGCCGTCCGAACGCAGCAGGAGTTTGCGGTCAAGCCCGTCGGCAGTAAGGTCACACCACACCGAACCGTCGGAATCCTTTACAAACACGCCGCTATCAAGTCCCTTCTGTACCAGTTCTTTACCGAGAAGGTAGGTCTGAGACTCATAATACACCTTGTCAAAGCTGATTCCGAGTGCCTTGTATGTCTGTTCGAAACCTGCAAGTACCCAACTGTTCATCATCTTCCAGAGAGCGCGGACCTGAGGGTCGCCCGCCTCCCAGTCACGAAGCATCTTGTGGACTTCTTCGCTTACGGAAGGATCCTCTTTCTCCATCTTGGCATACTCCACATAGCAGTCACCTACGAGATGGTCACCTTTGATGCCGGAAGTCTCGGGCGTAGCACCGTCAAAGCGCTTTTCCCATGCATACATGCTCTTGCAGATATGTACGCCGCGGTCATTGACCAAAGTGGCCTTGATGACATTATTACCCACAGCTTTAAGGATGTCGGATACGGAAGAACCGAGGAGGTTGTTGCGGACATGGCCAAGGTGCAGGGGCTTGTTGGTATTTGGCGAGGAGAACTCGACCATCACAGTTTTGCCGTTGTCGGGGAAAGTCCCGAACGAAGGATCGGAGACTATACTCGTCAGCGATTCTTTCCAGAAAAGGTTGGAAAGCGAAAGATTAAGGAAGCCTTTGACGACATTGAAATTCTCAATCTCTGGGCAGTTCTCCTTGAGCCAGGTGCCGATTTCGGTGGCAGTCTGCTCGGGAGACTTGCGCGAGGTCTTCAGAAACGGGAATACTACGAGGGTATAATCGCCTTCAAAATCTTTACGGGTGGGAGAAAGCTGGATTGCACCTTCCTCCACCTGAGACGAATAAAGAACTTCGATGGCCTGTGAAGCCTTCGAAGCAAGGAATTGCATTGTGTTAAGCATTAGCCGAGATATGATTTGAGAAGTACACTTGCCGCAGGTTTCTTAAGCTTGCGTATGGCTTTTTCTTTAATCTGACGGACGCGCTCGCGCGTAAGGTCAAGATTCTCACCGATTTCTTCGAGGGTCATCTCCTGAGAACCTATACCGAAGAAGCATTTGATAATCTCGCGCTCGCGGGGTGTGAGAATCTGGAGGGCACGTTCGATTTCGGTGCTGAGGGACTCGTTGTTGAGCCCGCGGTCAGCCATAGGAGAATCCTCGTTGGGAAGCACATCCAGAAGGCTATTGTCTTCACCCTCGACGAATGGAGCATCCACACTGATGTGACGTCCTGAGACACGCAGGGTATCCGCTATCTTGTCTTTGGGGACGTCTATCATCTCGGCGAGTTCTTCAGTGGAAGGCTGCCTCTCATGCTCCTGCTCGAAGCGTCCCAGAGCCTTGTTGATTTTATTGAGGGATCCCACCTGGTTGAGAGGCAGACGCACGATACGGCTCTGCTCTGCGAGCGCCTGAAGTATACTCTGACGAATCCACCACACGGCGTATGAGATGAATTTGAATCCTCGAGTCTCATCGAACTTTTCAGCCGCCTTGATAAGTCCCAGATTACCTTCATTGATAAGGTCGGGAAGGCTGAGTCCCTGATTCTGATATTGTTTGGCCACGGACACCACGAAACGCAGGTTGGCCTTTGTAAGTTTTTCCAATGCCGCCTCGTCACCCTTGCGGATGCGCTGGGCAAGTTCCACTTCTTCTTCCGGAGACACCAACTCTTCGCGACCGATTTCCTGGAGATACTTGTCCAGGGAGGCACTTTCACGGTTGGTGATGCTCTTTGTAATCTTGAGTTGTCTCATTATGTTGTAATATACTACTGTTTCAACGCACTGTGGGCGGAACTTCAACACTGAAAGTCCCGCCCACAGTAAAACACAGACTCTTCAGTTACTCCTTGGCAAGGGCAAAGAAGACGGAGCGTCCGGAAGGCGTAACACCTTCGATGACGACTGCACGCTTGGCTCTTGCCGCTGCATCAATCACATCCTGAGGCTTGCTGACGGGCGTGTCATTGACATATCTTATGATAAGACCATCCTCCGCACCTGCGGCAGCGAGTTTACCGCTACCGGCCTTGACAACCTCCACTCCCGACTTGATCTTGAGTGAAGAAAGTGCCTTGGCATCAGCAGATTTCAAAGTAGCTCCGTAGAAAGCGACCATACCATTGTCGAGAGCCGTACCCGTAGGCTGTGCATCTCCGGCAAAAGTAACTTTCACCATCCGGTACTTACTGTCCCTTACAATCTCGAATTGTGCGACATCACCGGGATGATAGCCGTTGACAATCTCCTGCAGAGAAGCAGGTCCGAGCACCTCGTGGGAATCAATCTTGAGAATGACATCTCCAGCCTTGAGTCCCGCCTTGTCGGCAGCTCCACCTTTGCTGACCTCAACGATATATACTCCGTTTAAAGAAGAAAGTTTCATCTCTTCAGCAGTTTTTTCGTCCATGATCGCGCGCATCGTGATGCCGAGCTTCGCCCTGCGCACCGAACCATAGTCAATTATGTCTGCCACAGTCTTTTTGACTATATTTGAAGGGACTGCAAACGAGTATCCGGTATAAGAGCCGGTCTGGGAAATGATGGCAGTATTGACGCCTACAAGTTCACCACGCTTGTTAACAAGCGCACCACCGGAATTGCCGGGATTGACCGCGGCATCAGTCTGGATGAAAGACTCGATTTTGAATTCACCCGTATAGTTGGGCATCTGCCTACCTTTCGCACTGACGATACCCGCTGTGATGGTGGAGCGAAGGTCATAGGGAGAGCCTATGGCAAGAACCCATTCACCAAGCCTGAGATTGTCCGAATCCGCAAATTTAAGAACGGGAAGATTCTTGGCTTCTATCTTGATGAGCGCGAGGTCGGTAGCAGGATCCGTACCGACGACGGTGGCATCGTAGGATTTATTGTTATTGAGAGTGACTCTCACCTTGGTAGCATCAGCCACCACATGGTTGTTGGTGACGATGTAGCCGTCCTGGCGTATGATGACACCGGAACCGCTGGCTTTACGCTCACGACTACGAGGGGTATTGTACTCATCCCCAAAGAAAAAGCGGAAGAACGGATCGTCTATCTGAGGTGTCTGAGTAGTTTGGGTCATCGTAACCTCCACATAGACGACGGCTTCCACTGCATTTTCGGCAGCATATGTAAAATCGGGATAATCCTGAGGCGCTGCTGACAAATTGGCAGAAAAAGCGGGCGTTCCGGCCAGCAGAACGGCGGACGCCATAATAGATAGGACTCTTTTCATATCGTTCATT
>CAZNDD010000037.1:10016-13087 GCA_964571735.1 uncultured Muribaculaceae bacterium | reverse complement strand
GGCCGACGATGAAGGCGTTGGGGAAGATGAATTTTTTCTCCTCCCGATGAGGAAATTTGACATGTATGAACTTGCCGCTCTTGTCGATGCGTGACACCGTCCCGAGACCAAACCTCTTGTGCCGGACAGTGCGGCCGACCTCAATACCGTCCATGCCGTAGATTGGCTTGAACTCATTTTCTTGCAGTGAGGCCCCGGACTTCTCATTGGAGCGTGCCCGAATGCCGGAAGGCGCCATCTGTGCCCCGGTATGAGGGGAGTTCCCCGCAGAGATACGGGACGGGTCGTCCACCGATTCTGCCATTCCAGCCCCTGCAATGCCGCCCTGGGACGCATCCTCTGCATTTCTGCTCCGCTGATACAGTTCCATCATCGAGAACTGCTGGTTGTAGAACAGCCTTTCGTACTGGCTCTTGCGTATAGTCGTGTCCCAGCCGCCCACCTCGTCGTCTTCGTGCCTGTCAAGTCCAGTGTATGTCAGACTCGCATCTTCATAGCGCTTGAACTTGAAAATCGCATCGTTCATCAGCGGGGCATTGAACACCCCGATTGAGCAAAGCGTATTGAAATCCGCCACATTCAGTCCCGTGACTTTCTTGAAAAGGCCCGGTTCCAACTGCGTGATGACATCCTTGAGGCACCTCTCGCGATAGTCTGTAAGATACATGAATACGGGGATGCGGGTTGCGAACTTTATCAGCTTCTCCTGAATCTGTTTGCGTTTGTCCTTTATCTCCTTCTCCTCATTGGAGAGCTCCTTCTTCTCCTTTTTGGAAGGGTCGGAGTTTTTTGCCTTCTTAATCGCTTCGGACTTGTTGATGATTGTCGTGACATCCTTGTTGAGATTGCGGAATCCCTCGATATTCATCAGCGCGCTCATCGCCTCCGGTTTCTCAATCAATCGCTTGAGCGTGTCATTGTCCACATTCACGAGCAGGGCAGACTCCCAGCGTTTTGCAAGCAATGTCGCAGATGTGCCTGCTAATGCAATATCCAGAATATCCTGAGCATCAACCTCTTTCATGCTGCTCCCGTCGTAAGCCAGCACCGGCAGGAACTTGATGAACTCGCCGACCTTCGACTCGGGATTGGACTCGTTGACATCCAGGCGGCAGCTGTAATCCGAGATTTGCCTGAGCGCACGGTCAAGGGCGAAGTCAAATACATAACATTCGTCCTTCATTATAACTTTGTGCCCCTTCTCATCCTTGATTTCCCACGGGCTCTGCACTCTGAATGCCGCCTGGAAATAAGTCTCCGGGCTCTTCAGGTTGCGAAGCATGAAAATGCCCGTCCAAGGACGCACGGTTACTCCCGTCGTGAGCTTGCCGCAGGTCAGGGTTATAGTCTTGGTCTTCAGCGGATCACCCATTCCTGCCTGGACGGGTTTCAACGCGTCCAGCCCTATGCCGGCACCGCTTCCAGCGCACACCATCACATTGTAGTCGTGGTAAAATCTGTTCTGCTTCTGCCTTAGTAAATTCGCCATCGCGAAGCACGATGCGACATTGGGCAGAAACCAAACCGTATGTGACAATACTCCCAATAGCCTGACATCGCTGTATGGCATGGGCGGACGCTTGTCCTGTCCGAGTTTAAGTTCGTCTATGCTTGCCGGCAGATAAGAGCCCCTTATGAGGTCCAACCACTTCTGAACCTCATTTTCGTATTTGAATCTGGCGTCCTTCCCGTTGCCCTCCGCAGAGAAAAACAGGTTCAAATCAAATTCATCGAACTCTCCCTTTTTGGCGACCTCCTGTATTTCATCTGGCATGCGATAAGTCAGCATCACCATACGCGGCAATGACTCATAGGGATTGTTGGCACCCTTCCACTCGGCTTTGGCGCGTTGTTCGTCGGAATAAGTCCAGTTGAAAATCTGCTCTTCGATAAACTCTCCTGTGTTGATTGCCCTGAACGGAGTCCCCGAAAGGAAAAGATAAAAGCGCGTCGAGATGGGAAGCCACGTCTCGTTGATGGCGCTGTCGGACTCTTTTTTCTTATAGAGTTCCGCATCGAAATTGGCTTCTTCCTCCTCGTCCTCTTTCTCGAACAGTGCCTTTGCCCGCTCTTTCCATGCCCCGAAATGGTATTCGTCAAATATCACCAAGTCCCAGTTGGTCACATGAATGAACTCGTTCTTGGCTTTGATGCCGCCGCTCTCATTGGCCCCGAGCAGGTCTTGGAACGAGCCGAATACCACGATCGGGCGCGACTTGTCGGTGCGGTCGAATTCCTCATCTATGTCGAGATTGTCGTTGCGGGCGTCCTTGTTGGAGACGAACTGCCAGCCCTCAAAGTCGATGTGCGAGACAAGGTCTTCTCTCCAAGCGGATTCCACTGCGGGTTTGAATGTCAGAATCAGCACGCGTGAGAAACCCATCTTTCGCGCCAACTGGTAGGCGGCGAATGTCTTTCCGAAGCGCATCTTGGCATTCCAAAGGAACTTGGGCGCACGGTAGGGGTCTTCCTCCCGCATTCGCTCGAAATAGGCTTTCGTCTGCTCCACGGCTCGGTACTGCTCCGGGCGCAGCTCGAAATCCCGGCTTCGGTTCTCAATGTTGGAAGTGCCCGTGCGCAGAGATAGTATGGCAGCCAATACGTCTTCTTCCGTACATCGGAACCACTCGTCGGTCTTGTCAAGGGGGTTGAGCCGACTGAATCCGTTGCGCTCAAGATGGCGATGCACGTCCTTGTCGGTGAAGCAGGAGCCGTCTGTGCTCATCGCGGATTCCTGGAGGACGATCTGGTATTTGAGTTTGCTGGTGTGCAGCTGCTCGTCAATGCGTTCTTCTGCCGTACGGTCGGTGTAACCAACCTTGAGGTAGCCTTCGTGGCTGTCCACGCCAATGAGCCTATAGGCGTAGATGGTCGGAGTAATGCTCGGACGCTGAGGGAAATAGTTCTGTGACATAGGGCTATTCCATAGGACGGATCATAGATTCGATAAATGCAATCTCTTCTTCGTTCAAGCCATACTTGGCGTAGAGCTGCCGGTCAATGTCCTCCGTCGTCCCTTTCCAATTAATGTCGGAATCGGCGCTGAAATCTTGGAGGGGGACGAAGCAGAA
>CAZNDD010000037.1:0-9916 GCA_964571735.1 uncultured Muribaculaceae bacterium | reverse complement strand
CTTTCCAATTAATGTCGGAATCGGCGCTGAAATCTTGGAGGGGGACGAAGCAGAAGACACCTTTAGATATATTCTGTGTGTTCTTTATCAAAGACATCATAAATCTAAAGAACCTCGTTTTCATATATGAAATAAGATTTCGCCCTTCCGTTTTGTTTTTCACAAAATCTACAATCAAATACGTTTCTGTGCATACCGTATTCGAATCGGCATATAGCGGGGCTGAGATGATGCTGTGAGGGTATTCGTCACCACCTGGACTAGCTTTTGAAACCAATACTTTCTTTTTGTCCTTCCATTCAATATTCCTAGTAATGTATCTGGGATCTATAAAGACTTGTTTGGGTGAAGATTTGCTTCTGTCACTACGAAAAAGCACTGTATCAGCATTAGTTGTAGGAGCCAATTTATAGTCCTCAAAATTTGATGGAATTCCGAATGGCAATCTTGATTTTACTCGATTGTCCATCGTTTCTTCTTTAAAGAAGCGAACTTTGTTTAAGATAGAAATGGCCTCATTATACCTTATAAAGGTGGTTGAATTACCTTCAAGTAGAGGTCTTTCCATGAAAGATGTTATGGCGTTGCCTTTATGGTTATAAACCAAACAATTACCCTCTTGGTCTCGATTCCATAAGAAATAGCATACCCCTCCACGAATGTTGTTTTGAGGGAAGCAATCGGATGTTTCTGGGAAATCATGAATAATGCGTAATCGTTTATCATTTAGCATCTCCTCCCTAAATCTATCAAGTCCTTTTCCACCGGAATACCACCTTGCTGGTATGATCATCGTTAGATATCGAGGATTGAGCCGTATGGCATTTCTGACAAACTTATCGTATATCGGAGTGGCGCTGCTACCTTCTCCACCTCCGTCGCTTAACTGGTATGGGGGATTGCCGATGATGACATCGAATTTCATATTGAATACTTTCTTTACATCAAAGTTGTGAATGAACTGATAAGCATGGGATTCGAGCTGGGCACTGCGGTCGTATTCGCTCTGCGAGGCCCCGCATTGAATGCATTTCCCGTCCTTCCATGTGTGCTTCAGGCGCTGGTAGAGGATATTTCCCTGCGGCTTGTCTTCCGGGAACTGATATGCCGACCATTGGCTGCTCGGGTATTTGCTGCAGTACACGCTTCTGCGGGAGAGCAGGCTGGTTAGTTCTGTTATTGCAATTCCGAAGAGTTGCTTCGTGAATATGTGTTCGAGCCGCTTGTCAAGGTCCGGCATCTGATGCTCAAGGCCTTTGATGAGGCGTTTTGCTATCTCCCTCAGAAAGACTCCGCTCTTGCAGCACGGGTCGAGAAATGTGGTGTCGGGATTCTCGAACAGTTCCTGCGGGAGCATGTCGATTATCTTGTTTGCCAATTCGGGAGGGGTGAATACCTCGTCGTTGCTGAGATTGGCTATGCATGAAAGTACGTCCGGATTGTAGACGCTGTTGAACAAACTATTCGCCATAGTCCTGAACTTTTTTGTAATTGCTTATGTATCTGTGGAGCAGCACGCCTCCTTCCTCTCTGCTTTCTCCGGAGAGCGGCTTGGATTTGCCGTCCGCGCTGTGATTGACCAGATCTGCCATCGTGTAGTCGGAGCGCTGCATTTGGTCGCCGTATATGAGCGTCCATTCGGAGAACACTATGGGGTTTTCAGTGTCGTTGCCCTCTGTATCTACAAGGGTAAGAGTCAAGGCATTGCCGTTGATGATATTGAGTCTGATTATGAATTTGGCAGCCTCGCGGGTCTCGTCATTGGCGTCCTCCTTGCAGATTTTAGTGTATTCCTTGTTCCAGATGTTGAATAGCCTTGCGCGGCAGGCCTGCACATTGTCATTCAAAATGTCCACTCCATACAGGCTGCTGATGGCGACTATTGACTGCTTCTCGTAGTCGCGGTGGCTTTTCCTGTATTTTCGGCGGAGTTCGGAGAGTTTGCGACGGAGTATCTCCGCAAGGAAATTGCCGTCCCCGCAGGCCGGCTCCAGGAATCTGGAATCTGCCCGCAGGCATTCACTGGATACGAGATCGAGCATGGCGTTTACTTCACGCTGTGCGGTAAATACCTCACCGTGTCTGGCGACTCTTTCTTTGGATTTAATCTGCCCGGTATCGTGTTTGGTTGCAGACATTTATCCCATGCGCTATGTGCGGCCATGGGCTACGGATACCGCTGATTAGTAAGTGATTACATGGACATAAAAAAGCGTGAAGCCCTGCACTGTCGCTCGCTTCACGGTTAGGGGCTCTGGTATGCCCGAATGTCAGAAACGAGCAACGCAAAAGCCCCACGCCGATATGTACTATACACCCATATACCGGCAGCGAATAGGGTATACCTATGGCTACGAGGCAATAAGGGTATGTATATAACACACCTATGGAGCATCTACATTGCTTGGCTTTTTGACATTCAGTGAAATTTACCAGATTTCTAACCGTCAAAACCAAAGCGTAGTAAACGCCTTTTAATATGTCTTGTCCCACCCGCCCGCTTCCTCATAGAGAGGACGCTATCGGCGTGGAACCGTCTTGCCGTCCTTCCGGTAGGCAAAACACAAACGCAAATTTACCAAAAATATTTGAAGCTCCCTCACGGCACAAAAGTGGCGTACGAGGAATTACCCATGTACGCCACTTGATTTCTAAAAATTTGCCTAAGTTCGGTTTTCGATGTCTCTATCTTAATTTGTCAAGCAATTCTACCATTTCGGCTGGTGTCTACTCTTAAAGTTATGGATGTCTGTGCCATATTTAAGTAAAATATATGTACAAAATAGTAAAATGTAATTACAATGCAAATACTTTGTCAGTACATTATTCGTGGTGTTGATTCCGGTGGTCTTGCTCGCAAGTGCGGAGTTGGTGCGTCTTTGGAGGTGCACGGCGAAAAATATTTTTAGCACATATATAATTTTGACGATAGTTGTCAAAATCTCGTCGCATCTTTGCATCATCAAAAGAAAGCGGATAGCTTGCCGCACTTGAAATCGAAAGCGTCAGGGCAGTACCAATGAATCTGCCGGCTTTCCAAGCGAACAAGGCACCGCACTTTTGAGAGGCATTTAAAAAGATACGATTATGAGCAAAGAAATGACAGATTGGATCAGCGCATCGGCAGAACTCGCACTCTTGATTGACGAACTCGACCTCGAAGTGGCTGACATCATTAATAACTAAGAAGCAGGTTGGATCAGGTGGCGCGATAATGGCTTGAGTTCAAAATCCTGTGTTCTGGCGTGGGTATTCTAAACAAGCTTGTGACACATCCTTTGGGCCGGCATAGGTGTCATATCGGGCGTACTGGATGTATTTGAATGAGGAAAACTCGGAAACTTCGCGGTTTTTCTGACGAATTGTTAGTTTTTCTCTTGGTTTTTGCGGAATTTTTGTGATATTTACGCCTGAAAACTTGAAATTCAAATGTTCCAAAAAGTTTTGCGCACACTCGGTACCTGGAAGTTCTGGAAAGAACTGCTGATTATGACTGTTGGAATCAGTGTAGGTGCCGCTGCCGTCAATTATTTCCTCGTCCCGAGCAAACTTATCATCGGCACTATCTCCGGACTTTCCATAGTCTTGAGTTCATTGCTTGCGGGCGTGGGCGTGCAGATCAAGGTCTCCACCATGGTCCTGCTCATCAATATCGTGCTTATCACGATTGCTTATTTCCTGATTGGAAAGGAATTTGGCATCAAGACCGTCTACACCTCGCTTATACTCGGACCGCTTATCGACCTTTGGGAGAAGGTGCTTCCGTACGAGAACATCCTTGAGGCAGGGCAGACTTCCGTAATGGGCGACCCGTGGTTCGACCTGCTGTGTTTCGTGCTTCTGCTCAGTATCTCGCAAGCTATATTGTTCAGAATCAATGCCTCTACCGGCGGACTGGACATCATTGCGAAGATAGTCAACAAGTATCTGCACTTCGACATAGGGACGAGCGTGACCATAGCCGGCGGGCTGATTTGCTGCAGCGCATTCGCTATAAACCCTCCGCGCATGGTGGTAATCGGACTTATCGGCACATGGATAAACGGTCTCGCGGTGGATTATTTCAGTGAGAGTCTTGCCCGCAAGAAAAGGGTGTGCATCATAAGCCCCGATTATGAGAAAATCCGCAAATACATAATTGAGGAACTCGAAAGGGGATGCAGTCTTTTCCCCGTGAAGGGCGGATATTCGCAGTCCGACGGAATGGAACTTCAATCCATACTTTCCAAGGAAGAGTTCTCGTCTCTGATGACATTTATCAAAGATTCTGGCATAAACGGCTTCATCACCGCGAGCAATGTCTCTGAAATCTACGGCATCTGGAACAACAAGCACCACCGCAGGAAGATTTCCTGACGCGTGACATTAGAATTGTAATCCGGAAACCCATTTGCCGCGGCTGAGCACTTGAAAACTCCTCCAGAGCCACTTCTACATATGAAACAATATCGCAGTCCCGCTTCTCGAAAGGCGGGATTGAGCGTATTTTTATGAAATTTTATTTGCAAGAAGCAAAATAAACGAATACATTTGCATCCCGAAATGTATTCCACACTTATGAACAACAATCAAGCTATTTACGACGCCCGCTCGTTAGGAAAGGGCAAGATGCTCGTCCTCGGACTGCAACACATGTTTGCTATGTTCGGGGCTACAGTTCTTGTGCCGCTTCTTACAGGGTTGTCGATGTCGGCAACCCTTCTTTTTGCCGGTCTGGGCACCCTAATCTTCCATCTGATGACTCGTTTCAAGGTTCCTGCCTTCCTCGGGTCATCTTTCGCTTTCTTAGGGGGCTATGCCACAGTTGTCCAAATGGGCGGCGCCCAAGGACTCAGCGTGGCCGAGTCTCTGCCGTATGCCTGCATCGGCGTGTGCTGTGCCGGTCTGATGTACTTTGTGCTCGCCGGACTGATCGCGGCTTTCGGGGCCAAGAAAGTGATGCGCTTCTTCCCGCCCATCGTCACGGGCCCCATCATCATTGCTATAGGCCTTACCCTTTCAGGCTCAGCTATTTCCAACTGCAGCACCAACTGGTGGATAGCTTTGCTTGCAATAGCTGTGATTATCGTAAGTAACATCTGGGGACGAGGGATGATCAAGATTATCCCCATACTCCTCGCAGTGATAGTCTCTTACGCGGTGGCTGCCATCTTCGGCCTCTGCGACTTCACTCCACTTAAAGACGCAGCATGGATCGGACTTCCTTTCAAGATGAAAGACACTCCTATTGCTCTCGTAGCTTCACATCCCGACTGGAGCCTGATACTGGCTGCCATCATCGCCATTCTCCCTATATCACTTGCTACAATGATGGAGCACATCGGTGATATGTGCGCAATATCCTCCACCACAGGTAAGAATTATCTTGAAGATCCCGGTCTGCACCGCACTTTGATGGGTGACGGATTCGCAACCATGGTAGCATCACTCTTCGGTGCACCTGCCAATACTACATACGGAGAGAACACAGGAGTTCTCAATCTCACCAAGGTCTATGACCCCAAGGTAATCCGCATAGCCGCGGTTTTCGCGATAATCCTCTCGTTCTGCCCCAAATTCTCGGCTCTCATCGGCTGCATGCCGGCTTCCACCATAGGTGGTGTCTCGCTGGTGCTGTATGGTATGATTTCGGCGGTAGGTGTACGCAATATGGTTGAGAATCAGGTAGATTTCACTTCTTCACGCAATGTGATAATAGCTGCGCTCATACTCGTCCTCGCCATCGGCATCAAGTACGGAGCGGGGGACAGCATCTCGATAGGGTTCACGAGTCTGTCGGGACTTGCGGTCGCGGCGATAGTTGGTGTGCTGCTTAACGCGATACTACCCGGAAAGGATTACGAGTTCGGCTCGAACAAAAAAGGAGACACTTCGGTAAACTTTGGTAAATTATCATAACGCACGACGGCCTTTCTGAAAAGAAAGGCTGCCTTGTTTTAACGGAAGAAACACCTTTTTATATACAAACTTATGTCTTACAAAACATTAGTCGCAGCGAGTTTCGTTCTCGCCATGTGCGCCTCACAGACTTTGAGTGCGCAGACCAACATTCAGGTTTTCTATGATTTCGGCAGCGACCGCAATCATGTGACCACCACCATCGAGGGCTTCTACTCCGACAACTGGGGCAGCACCTTCTTCTTTGTCGACCACGACTTTAACTCCAAAAATTCCGACGACAAGGTCTATGCTCCGAGCGGAACTTATATGGAGATAAATCGTGCCCTCAATTTCTGGAAGGGAACGGCACTTGCCCCTCTTAGTCTTCACCTCGAGTACAACGGAGGCGTCTACAACGGCTACACCATCAACAACGCCGTCCTCTTCGGTGTCGACTACTTCCTGCACAGCGCAGATTTCAAGAACACCTTGACTCTCTCTGCAATGTACAAGGACATCAATTACAATGGCGCTGTCAGACTCGATGGCAGCAAGCGTAGCTCCTCCATTCCCATGCAGTTCACAGTCGTCTGGGGCATGAAAGACATCTTCGGTGTAGATGGCCTAAACTTCAGCGGTTTCGCGGATTTCTGGGGAGAAGATCATACGGTCTTCCCCGTAGTGGACGGCCAAGCTGACATCCTCAAGGCAGAGGACAGCCAGTTCGTATTCATCTCCGAGCCCCAGCTTTGGTACAATGTCGGCAAGTTCTTCGGTGTCGACAATCTCAACCTCGGCGGAGAAGTGGAACTTAGCTACAATTTCGGCACCTGCAAGGGCTTTAAGGCTCGTCCTTGCCTCGGCGCAAAGTGGGTATTCTAAGTTGAATCAGCTTAAAAAGAAACTGCCATGACAAAGTTTTTTGACAAGCTCTTCGGATTCGATTCCACCCGCAACAGTGTCAAGACCGAGATTCTTGCCGGTCTGACCACCTTCCTTACGATGGCGTACATTCTCGCCGTCAATCCTTCTATTTTTTCCGCCCTTCAGGGCCAGGGAATGAACATAGACGCGATATTTACAGCCACAGCGCTGGCTGCCATTGTGGGCACTTTGGTTATGTCGCTCTATGCCAAGAAACCTTTCGCCCTCGCTCCCGGCATGGGCCTGAACGCCTTCTTCGTCTATACTGTATGTCTCGGTATGGGCTATAGTTGGCAGTTCGCACTCACGGCGGTATTTATCGAAGGTCTCCTCTTTATCCTTCTGACACTTACGAATGTACGCAAACTCATTGTGGATTCCATCCCCCGCAACTTGCGCCTCGCCATCAGTGTCGGCATAGGTCTGTATATCGCTTTCATCGGCCTCAAGTCCTGCGGTCTCGTGGTTGCAAATGACGCTACGGCCGTTGCTCTCGGCAATCTCAAGGACAAAGCCGTACAACTCGCCATCGCCGGGCTGATTCTCGCTTCGGTTCTTGAGGTGTTGAAAGTGAAAGGGAGTCTTCTCATCAGCATACTCGTGATTACGCTTGCCGGCATTCCTTTAGGAGTCACGCAGTTCAATGGGGTAGTCTCTACACCTCCTTCAATTGCTCCTATCTTTGCTAAGTTCGAGTGGAGCCATATTCTCTCGTGGGATATGCTCATAGTGGTATTTACCTTCCTCTTTATTGATATGTTCGACACGATAGGCACGGTAGTCGGCGTATCCGAGCGCTCTGGTATGGTGAAGAAAGATGGCAGCATAGACGGAATCAACAAAATCCTGATGGCAGATGCCGTTGCGACGGTCTCCGGTGCTATTTTCGGAACTTCCACCACCACGACCTACATCGAGAGTGCTTCGGGTGTGGCTGCCGGAGGACGCACAGGTCTTACTTCGTTCACGGTAGCCGTGTGCTTCGCCCTCGCGCTGTTTTTCTCACCGCTCTTCCTGGCGATTCCCGCAGCTGCAACGGGTCCAGTGCTTGTTATCGTTGGCGTGATGATGACAGCCTCTGTGCGCGACATCGAGTGGAATGACTTCTCGGAGGCCATTCCCGCATTCCTTACCATGCTGCTTATGCCCTTGACCTACAGTATCTCCGAGGGCATCATGCTTGGTATGATCGCATATGTTCTGATTAATCTCTGCACGGGCAAATTCAAAAAGATTTCCGCTACACTTTGGGTGCTTGCCGCACTCTTTATACTGCGCTATATCTTTGTGTAATCCGAGCTGACAATTCATTTTACGGGTGGCTGAAAGTCGTGAGACTTCAGCCGCCTTTTTTGTATTAGTTTCATTGTTAGTTTTTATCTTACTTTGCATTGTGAAACATCTGTTATATTTCCATAGTGAAAGTAAATAAAATGAAACAAATCGACAAGAAAATGGCTGACAGAGAGCGACAATATGCCACGCCAACGGCGAAATCTATTATCCTGAACTTGAAGGAGGGCATCCTGCAGTCCTCTGTAATCTCAGAATTTACTAACGAGAATACGAGCGAGGAGGCTCTCTGGTAATGAAAAAGTTCCTATATCCCATGGCAATACTCGCCATAGCGGCGTCTTGTTCTGTCAATGAAGATGCCGAAGTACGGACTGCGCCCGATATTGTAGCACGCACAGAAACCGGCACCAAGACCTCCTTGTCCGTAGATCCCGGAGGAGTCGGCACAATATATTGGAATCCAGGTGATTCCATCACTGTCTTCTATGGCAGTAAAAGTACCGCTTATGCCTCGCAGAATGACTCTGATGCAGTCTCCGCTACCTTCAGGACAAGGGACGGCATAACAATCGAGGAATTGGAGTCCGCCTCTCGCGTGGGACTTTACCCGTACGACAAATCAGCGATATGTGATGACTCCTCAATTACTACTATGATTTCTGCAATGCAGAATGGCGTTCCTTCAAGTTTTGATCGCAAGCTATTCATCACAGTCGCTAAAGCAGACGATAACAATCTGAACTTCAGGAATGTATGCGGTGGCATCAAATTCACGCTCTCGCGCGGTGACATATCGCGTGTAATCATCAGAGGCAATGCCGGGGAAGTTCTTGCCGGCAATATCCGCATAAATGTTGGAGATGAAAGTCCTGTCGCTGAAGTAATTGATGACATATATGCATCCAAGGTTGTTACCCTTACTCCAAAAAGTGGGAATACATTTATAAAGGATTGTGAGTACTACATTGTGCTCCCTCCTTTGACTTTCAGTAAGGGTATCAGCCTTGTTTTCGAGTCCGGCCATACACATGGTGAATTGATTAACGAGAAGCCCATAAGCATCAAGAGGGGCGTGTTTGGCGTTCAGAATCACATAGATGAGACAGCTACTTTTACTGATGTATATGTGGATATGGGACTTCCCGGCGGCGCCAAGTGGGCCAAGTGCAATGTTGGTGCCGGCGAGCCGGAGCAGTACGGAGATTATTTCGCATGGGGAGAAACGGGCTCCAAATCTAACTATTCGGAGTCGGAGACCTATGTCAAATACAATTCCACTGATGGTCTTCTGGATCTTGCGGCAGAAGATGATGCAGCATATCAGAGTCTCGGAGGCAAGTGGCGCCTGCCTACGCTTGATGAATGGACCGAACTGAGGGATAATTGTACATCCGAATGGACTTCTGTCAATGGTGTGAGTGGCTATATGCTGACGAGCAAAATCAATGGCAATTCCATATTCCTTCCTGCCGCTGGATGTGCAATAGGTGATACCGTTTATCCTGGCACCAACGGTTATTATTGGTCTTCAAGGCTTTATGGTGACAAATTGGAAGCTTATGCCTGCAACTTCTATTATGTGAGTGCCGCTAACAAGAGCATCAGTGTCGGGCGGACGCCACGCTGGTATGGCGGCTCTATCCGGCCTGTCTTAAAGTAGCTATCGTATGTTTGGAGCGCCCCGGAAGTTGGAGTAACTTTCGGGGCTTATGTCATCTTGGAGCGTATTGTATTTTTGCGTCCCTATGATTATTTTTGCTCTGAACAACTAAAACATTACTTGTTATGTCCAAGACCAATGAAATTTATAAATGCG
>CAZNDD010000036.1:0-14957 GCA_964571735.1 uncultured Muribaculaceae bacterium | reverse complement strand
TAGACTCCGCATGGGAGCAGCTCGGTGTCAATTCTCCTCTTAAAGTAAAGCAGGTCGCGAAATAAATGCATACCACCGTCTGCTTGACGGTTTAAAACAGAATGGGCTTGATCGTTTTCTGTCAAGCCCATTCTGTTTTTGTCGATTTCAAACTGATTTGCCCAATTTTCACAAAAAATCACTATACCTGTCGGGAAATTACATAAAATCAGTTTTCCGAATTATGAATTACGCATATGTGAGGGTCAGCACTGACCAACAGTCCTGCTCGAGTCAGGAGTTTGAAATTAAAAATTGGACTAAGAACCATAATGTAGTGATAGACAAATGGATTAAAGAGTCTATTCATGGCACTGTCCCAATGTCAAGGCGAAAGCTTGGTTCTGCGATTCGCCGGATGAAGCCTGGCGATCTTATTATTTGTACCGAAATCTCGCGCCTTGGACGGAATGTACTTATGATAATGAGCGTTTTGAACTATTGCAGCGAGCGCGGCATCGGCATCCGCACCATAAAAGATAATTTTGACCTTAGCGAGAATCTCAACTCCAAGATAATAGCATTTGCATTCGGGCTTTCTGCGGAAATTGAGCGCAATCTCATATCTCAACGAACCCGTGAGGCTTTGGCCGACAAAAAGGCATCTGGCGTAAAGCTCGGGCGTCCTGCCGGCAGCCTTAAAATGTACACCAGAATCAGCAATGACCGCGACATTATACATCGTGAGCACAATTCCGGTGTTACATACACTCGTATCGCCCGGCGTTATGGGATTCATCCTAACACGCTACGCCGCTATCTCGCTGCAGATTCAAAGCATCAGGAGTAAGAAAATATAACCCCTGCCTCCTTGCGAATTGACTCAAAGCACCGCGATTTTCTTGTATTTGCATCTTTTGTTTATGCGACATCAATGCCTTTAAATGAAAATTTTTTAAGAAATTGATAAAATTTTTAAATAATAAAATGAAAATTTTTATCCTCCAAAAATTTCGATTCGAAAGTAAAGTGGTGAAATATCTGTCTAAAAACTGCGAAAAAAGCGGCAAAATAGGAGTTTAAGGCAAGAAAAATGAAGATTTTCACAATTTGGAATTCTGAAAATTAATTCCGACATTGCAGACGGATTTGCACCAAAAAACCCTCGTTTTTTAGTGCGGGTCTGAAGGGCTGCTGGAAGTATTATTGAAATGTGAGACTTTCAATTTGATAGGCGACCTTGAGATTAGTTAGTACAGTTTAATATTAATGTCAATACTTATGAAAAAAATCTTGCACATTATTTCCGCAGTGGCAGCGTTGCTGCTTGCGGGGACGGTGGCGGAGGCTCAGACAATCTCTGTGCATGGTGTCGTGAAGGACGCCGCCAATGGAGAAGCGTTGATGGGAGCCGCCGTACAGCTTGAAGGCAGTGCTACCGTGTACGCGCTCACAGATGCGTTCGGACACTATTCAATCAATGTTCCGAAAGATGGCGTATTGAGCGTTTCCTGCCTCGGTTTTAAAGATGTAAGCGTCTCCGTTAACGGACGAAATACGGTTGACATCAATCTTGAGCCTGATACACAGGTCCTTGATGAGACAATCGTGGTCGCGTACGGTGTTCAAAAGAAATCTTCCTTCGTCGGTTCTGCAACTCAGATTAGCGGAGAAAAGATAGAAAAGATGGAGTCTTCCAATATCACCAAGTCTCTCGAAGGTGCTGTTGCAGGTCTTCAGACTGCAAGCTCTTCCGGCACTCCCGGTTCAGGCGCAAGTATTCAGATTCGTGGCTTCGGTTCGGTCAATGCTTCCACCTCTCCTCTGATTGTGGTGGATGGCACTCCTTATGAGGGAAGCCTCAACTCCATTTCTGCTCAGGATATCGAATCACTTACAGTTCTTAAGGATGCGGCCGCCAACTCCATGTATGGAGCCCGTGGTTCCAATGGTGTTATCATCATCACCACCAAGAGAGGAACGGCAGGTAAGGTTTCGGTTTCATTTGACGCAAAGGTAGGTGTCAACTCCCGCGCAGTTCCCGCATACGATGTGATTACTGACCCCGGTGAGTACTATGAGATGACATGGGAAGCTTTGCGTAATGCCGTGTATTACAACGGTTCAAAGGATTTGGCTCAGGCCGGTATATATGCTTCAGCCAACCTCCTTGGTAACCTCGGTCCTTACAATATCTATAGCGGTATCGCAGATGACCAGATTGTTCTCGCCACGAATGGTAAACTCAATCCTAACGCATCTGCACGCAATTGGTCTGACGACTGGAGTAAGGATGTATTCCGTAGCGGTATGCGTCAGGAGTACAATATGTCTGCTACCGGTGGTTCCGATCGTACTCGCGGATATTTGTCTCTCTCCTATCTCAATGATGAGGGCTATGTTCCCAACTCCAACTTCACCAGAATCGCAGCTCGTGCGAAAGTGGACCACGAGGTTAACAAATTCATCAATGTGGGTCTTAACTTCGCATACGCTAACACTGACCAGAATCAGTATAATACTTCTGAAAGCAACAACTACTCCAACCTGTTCATGTTTGCTCAGACGATAGCTCCTATTTATCCTATCTATCTCTATGACGCAAACGGCAACAAGCAGTACGACCAGCAGGGCAATGTCCTCTATGACTGGGGTGAGACAGGTCGTGCATATGCTCCTACCAGCAATGCTTTCGGTCAGTTGCAGACTTCGATATACAACACTGTCGTTGACAATATTTCCACAAGAGGCTATTTGAATATCAACCTCATGAAGGACCTTGTGTTCTCCACAAATATTGCACTCGATGTGTTCAATACCAAGCATGATGAGTTCATGACTCCTAATGGTGGCGACGCTGCCAATGTAAATGGTCGTGGCGAGCAGGAGATGGATAGATACTCCGCTCTTAATGCCAACCAGCTCCTAACATGGTCTCCTACCTTTGGTGACCACAGCCTCAATGTCCTTCTTGGTCATGAGACGAAGAGCGACAACTCCTACTACCTCTATGGTCACATGACAAACTTCGTCAATTCGAATATCAGTGACTTTGCAAACGCCATTGAGTATCAGTATCTTACCTCTGCTACCAGCAGCTATTTCCTCGAGGGCTTCTTCAGCCGTGCTGAATATGACTATGCTGGTAAGTACTACCTCTCAGCCTCTTATCGTATGGATGGTTCTTCCAGATTTGCAAAAGAGAACCGCTGGGGTGACTTCTGGTCAGTCGGTGCGTCTTGGAATGCCAAGGGCGAGGACTTCCTTCAGAATGTTGATTGGATCAACTTCCTCAAAGTCAAGGGTAGCTTCGGTACCCAGGGCAACGACAACATCGGCCTCAGCCGTGTTTACGAGAACCTTTACGATATCGAGCGCGTTGATGGCTCAGCTTCATTGACACAGACCTTCCGTGCGGCTCCTGATGTAACTTGGGAGAAATCCAATAACTTCAACTTAGGCTTCGAGAGCCGTCTCTTCAATCGTGTCTCTTTCAACTTTGATTTCTTTATCAAAGAGACCAAAGATATGATTTACTACAGACCTCTTGCTCCTTCACAGGGTGCTCCTTCATCTCAGCTCGTCAACGATATGGATATGAAGAACACAGGTATTGAGTTTGAGATCAGTGCAGATATCGTGAAGACTAAGGATTTCGTTTGGAATGTCGCTCTTAACGGAACACATTACAAGAATGAGATTACCAAGCTCCCTTCGGACTATCCTGCAGAGGGTAAGCAGTATGGCTCTTATTGGAGAGAAGTTGGTTCTTCACTCTATAACTACTATCTCTACGAGTGGGTCGGTGTCGATCCAGAGAGCGGACTTCCTGTCTATAATCACTATGATGACGAAGGTAATGTCACACTCGTGAACTCAATTTCCGAGGCTACATACCGTAAGACCGGCAAGACTCCTATCCCTGACCTCTATGGTGGATTCTCCACTGCCATTGCATACAAGGGCTTTGATCTCAGCGCACAATTCGCATATCAGATCGGCGGTTGGACTTATGACTCTGTCTATCAGCAATTGATGTCTGCAGGTAGCAGCGGAAGTAACTGGCACAAGGATATCTTCAACAGATGGACTCCTGAGAATACCGATACCGATGTCCCTCGCGTTCAGATGAACTACCAGGGCGCCAATGAGAGTTCCACAAGATGGCTCACCAGCGCTTCTTACCTCAGCATCAAGAATATAACCCTCGGATATACACTTCCCAAGCATATTGTCAACAATCTTGCGATCGAGAATGTTCGCGTATACCTTACAGGTGACAATCTTTTCTACACTTCTGCAAGAAAGGGTATGGATGTACGTAAATCCTTCTCCGGTGGAAATGGATTCACCTACTCTGCACTTAGGACTATTTCCGGTGGTGTAACTCTTACGTTCTAATATCAAGGAGATAATAAAATGAAAAAATATATAAGCGTACTTGCCATCGGGGCCCTCGCTCTTACCCTCGCTTCTTGCGAAAAAGAGTTCGAGGTCAAAAATACCGGCACTTTGACCGGTAGCGATGCTGCAGCAATCATTGAAGCTGACCCTTCATTCCTTTCATCTTATGTAAACGGATTCTATGCTTGGATGGTTCAGTTTAACACCGGATCAAATGGTGGACATGATGACTATGGTTTCCTCAGCGTTGGTGCCAACACGGATTTGATGTGTCAGGATGTGGTTATCAGCGGCACTTGGAACTGGGGTACATTCGATATCAACCAGGACTATGGCGCAGAAAACTGGGGTCGCACTTATCAGTTGTGGAACTTCTTCTATACTCTTATCAAGAAAAACAACGAGGTTATAGATTTCTTCGGCACTGAAGATCCTACCAATGACAAACTTAGGGGCTATCTTGGTCAGGCTTATGCACTCAGAGCATTCAGCTACACTTATCTGATTCAGCTCTATCAGGATACCGTCACAGGCACAACTCCCAATGCCGAGTTCCGTGACGATGCTCCTGCTGTGCCTATCATCTACGCCGTTCGTGACGGATTCTCAACAGAGGAATCCGATGCAGTGTCAGGTCGTAATACTTTGGCTGATGTCAAGGCTGAGATTGAGCGCAATATCGCACTTGCCCTTCCTTTACTTGATGGCTATCAGAGAGCTTCCAAGAATGAGGTTAATTACGAAGTAGCCCAGGGTATTGCAGCTCGTTACTACCTCCTTACACAGCAGTGGGATAAGGCTATTGAGGCTGCGCAGGCAGCAAGAAATGGCTTCGATCTTATGGATAAGACCCGTCTTGCCTCCGGATTTATGGACGTGGAGGACAAAGAGGTACTTTGGGGCTTCAACCATACTGTTGAAACTCAGACAAGCTATGCTTCGTTCTTCTCTCACCTCTGCAACGACGCTGCAGGTTATGGTGGAATCGGTCAGTCCGTGCACTGTATTGACCGTGCCCTTTACGATCAGATTCCCGCAACTGACTGCCGCAAGTCTTTGTTTAATGGGGCAGATGGCGATGCCAACGCTACAACTACCGGGGCAAAGCTCCCTTATGCTTCAAGAAAGTTCGGTTACATGGCAAACTGGCTCGAGGATTACATCTATATGCGTAACGCTGAAATGTACCTTATCGAGGCTGAGGCTGAGGCCCGTCTTGGCAACAAGTCTAAGGCGGCGGAAGCTATAGCTCCCCTTATGGCAACTCGCGACATGGGTTGGAGCCAGTCAGAGGTGACAGTTGACGATGTCCTCCTCCAGAGGCGAATCGAACTTTGGGGTGAAGGTTTCAGCTACTTCGATCTGCGCCGTAACGGACTCGGTGTCAACCGCAAATATGAAGGCACCAACCATTCTGCTCAGGCTCAGTTTGCCTTCCCTGCACACGCCAATTGTTGGATTTTTGAGATTCCTTTGAGGGAGATGCAGAACAATCCTAAGATTACGGAAGAAGAGCAGAACGAGTGGATCTCAGGTACAGCAATATAATGTGTCCCATTTAAAGAATTCAGAGTATGAAAAATATATTGAAATATCTTCCTGTTGTGGCAGTGCTTGCTTTCGCATCTTGCAGCAAAGATGCTCCCAGCAAGAGTGAGGTTGAGGCCGGATTCGATACTTTCGACGGCGTATTACCTACCGTCACCATCGCCGCATCTGCAACAGAGGTGAATCCCGTTGCTGGATACGCAAGTGTGGAGCTTACTTTCAGTGGATTGTCTGTTGAGGTTCTCGACTCGCTTTCCGTTGGTCTGCTTGCGGATACTGATTCGACTTTCGCAAATGCAACTTTCACTGCGACCGAGCCTGTGGACGGGAGTGTTGTGCTGAAAGGAAAGGTAACTCCCAATACAACTTGCTATCTGAGAGGTGTCGCCGCATCTATCCAGGGCACTGTCTTCTCTGATGTCATCAAGGTGGAAGTCCCCGATATTCCTTTCTATCAGAAGGTCATCGGGCAGTGGGGCGCTACCGTTATCTCCGAATATGACGACACCGAATATGACAACGTCATAAGCATCGTTCCCGACGAGACGAATCCTGAAGGTTTGTGCCTGATTTATGGTATTGATCCTTTCCTCTTCTCTAAAGGCCTTGGAACCAACACCAAAAGTGCGGCAAATGTCGTCAAAGCATTGATTGACAACGACAAGTGTACATTGACGATTGCGAACCAGTCTTTGCTTTACGCAGCTGGAGGTGCATATTACTACTTTGTTGGCTTTGATACAACTTCTATTGATACTGCTGAAGGTTTCACTAATCTTATGATTTCTCTTACTGAAGATGGTCGGGGCTTATATATCGAGAACGCATTTGGACTTCTATATGTGTCTGGTGAAGACTCTAGTCTGTATGATTTTTATGCCGGCGGCGTAACTTACGTCAAGAAATAGTATTTGTATACTTTCAATATCATTGGAGGTGGCTGGTTTAGTCACCTCC
The DNA here is from genome assembly GCA_964571735.1 of uncultured Muribaculaceae bacterium. Lineage (GTDB taxonomy): Bacteria > Bacteroidota > Bacteroidia > Bacteroidales > UBA932 > Cryptobacteroides. The sequence goes on along the minus strand of CAZNDD010000036.1, from coordinate 8,069 downwards.
TTTTCGTATTTTTGCGCATAAAGCAATTTCAATATGAAGAAAATCATTAATTCTCCCAATGCTCCAGCGGCAATCGGGCCATACTCCCAGGCCGTCGGCACCAATGGACTTCTGTTTGTATCTGGGCAGCTTCCTGTAGAGCCCCAAACCGGAGAGATGCCGGAGGGCATAGAGGCACAGACCCGTCAGTCATTGGACAATCTTGTCGCCATTCTCGAAGAAGCAGGACTTTCCGCTACGGATGTTGTCAAAACGACTGTCCTACTCTCAGACATCGCCAATTTCACTGCAATGAATGCAGTATATGCGGAGTATTTCCCCTCCGAGGCTCCGGCGCGGGCCTGTTACCAAGTCGCCGCACTTCCTAAAGGCGCAATGGTGGAAATCGAGGCCGTCGCAGGGTTTCGTGCCGAGAAAGCGTAGAGATTTGACCTGGCAAAAGGGGAAGACTACTAATAGGTAATTTAGTCAGCCCCTTATTCTATACGAAAAGAAGACGCCCTGATGAGCGTCTTCTTTGTATAAACATTGTCACTTGCTGTAACCGTGACGAACTATATCTTTTAGAGTAACATCACTGCGCGTCTGGCCGCTGACGGAGCAGGGGCGGGATTTGCAGAAGGACTATAGGTCGCCTTGGTGATATTGAGGACATCGTAGATGTTGTAGATATCTCCGTCTTCATCCAATTCGAGAATTGACAGGAAGGCTTGATTCGTGTACCACCAATTGAGAGTGTGTGGTGCGGGGATGTCAAATCCGAAATCGTTATCAAAGAAACTCCTTCCGTCCCGTGTCAATGCGAGCGTTATAGGATACTCGTTCACAATGTACTGACCGTCCTCACCGACTGTAGGATAACCGCTGGCGTCGTAAAGATAGTCTTCTACGCTACCGACTTCCTCCTGCCATGCGCTTATGGTAAGAGTTCCTTGAACTCCGTCAAAGTCTGCATAGATCTTAACGGGAGCATCTGCAAGTGTACCGCTGATGAGAGTATTTCCCTTCTTGGCATCATCGCTCTTGGAAATTGTGATAACATCCTCATAAGGGCCATAACCATATGAGGCATAACCTGAGACAGAACTCAATACATAGGTTCCGTATAGAGCTGATTCCGCTTCATAGCCGTATGAGTAGATGAAGGGGCCCACTGTGTACTCGGCGTTGGGGTTGCCGTAGATGTCATAGAGCCAGCCCTCTGGGATTGTGATTGTTACGATGCTACCTCTTACAGGGTCCTGACGCTCACTGCCTTTGGCATTGGGCGTGACTATGACAGATGAAAGATCCGAGCTGAGGGTATAAAGGTTGCTACCCGCTGCGGAAGGAGCAATGTCAGAGTATGTTCTTACCTCTGAACCAATCTCATAGCACACTGAAGCCGCGACTTCTTTATCATCGTAACCAAGTTCGACTCCTTCGGGGAATGCGAGGCTGATGCCATCAGTGAGGGCTACGACTGCTGCAACTGAATCTGCCACGAAACTAAAGCTCTCGGTATCAATGCGACCGACAAGTCCTAATGCCGCAGGAGTCTCCTTATAGATGAGATATCCGCTCTCAAGCCCCTCGGCCTTGTTACCGGCTGCATCGACGAAAGTTCCTTCATCGAAACTCACCGAGTAGTGTGCTCCAGCAGGGATATCGGAAACAACGAATCCGACGAGCTCTCCCTTGACTATGATTTCTGCAGATCCCGTACCGATATTCTCATCGTTGAGAATGTCGTGGTCCGAGGAGTAGATGCCGTAGTACTTGACGGTGACCTCTGCATTCTCGGCAAGTGCTACTGGTTCGCTGAACTCAACAGCAACGACATTGCCGACTTCGACATTCTCGATAGCATCGAAGAATATGGACTCCTCTACGAGTGTAGGAGCTTCGTTGTCTGAAGTCTTCACCGACTTGGAAGCTACTGTACCTACAACGCCTGTAGAGCTTGAGGCTACCGCGTAGACGGTGTATGTAGAGTAGGGCGTGAGCTCACTGATGGTCAGAGTGGTGCTGTAGGGTGCTGAATTTTTGATGATATTGGATGCAACTGCTTTCTCTTTGTAACCATTGGCGTAGAGAACCGTTGAATCTATATTCTTAAGTTCACCTTCTACTACAGCGTATGAGTAAAACAATGCCGACGTATCTTCGGGCGTGAGGGTCAGGACAAAAGAGCTATCTGTCGCTTCGCTGATCTGAATGTCGATGCCCTTGGCGTCCACTTTAGGCTCCGGGGTCGGAGTGGGGCCGTAAAGCCCCTCCGTGCACCCTGCGAGAACCAATGCAGCCGCAGCTGCTATAGACAAATATTTTTTCATATTATCTGTTCCGTTTTATTGTTTGGTTGCATATGATCCGGCTGCGATGCGTCCGATCGTTCCTGCATTAGGAATGTATGCGGCAAGACCATAGTCCTTCTGGAATTCCAGTCTCTTGCCGTCTTCCTTAATCGTTATGACATAGCTACCAGTGTCGTTGATGTACTGCTGGTTGATGTCAAGATTGTAAAGAACTACGGGATTACCATTGCTGTAGACATATTCAGACTCTTGACCGAGAGGGATAGTGATTGTGCCGGCATCAATATCAACTGTGCCATAGTACATAATGTCATCACCTGCCCATCCGCTTCCGAAGCAGCAAATGTTGTAGAACCAAACAGTCTTGGTATCGGTCGGGTCTTTACGAACTTCCATTGTCCAAGTTGTACCCCTGGTTTCGTCTACACCGTTATAAGCTCCGAGAATGGCAGCCAGCGGGTGGTCATTGTCGGTAATGGTGACTACGCAAGTCTTGTTTGAGCCGAGGTTGAGGTCACCTGCACCGGTAAGGTCAACGGAGAACTTGAGGTCTCCGGTGAATACACCTGGATTGTCAATGATTTCGATTTCGATGTAGGCAGTGCGCTGCTCTCCGTCGAATGCAAGCACACCGCTTTCGTTCTTGAGTTTGAAATTGACCCCGTTCTTCGCGCCGAGCGTATCCACTGCCGCGTATGTCACCGCCACTTCGACCGGGTCTATGGATGCGATGGTCACGGGGATTTTGACCGAGCCGGCATCTTCCTTGACAGAAACTGCTGTCTTGTCGAAAGCTGCAAAGGCATCATCGTCAGACCAGACGGGAGTCTTGTTGATGTCGCAAGATGCGAACATTGCGATTCCCGCTGCGAGAGCAAATATTGTATTTATTCTTTTCATTTAGATTTCCTCCTGACTATTAGTAACCTTCATTCTGAACGAGGACTCCATTGGAGACTTTGACCTGGCTGTAAGGGATAGGCATTGCGAAATACTTGCTGCCCCACTCTATGCTTTCGATGACTCCAGTATTGGTTTCATCCTTACGGGTCATGTTCTGCTTTGTGCGTCCGAGGTCGAACCAGAGATGTCCCTCCCAGTTGAACTCTTTGTTGCGCTCTGAAGCTATGCCCGCTGCAGTAGCGGTAGGCGCTGTAGCACCCATTCTTTCTGCGATGGCTTTGAGGTCACTGATGGCGGAAACATTACTTGTTGCCCCATGCAATGCGACTGCCTCAGCACGGATAAGATACATTTCAGCGAGACGGAGTACGATGACATTGGTCGCATCGGGGACGCCGTCGCCTTTGCCAAGGTATTTGGAAGACCAATGTGCACCTTCAGCTTCCTTACTGCCGTAGCTGTCATCGACGAAGAGATTGCCTCTGGCATCGCCTTCTTCAAAGATGTTTATGAGCTGATCCGTGGCACCTGCATCTCCGTAAGAGCCGGGGGCGCAGTTGTTGGCGAGACCGTCCCAGTATCCATCGTAGTCATTGGTAATCTTGCCATAGACCTCGAAGATAACTTCGTCTGTACCATCAATCTTGTGGGTGTCTTCGGTATAAGGAGTCGCCTCGGGCTTCTCGAAATCAGCAGCAGTCCAAAGTTTGAACTTGCCGGAATCGATAACCTTTGTAGCGTAGTCAGCTGCGCTCTGCCACTGCTCACTATAGAGATATGCTCTTGCAAGCAAAGCCTGAATGGCATAGATGGTCACGGTTGCTGTTTCGTCCTTGACATCAGCTCTTCTGTATTCAGGATCAATGAGTGATTCTGCAGTCAGGAGGTCTTCGATGACAGCGTCATAAACTTCTTTGACAGTGTTGCGGGCAGGATTGCCTGAAGGGTCCTTGTGAAGAACCACGGGAACACCGAGATGGGAAGCATCACTGGTGTAGCAGTAAGGCTGTGCGTAGGTGCGGACGAGGTCGAAGTGAGCAAGTGCACGGATGAAGCGGCACTCGGCTTCGAGGTTCTTGATGTCCTGCTCGCTGACGCCAGACTCGCCCTCAGCATTGCCGAGGTGGTCTATGACCTCACTTGCACTTGTGATAGTGTAGTAAGCGGTACCCCAAAGTGCGGTTGTGCTGTTTGCGTTCCAGTTGACCTGATAATGGGTTTTGAAACGACCTGTGTCATACTCGGTACCGATGAGCTTTTTGCCGTTGAGAGTCTTGAGCTCATTGATCATAATCAGATCCTGGGCATACCAGTTTCCGGATGCGAGAGGAGAATATGCTCCCGCGGTGGAAAGGTTTAGTCCGTTGTAACTGGAGAGTGTAAGCTCGTCACTCTGGTCGAGCTTCGGGGCCTCTGTCAAGAAGTCCGTGCAACTTGAAGTGAGAAGTACTCCCGCAGCTAAAGCTATATATAAGATATTGTGTTTCATTGTGCGTCAGAATTTAGAATGTCACTTCGATGCCACCGACTATAGACTTGGTGAGAGGATACATACCTACATTGTAACCTGTGAGACCTATTTCAGGATCCCAGAAGTTTACATCGTTCCAGCAGTAGAGGTTGAGACCGCTTGCGTAGACCTTGAGTCCTTTGAGGTGGAGAAGGTTGAGAACCGACTTGTTGAATGAGTAAGAGACCGTGATGTCTTTGAGTCTGAGGTAGTCTCCTCTCTCAAGGTAACGTGTGGATGATGCAAAGTTATCGTATCCAGCGATAGGCTTGGGGTTGACACCTATGTCTCCGGGCTGCTTCCAGTAATTGAGTGCGGAAGCCATCTGGTTCAGCTGCATTTCCGAGCCATCAGAGTTGAGGTAAGACTGCTCGTTGAGGAGGCAGATATAGTGTCCGGCTTTGTACTCAAAGAAAGCGCTGATTGAAAGGCCTTTCCATGCAAATGTACCATTGAATCCACCGATGATCTTAGGCTCAGGTGATCCGCAGTAGACTTTGCGAGCTTTGGTGTGGTCGTTGGTGATGTCACCGTTCTCGTCATACCAGAGGGGCTCACCATTTGAAGGGTTCACTCCAACGTAGTCATAGAGGTGCCACTCATACATAGGATGACCTACTCTGTACTGAGCATTACTGCTTGAAGGGTTGATGGCATCGATACCGCCGAGGTCAAGGATCTCAGACTTATTGTGTGAGATATTGAATCCTACATTGAAGTAGATGTCCTCAGTGTTGATGACGTCTGCATCCAACTGGAACTCAATACCCTTATTTGAAAGTGAACCGACGTTACGAGAGTTGGAACCGAATCCGGTAGTCTGAGGCACGCTCACTGCAAGGAGCATATCTTCAGTGGTACGGTTATAGACGTCGATTGTACCATGGATTCTGCCGAGGAATCCGAAGTCTACACCGAGGTCCCAAGTCTTGTTGGTTTCCCAAGTGAGGTCTTCGTTTGAAGGCTGTGCGGGAAGCAGACCTGCTACTCCGTTGTAAGAACTTGTACCATAGAGACCGTAGGCCTTGTAAGCTGCGATGCCATCGTTACCGTTGACACCGTATGATGCACGAACCTTGAGGAGGTCGATGGCTTTGACATCGCGAAGGAAGTTCTCGCTGCTCATATTCCAAGATCCTGAAACAGACCAGAAGAGACCCCATTTCCTGTTGGCTCCGAAGAGTGAGGATCCGTCTTCACGGATTGTACCCTGAAGGAAGTAGCGGTTGTCGTAGTTGTAATCTGCGATAGAGAAGAATGAAACGCGTGTGTTGCGCGAGAATGCGTACTGACCTTCGGTCTTGCTCTGCTCGGCAGAGGTGATGTAAGGGATGTCGGGGTTGACACCGGGAGCGTAAGTGTAGTGCTCTTCTGCCTCGTATGCTGAAGCCTCGTGACCGAGAACTACGCGGACGCTGTGCAATGCATCAAAGACATTGTTATAAGTAGCGGTGTTGGAAGTTGTGTACTGAGTGAAGAACCACTGATCGCTCTGCTCTGTACCTGTACCTTTCTGGTCGAGGTGAGCCTTGGGAGACCAATAACGACGACCATTGTTATAGGAAATCTCAGCTGCATTCTTGCTCTCGAGAACGAGGTTCCTTACCGGCTCGTAGCGGAGGAACATGGTTCCGTTGAAGTTATAGGACTTCTGCCACTGGTCGTCATATGCTGCTGTGGCAAGAGGGTTCTGGTTGGAGTTCGATGCCGGCATGTTGTAGTTACCATTCTCATCGTACTTGGGAGTCCAAGGAAGCATATTGAGTCCTGACCATGAAGGGTTGGAGTAGTATAGAGCTCCCATAGGGACATCATTTTGCTCCGTATATGCCACATTGACTCTTACACCAGTTGTGAGATTGTCGAGAAGCTTGTACTCGGAGTTGATACGAGCCTGGAAACGCTCGTAGTCTACGCCATAGAACACACCTTCGTTCTTGTGGTATGAAAGTGACGAGTAGTACTTTGACTTTGCGTTACCACCACGGGCGTTGATTTCGTACTCCTGAAGCTGACCGAGGCGTGAGAATTCGTCAACCCAGTTGGTGAGTTCGCCGCTGAGTAAATCGAGAGGGCGATAATATGTGCTTGTGGGATCGTCAGGATCAAGACCGGCATTGATGATGGCATCTCTCTGATAACCAAGGAGCTCTTGTCCTGTCATCACGCGGAAATCGGAGTCTGACTGAAGCCAACTTACACCCATCTTGGCTCTTGCATCGAAAGATGTCTTGCCCTCCTTACCGCTCTTGGTGGTAACGATGATAACACCATTGGCTGCGCGTGAACCATATGCGGCCGCTGCTGCAGCATCCTTAAGGATGGTGATGGATTCGACATCGTTAGGATTGATAACAGCCTGCTGGCTGGATGTGTTCGTGAAGAGATTTACATCACCGGATACCACAGGGATACCGTCCACAACCCAAAGAGGAGAGTTGGATGCGTTGATGGAAGAATAACCTCTGATTCGGATTGATGAGACTGCACCGGGCTGACCTGATGAAGAACCGACCTGGACACCAGCCATCTTACCAGAGATGGCCTTGTCGATAGAGGTGATGGGAGCCTCGGAAAGCTGGTCTCCCTTGACTGAAGAAACGGAACCTGTCACGGCTTCGCGCTTCACTGTACCATAAGCCACCACGATGGTCTCTTCGATCATCTGTGAATCGGGATTAAGCTTGATGTCTACCACGGCGCGTCCGTTGACTGCCACTTCGACATCCTTGTATCCCAAGCAGGTGATGTGTAGTACACCATTTTGGGGCGTATTGATTGTGTAACTACCGAACGCATCTGTGAGCGCGTAGGTAGTCATGCTTCCGACCAATTGGACTGCTGCGCCTGCGACGGGTTCACCGTTGGAGGCATCAGTGACAGTACCGCTGACTTCCGACACCTGAGCGGAAGCCACAGTTCCTATCAGCAGTGCTGCGAGGGCCGTGAAAAAAAGTCTTACTTTTTTCATAAGCTTTGAATTAATTGAATAATATTTTTGTATACACTAACTTAACTTAGTCCGGTAATTGCCCTTGTGCGGATTCCTGCTCCTTGGACGATCTGTCATCTGCGTGAGGTTTTAGTTTCTATCCCTTCTCGTACTTCTGCATTTCGGCACGCTTATTGAATCTTATCCTTTTGAGGATGAAATCCGTAAGTGTAGTCTCATCTTCAGACTCGCTTCAAACATCTGCCTCCGAGCATTTTACCCGCACTAAAAAACGAGGGTTTTTTGGTGCAAATCCGTCTTTATGGGTGAATGCGTTTCGCGAAGAAAACTTCATCTCGAGGAAGAACGATCGCGCGGGTTGCATATGGCAGGCTTTTCGTGCAAGGAGGGCCGTCTTTTTGTACCG
>CAZNDD010000035.1:0-15112 GCA_964571735.1 uncultured Muribaculaceae bacterium | reverse complement strand
ATCGGGCTTGAGAAAGGTCTTGCCGAGGGCGAGAAAATCGGCGAGGCGCGAGGAATAGAGCAAACGGCGCGCACCATGCTCTCAATGGACTACCCTATTGAAGATATCTCGAAGATCACTGGGCTTTCTGTGGAGATACTGAAAGATCTCAAGCAGTCATAGCACTTGGAAGTTGTTTGAATTTGTAGTCTCTCATTATTTATGCTGTATTTCCGGGTCATTTGCACCGTCAAACTTTAATCGACTTAAAAATCCAGCATGGTAAATCTCGGAAACAGCTTCTTAATCAACATATCACCGGACACCAAGTACTGAAGAAAGACTTTGGCGGTCGGTGGTTATGCAATTTCTTCTCCCCGTTGCTATTGTGACTCAATGCTTCGGGTAGATTTGTATTCCTATAGTTTTTGGGCCTATTTCTGTAGCCTAAAGTAGGGTATGCGGTCAAGTGGAACGGAGATGGTGTGGGTCTTGCCACCTTGGTAGATAGTGCCGTCGTCGGCGAGCCATTGACCTTCCGGGAGCACCACATCCATTTCTCGCCCGGGATAGACCATGGGAGCTACGAGTATGTCGTCACCTGGCATGGATTGCAGAAACTGGATGTCTATTCTGGGGACGAAGAAGTGTGGAAACGGGTCTGCGAGAGAGATGACATAGACCTTATATATATCTGCACGGATTGGAAATCCCATACTCCCATTGCTCTCTCCGTCATTTCCCTTGAGAACGGCAGCCGCCCCGTCGAAGTCCCCGACTTCACCCGTGGTGCGTGGGACCGCCTCCCCGGCTTCAGCTACGCTTTCGCGAAGTAGTCGTCGGGGTCTTTCCGAATTTAGCTTTGAAACAGCGGGTGAAATATGCGGGTGATGAGAATCCGCTCGCATATGCCACTTCGCTGATGGTTGCGCCGCTGTCATTCTGAAGAACTTCCAATGCTTTGTTGAGCCGGTAGTTGCGCAGTAGATCCGTCGGCGTCATACCGAACAGGGTCTTGATTTTTCGCAGGAGCTGCACCCTGGAAATATTCAGGTCTCGGCTCAGATTTTCAATCCTGAAATCACTGTCAGAGTATGATCTTTCGAGGATTTCTGCGAGTTTGTCACGGAAAGCATTGTCCGCAGTGGGTATGCTTTGGAACTCTTTGTGTCCGGCAAAGTCCTTGGTGAAAGAATTGAGCAGCTTTTCCCTTTCTTCGAGTATCCTCATTGCCTTGACTTTGAGGTACTCGATATTGAAAGGCTTCTGGATGTATTCGTCCGCTCCTTCCGCTATGCCGTATATCTTCTGGCTGTCATCGGTCAGTGCCGTCAGAAGAACTATCGGGATGTGGCTTGTGGCTATGTCTGTCTTGAGACTTTTGCATAGCTGGAATCCATTGATTCTTGGCATCAGGACATCGCTGATTACCAGTGAAATGTCATTTTCCATAACCATGTGGATGGCGTCATATCCATCGGTGGCTGTCATCACATTGAAATTGGATGACAATTCTTCTTGGAGGTATTGGCGGATATTCTCGTCATCTTCAACGATGAGTATGGTCTCGTCATAATGCCGCTCCATGAGCTTGTCTACGGATTCGTAATTGATTTCGGAATTCGTGACCGTCATGATTGTCTCCTTTTTGGCGTCAGGAGGAAGACGGTCGCTGCCTTTGGGAAGTTCTATGTAGAATGAAGTGCATTGTCCTTCTATGCTGGTGGCGAAAATGCGTCCGCCATGCATTTCCACATAGTCTTTGGAGAGGTTCAGACCTATGCCGGTGCCTTGTCCGTTATGTTTCCCGGTAGTGAAATATCGGTCAAAGATATGGTTTAGGTCTTCGGCTTTGATACCCTTGCCGTTGTCGTGAACTTCGATGATGACGGATTCGGCATTGTCTTTTATTGAGACAGTGATGACTCCGTATTTCTTGGAGTTTTTGAACGCATTGGAAATTAGGTTGATAAGTACTTGTTCTATCTTGTCGGTGTCAATCCATAGCAGTTGGGACTGAATGTCACTCTCAAATTTGCAGACCATGCGTTCGTTGCTCGCGTATGCTTCGAAATACTTGAGAATTTCGTTTGTGAAGCCGACTATGTCCACTTCCCTGACGGACAGGCTGGATTTCTTGTTCTCAACCTTGCTGAAATCCATAATCTGGTTGATTATCTTGAGAAGATGAACGGCATTCTTCTGTATGATCAGCAGATCTTTTGTTATAGTCTTGTCCTTTTCGCTTGAGATGAGCTTGTTGAGCGGACTTAGAATAAGAGTGAGAGGAGTGCGTACTTCGTGGGACATATTTACGAAGAACCCGAGTTTCTGTTCCGTCATGGTCTCGATTTCTTCGTTTTTACGCAGCAGGCGGGCTGTCTCCTGCCCGATTTCCGAGTTGCGCTTTTCGAGCGAGCGGTTCTCTTTTCTGGTTTTGAGATAAGAGAAAAAGGCAAATATGCTGAGCAGTACGAAAAGCAGTGCGACAATCCCGAGTATGGTCAGAGAACGATGCAGGGAATGTGATTTGTCAACTATGTCGTCCAGCTGCTTGCGTTGATAGTTGATGTGGTTCTGGTAACTGAGGATTTGCTGGGACTGCGATTTGAGCGTTTCAGCATTGCTCCTGTCTATACGTGAAGAGGTAAGTGTGTATATCTTGTCTACACTCTCTCCACGGAGGATTTTCATAGCTGTCTGGATTACGAATTCTCCTCCCGGAGGGTATAGGAACGAGGCGTCAAGTCTCCCGTCTATAACGGCATCTACGCCCACTATGGCGTCTATGCCCAGGAACCTTATCCGTTCGGCTGCGCTTGGATCGACACTTGATATGGCATCGTAGGCGGCGAGAGCCATGTCGTCATTATGCCCGAAGACGAGGTCTATGTCGTTGAAGTCGCGGATCCCTGCCGTGGCGGCTTTGGCTATTTCCGGTTTCCAGTCGCCTTCGACTTGTGATATACGGTACTTGTCGCTGACGATGTCCGTGAATCCCTTATGCCGCTCTTGGGCGGGGGATGACCCTTTCAGTCCGCATATTTCGAGTATGGAAGAACCTTCTGGGAGTATGCTTTTTACATATTTCCCCACGTCCCTGCCTATGGCGTAGTTGTCTGCACTGATGTATGTAGTGTATCTGTCAGACTCGATCTTGCGGTCCCAGATGATGGTTGGTATACCCTTGTTGAAGGCTTTGACAGCGACATCCGTTATAGGAGCCGATTCGTTGGGCGAAATTACGAGCAGATCCACACCTTGCTCGATAAGGCGTTCTATCTGGGCGATCTGTGTGCTGTTGTCGTTCTGCGCGTCATTGATAATTAGCTTTATAGGGTATTTTGTCGATTCCGATTCCATCTGGATCATCATGATCTGACGCCACATGTCATCGGTACATTGGGAGAACCCTATAGTATACAATTTCTCCTGGGCGGAGTCTTTGTCGGAACAAGAGACCGCGCCCAGAAGAAGAATCAATACTGTGAATAACTTACTTGGTGTTAGCCAGAAGCCAAATTTCATTGTTGTTTACACTTAATATGTTGGGATTCGAGAGATTCTCATCCAAAAGGAAAACCTTCTCTCCTGACCACTCTCCCTCGGCAAGTCCGGCATCGCGGTAGACGAGACCTCCGGTGGTGCTTGACTTGTAGATGGCCATGAATGTGTACTTGTCCGAATTGTAAACGACGCTCAAATTCTGCACGGGACCGTAGAATACGGGAGCTGCTGCAGTCTCGTCACCTGCAACCCATTCGCCTCCGTCCCAGTACTCGTAGCTTACGGCATCGTTCATCGCTGATGTCTTGACTCGTGCAACATATGTCCTGACATTGGAATCTCCGGCAGGGTAGCCGAACATATACACGAAGTCGCCTTTCTTGCAGAATGCTGCATTGACAAAGTTGCCCTCACCGCTCCACTTGACGGGGCTGACGGTCCATGTCTTGCCGTCGGTGGAACTGAGAAGACCTGCTTCCGATGCCGTCCAATCCGGATCGGCGTTATCTTCTGTAGCCTCGGGAACTCCACCATACTTGTAATAATGCACATATTTTGTGCCGTTCGTAGTGACACCTGCGGTGGCTATAGCCTCGGAATCTTCAGTCATGGGATTGGCGGTGGCGAACTTGAGTCCGTCGTTTATATCCTTGTCATTAGATGCGGCGAATACCATTTTTGTGGCATCTCCTATAGCGGCACCGTTGAGAACGGAAGAAATGCTGCCGTCTTCATCAATCCAGGATACGATGCCGGCAATGGATGAGATTTCGTCAAATGATGCATTGGTGATGCCGTTTGATACAATGGCTGCGCTTGAAGGCATGAATGAGTCGTTGTTTGTGCCTGTGGGGATGACTTTGAAATCATCGGCTTCGAGCCAGAGGTCGTACCAGCACCATCCGCCCATGAAAGCGGATGCTTCCACATCGTCCACATTCTCAAGGGTGTAGCTGTATTCTGCCCATTCTTTGCCGATGCCATCTTTGTTGAGGTTCTGGTCGTGACCTTCGGCTGCACGGAATCCCATATAGACATTGAGACCGTCCCATGCGCCGCGATAGTTTATGCTGAAAGTGTAACTGCTGTTCTTTTTGAGGCACACTGTCTGTGCTGCAACATCTCTCCACCCGTCAACATTGCAATCTGCATAGATGGTCCTGCTGCCCGAATATGCGGTTTCGGCCTCGGAGTCCCATTCGGGGAGATACCAGAGTGACTTTTTCTTCCAGTTCTCATCACCTGCGAAGCGCTCGAAACCTCCGTCTGTAAGCATGTTGAAGCCTTCGGGATCGACTTCTATGCCGCTCTTGACGAGGGCTACGCCGGAGACGCTTGTGGTGTTGGGGTTTTCTTTGATTCCGCCGTCAGTCGTTTCTGCTTTGTCGCAGGAAGCAAATGTCATCGCTGCCAATGCTGCGAGGAAAATGAAATTCTTTTTCATTGTAATCTTTGTTTTGGTGTTAATTGAATGTCGTCTACGAGTACATATAGTCCGTCAGCTCCCCAAGTACCGAAGAATACTTCTATGCTTGTGTTGTCTGCGGAGTTGAATGTCTTTGTGATTTTGGTCCACGACTCAGTGTCGAGAGCAGGATTGTCGTCGCAGATGGTGCCGTCGTGGAGTCTTGCTCCGAGATAGGCACCCGTGTGACCTTTGATGTTGCTTTTTGCCCATGCAGTGAGAGTGTAGTCTGTATTTTTATGCACTTTTACCGTCTGTGTGCAGGCGTCTTTCCATATTCCTTGTGTGCCGTTGTGGAGCTTGCATGCAACCTTGCCGCTATGGCTGTCTCGGGAGGAGTTTGCATTGGGGGCATTCCACAAGGTCTTGTAATTGATGGATTCGTTGGGCTCATTCTCGAATCCGCCTTCCCATATCATATTGAATCCTTCCGGGTCTGATGTGAGAGTGGCATGGTAGAGGTGTATGTGCCAGGTGTCGTAATCCACCTTGTCTGATGATGTCACGGAGGATACTACGAAGTAGAGATCGTCCGAGTCGCAGAACCATGGATGTATGGACGGACCATATCCGTCATTTAGCAGTATCTTTTCCGCAGACCATTCCCCTTGGGGTGACGCGGCATCGCGATACACGAGTTTCCTCTGGTTTACAGAAAGATACATCATGATATACCGTTTGCTCCAAGAGTTGTATCTCACGGTCATCTCTGACACTGTGCCACCTGCGACGGCTGCCGCATCGCTTTCGGAATCGGACCATATCGCACCGTCCCAATACCTGTAGGCACTTTTGTCAAGGACTTCGTCCTGATGTACCCTGGCGAGATGGACATCGTCAAGTCTGCCGGCAGCCGTACCATACATGTAGAGAGTGTCGTTCTGAAGCATATAGGCAATCTGCGCGAAATGGCTGCCTGCGCCCCATTTGACTCCGGAGCGCCGGAATGTTTTGCCAAAATCGTCCGAATACACGATCTCGCTATAGTTGGTCGCCCACATGTCGTTGCCGGCGGTAGCCCACTTATGTACGGACATATAGTGGATATACTGTCGATAACTGCCATTGTGGGGTACCGCCACTCCGCCGGTTGGTATACATGTGATTTCATGTTCGCTTCCATCGGGGTATTGTCCGGTCTTGGCTCTGGAAATGATAGGTTCAAGGACTTTTCCTTCACTGTCCCTGAGTATGTTGTCGTAGTACAGTCCGTCAGAGAGGTTTCTGTCCGTTGAGACGGTTATGGCATTGGAGCGCCACGATCCGCCCCGGTCATCGAAGTTGTCTCCGAATATACTCCACAGTTCCCCGTTGCCGGCGTCCCACATGTTGCCGAAGTCTGTCGATGCTATGCCGAAGCGCTTCATCGAGTTGTTTGGATTGGGGACGCTTTCTCCTGCGGGCGTATATCCGATTACCCGTGCCACGCATGTGGGATTGATGGCATACAGGGAACTTATGGTGTCGCCTCGGGGTTCATCCTTGGGGATTCCTCCCGTCGCTTGTGGTGCTTTCTCACAGGACAGGAATACCGTCAATGCGACTGTCAGATAAAAACAGTGTCTCATCATCAGTTGGGGTATCCGTTGTTTTGTTTGAGATTGGGGTTGGTCTGCCTTTCCGACTGGGGAATGGGGAAGAGTTCCAGATTCCTGTCGTTTTTGGGTGTGTGTGACCACCAGCTGCCTGAAGTATAAAGACCCCAGCGGATGAGCTGCTCACGGCGCATGGCTTCTCCGGTAAATTCCCTTCCGAGTTCGTTGAGGAATTCTCCGTATTTGACCTTGACGCCGTCCACGGTGCATTCGGCTTCGAGCTGTTCCGCACTGAGGGTGCGTTCGGACTCGGGAAGAGTCTTGTCAAAAGACCTTTCGCGTACGGCATTCACTATGTCTGCAGCTCCATGGGCGTCTCCGCTTCTGAGCAGACATTCCGCCTTCATCATCAAAGTCTCTGATAGCCTATAGACCACGCAATCCTGGTCCGTCTCCCACTTCTGACCGATTTTGATCTCGTATTTACCGAAGCGGTATCCGTCAAATTCATCTGCGGCTGTAGGACTCGCGATATAGTTGATATGGTTGTAGGGGACTCCGTTGAGATCCAGCGGCTCGTGTGTCACATAGTCATACTGCTGCCCCATGAGATAGGTGTCTGCATAGCGTTTGTCTTTGTAAGATATGCAGTTGTGCGTGACGGGATCTTCATCTGCGTCGAATGTGTCAGCCACATACGAGGGGATTGCCCTCAATCCGTTATAGCCTGCAGAACCTGCATTGTAGACCGGCTTGCCAGCCCAGTGCATAGTTTTGGCATAGATGCAGTGGAAAATCGGGGTCTTGGTCGTCTCGTCGTAAGGTATAGCGAATATAATCTCAGGAGAAGCCGTATTGTCCAGACTGAAGATGTGGCTGAAGCTGTCGTCCAAATCATATTTGCGTGATTCTATGATTTCGTTGCACAGTATCAGACAGCTGTCCCTCTTGCTTGCATATTCTTCTCCGAGCCAGGATTCTGCGTTGAGGTAAACTCTGGCAAGCATGTGCTTGGCTGCCCATTTGTTGAATCTGGAGTAGGAGGCATCTTCGCTCAGATAGTCCATGTTGTCCCTGATTTCGCTTACCACGAAGTCGTAGACTTCCTTGCGACTATGTGTCTGGGGCAGGTATCCGTCGGGGACATTGAATTCCGTCTCTATGGGGACATTGCCGAAAAGCGAAAGCAGGTGATAGTAGTAATGTGCCCTCGCCACCTTTATTTCGGCTTCGGTGGCTTTGTCAAGTTCTACGCCTGACTCTGAAAGCTGGAACAGGACACGGTTGCAGCATGAGGTTATGCCGTACCAGAGATGTCCCCACACATTTGAGAAATGCGGGTCGGTGGGCAGCCATTCATGATTGTTGAGGCGTTGCCATATTCCTCCGTCGTTCCATCCTCCGTCTCTGTTGATGGGTACCGTCCATGCGTCAGTGCCTATCTCATACAAGTCCCAGACGCTTCTGTCTTCATTGAACCAGCGCATCTGACCGTAGACCGGGGCAAGCATGTAACCGGAATTGTCTTTGGCATTGTCCATCAGCTGGTCAAGTGTCAAGTCGCTGTATATTGTCGGCTCCAAGTCGGTGCAGCCCAATGCGAGGGCGCTTGCGGCAAGGATTATAAGTCTTGATGTCTTTTTCATATCAGAAAGTGATATTAAGTCCTGCACAGAAAGATGTGAGAGTGGGGTATTTGTCGATGGAGTCTATGCCAGGGGTCAGGCCGGTTATGTTCACGGCTTCCGGGTCGAGACCTGAATACTTGGTGAAAGTAAGGAGGTTGCGTGCCGAGATATAGATTTTAGCCGCCTTGATTATTTCAAACTTGCCGGTGTTGAAGTTGTATCCGACAGTGATGTTGTCAAGTTTCATGTAGTCTCCATTCTCTACATATCTGTCGCAATATGTGGATGGTGCATAATTGTAGTAGTCGCCTGCTTTCTCGAATGCGCTTTTGGGAAGATTGGCGCTTGACAGCCATGCGAGAGTCTCGTATTTCATCCTGTACTGATTCAGTATCTGATATAGGAATGCACCGTGGAACGACATTGTGGCTTCAAATCTCTTGTATGAGAAGTCTGCGGAGAGCGATGCGAACATCTTGGGGATGCCGTTGCCGAGTATGGTCTTCTGGTCTTCTCCTGCGGTGGAGTTCTCAGCCCCCTCTATGCGCCATGCCTTGCCGTTGCTTCTGAGTCCAAGTGCCTTCCACCCGTAGAAATTGCCTATGCTCCAGCCTTCTTCGAGTCTGTGTGAATAGGTCTGCACATGTTCGAGTTCGCCGAGGGTCAGATATTCGAGCTGATACAGGTCGTTGGAGAGCTGCTCAAGTTTGTTGGTGTTGTAAGATATTGTTCCATGAATCGTGAGGTTCATGTCTTTGGTTCTGACGGGGACAAGGTTGAGGGACATTTCCACGCCCTTGTTGGAAATCGCACCCACATTGGCGAGAATGCTGCTTGTGATATTGGGAGGCGTAGGAACCGTGTAGGTGTAGAGCAGGTCTTTGGTGTAACGGTAATAAGCGTCCATGGAACCGGAAACTCTGCCCTCAAGGAAAGCGAAGTCCACACCTGCGTTCAACTCGTGCTTCTCTTCCCACTTAAGGTTGTCGTTGGGGTTGTTGGACGGGATGATGCCGCTTATCCAGTTGCCTCCCGAATATGACATATATGAGGGGTTGAAATTATACAGGGAAATGTATTGGTAGGGTGAAGACGGTTCCGTCCCTGTCACGCCGTATCCGAGGCGCAACTTCAATTCGTCCAGCCAATCTATGTCCTTGAGGAAACTTTCGTTGTTCATGCGCCAGCTTGCGGATATGGCGGGGAACCAGCCCCAACGGTTGTTCTTGCCGAATTTGTCGCTGCCTTCGCGTCTGACACTCGCCATCACGAGATAGCGGTTGTCGTAGTTGTAATTGGCTCTTCCATAGAAGCCAATCAGTGTGCGCTGCCACTTGTAACTGGACATGTCTGACAGCCCGTCCCGGATGGACTCTGCCGAGCCTATGTTCCAGGCTCCGAATCCGTCAATGGGGAAGTTGAAAGCTGACATGCTCCATCGTTGATGGATATAGCGGTTGAAGCTGTAACCGCCTGTAGCTGACAGTGAATGATTCCCGCTTCGGAGTGAATAGTCGGCCTGCAGTTCGAATGTGCGGTCATCCCCATGCCCACCGGAGAGAGTGGCGCCGCCTTTCTGGCTGCCCATTGTGGCATCGTATGCCTTATGGGTGTGTGACCATTCGTACTCGTTGTAGTCATTCTGGTATGCCCCTGTGGCGCTGAGCGTGAGATTGTCTATCGGCTTGAAGAGAATCATTCCACTTACGGCGAGTTGGTTGTAGTTGTTAACTCCCTTATATTCGTTGAGAAGCTCTACGGGGTTTGCACCGTTGCTGTTCTCGAAATACGATCCGTCCTCATTGTAGATTGGAAGTGTTGGATTGCGGAGCAATGCCTTGGAGTACAAGTCGTCAGCCGCATTTCCGTGGTTTACCGACCGGTTGCTGAAGTTGGCCACGAGGCGGATTTTGTCATTGTACATGCTGTGTGTCAGCAATGCTTTGACCGCCAGGGATTTGTCGAATGAGGTTTTGTATATGCCATCCCTGTCGTCGTATGTGGCGGAGACATTGTAGGTGGTGGCTTTGTTGCCTCCTTGAGCGGAGATGTAGTGAAGCTGGCTTATGGGATTGCGGGTCACTTCTTTCACCCAGTCTGTGGATGCTCCGCCGTCTACCATGCCCTCGAATGCGGGGTTCTTGGCGTATTCGCGGAACATGTCTGCATTGACATAGTCCTTTTCCTCAATGATCTTGTCGAATTTGA
Source organism: uncultured Muribaculaceae bacterium (assembly GCA_964571735.1). GTDB lineage: Bacteria > Bacteroidota > Bacteroidia > Bacteroidales > UBA932 > Cryptobacteroides. Next base: position 4,790 of record CAZNDD010000035.1, on the reverse strand, counting down.
CATAGGTGTGATACTCCAGGCTGAGTTTCCCGTCCTGAGGCTTTTTTGTATTGATAATGATGACGCCGTTGGTGCCGCGGGTTCCGTATATGGCTGCCGCCGATCCATCCTTGAGCACGTCGATGCTTTCTATGTCTTCGGCGGATACCGAATTGAGCGAACCTCCGGCGATGCCGTCAATTACGATGAGCGGCTCCGTTGAGGCTGCGAGCGTCGAGATGCCGCGTAGGGTCATGCTTACGCTTCCGCCGGGGTCTCCGGAGGTGGTGGACATGCCGAGACCTGCCACTTTGCCTTGTAGCAGCTGCAGCGGAGTATTGACTCCACCTTTGACGAAGTCATCGGATTTGACCCTGCTAACAGCTGTGGTGAGTTCCTCTTTCTTGACGGAGCCGTAACCGATGGTGATTACTTCTTCCAGTCCTATGGCGTCATATTCCATGCGGATATTGAGTACACCTGCGGAGTCTACCGTCTTGCGTACTGTCTTCATGCCTATGCATGAGAATTCGAGTGTTGCGGGCTGCTTGAGTGCTATGTTGTAGAGTCCGTCGATGTCGCTCATGGTGCCGTTGACGGTGCCTGCCTCCACTATGCCGACTCCGGCAAGAGGAAGTCCGTCCGAATCAACGATTTGTCCGCTTATTTCGTAGCTTTGCGCCTTCAATGTCAATGCTGACAGGAACAGGGCGATAAGTATAGTCAGTCTTGTTTTCATAATGTGGCGTGTGAATCTGATTCTCCATACCAGAACGAAGTCGAATAGAGATCGATGGTTCCGGGATTCCAGCTGAGCATCTCAAGATCATAGCGGAAGCTCGATTTGAAAGGAATTACATCCAGAATTCTGGTTCTGAAGAAAGTGTTGTATCCGTGAGATGAAGGTTCGTCGCTTCTTGTCGCGCCTCCGAACGGGGTCTGGAACACCACGACCGGTGCCCATGAGCAGTTGTAATAGTCCTCTGTACCCGTACCGAAATGTGAAGGGAATGTGTCGTCGTCCACCCAGATTTTCTCGTCTCCTTCGCCGTACCAGTCGGGAGCATGATTGAACAATGAGAGCAGATCGCCGCAATAATTTCCCTTTCCTTTGATGGTCATGAAATTCCAGTCCAAATTGTCGTTGGAATCGTAATCATTGTTGAGCCTTACGCCGAATTCCTCCTTGTGTGCGCAGTGGAAGTAGAGCGAATTGTCATCCCAGTCGTAGTCTCCGTATATCGCACTGATGGAAATGTCCAGTATGTCAGAAGATCTGTTGGTGAGACTCACCGTTGCGTCCTGCTTGTAGGGCATTGGGAAATTGCAGGTGATGCACCCTGCGCCGTCGGATTCCATATAGAGACTTTTGACTTCTTTCGCCCCTACTCCGGCTCCGCTGAAATGCGAAAGCGGGACACTGACGGTCTTCTTTCCGTCAAATGTCATTTCGAGGATAAGTTCCTCCATGTCGGCGGAATAGTTTTCCGCTTCGAATCCTGATATGCCGAAACTTAGCTGGCGGATTACATTCGTCCCTGTGGGAAGTGCCAATGCAAGGCTTTCGCCCGGAGCTGTCGCAGCCTTGTGATTGATGCTCTCGCCTTGTGGCTTGGATTCTTTTGCCAAAGCCTCCGCGACCTTAGCTATCTTGGATCTGAGATTTTCTGCTTCTTTAAGAGTAAAGCTTTTGACAACAGTGCCTTCTTCGTATGTCCTGTAGTTGATTTGCAGGTATCTCGGACTTTCAGGGCTCTTTTCCTCAAATGTGACTTTAAGGGATTCGCTGTACGGGATAGGCAGGAAGAATGTGTTTCCTCCAACTCCTGACATCTCTGTCTGATAATGAGTGTGTGTCATGGACAGAGGATATGGAATGTCAAGGGGAAATCTCTTCATATCGTATGCGGGAACGATGATTTCCGGCTCGTCCGCACCGTCGAAATAAAACCTCATGACGCCATCTTTGCCCTTGGTGGTCATCCAGATACGAGTGATGACGCCCGGCCCTTTCTGGTCAAAAATGACATTCTCGGTACGACCGTTGATGGTGTCGGTCCTTTCTATACCTGTCCAGTCCTTGTTCGCAAACCATCCGTCCTTGTCGGGAGACACGGACCTGCGGTCATGGCTGCTGACTTGTTTCTGGGTATAGTAGGGGGATGGGGTTCTGGTGACGAGTTCGATGTCTGTCATCTCGTCAAGCAGACTGCTTAAGGATACTTCCTCTGCGGATTTGAGTCCGCATGATGAGCAGGCTGACAAAGAAAGGATTGCCAATGCTGCAAGTCGTATGTGCTTGGTCATGTAATAGATGTTTTTATTGTGATATGGGAGTCCATGCTCCGGATTGTGTGCATACATAAGCTGCTCTCTGTACTGCATCCCGGTGGGCTTGGGCTATGCTTTTCCCGCATAAGAGAGAGGCTACGAGTGTGCCGCAGAAAGCGTCTCCGGCACCGACGGTATCCACGACCTCCACTTTGGGCGTATCAAGTTTGGAAACCGTTCCGTCCTGGCAGTAGATGGCGCTGAACTCACTGCCTCCGGTCAGCACGACCATCTTCTGTCGGTATTTGTTCAAAAGTTCGCGGCAGGCTTCATCGGTATCAGATCCTTCAATCCCAAGGAGAGGCTTTATAATTTCCAATTCTTCATCATTGATTTTAAAGACATTGGACATCTTGAGCGAATTTTCTATTATCTCCTTAGACCAGAATGAGCCTCTGAGATTGATGTCGTAGACTTTGTAGGTATCTGCGCCTGCGGCATTCAGAAGCGTTGTCGTGGCATCACGGGACTCCTGGCATCTCTGTGCGAGTGAGCCGAAACAGATGGCTTTGGCTGATTTTGCTTTTTCGATGGCATCGTCAGTAAGCCTGATGTGATCCCATGCTACGTTTTCGCAGATTTCGTAGCTTGGAATTCCATCTTTGAGATGCACTTGGACCGTTCCTGTGGTGTAGTCGTTCTCGGAGACGAGCAGGTTTATCCCATGCCGGCGTGACACTTCGAGCAGTTCTTCTCCGAGATTGTCGTGTCCTACTGCGCTCACTGCCCAGCCTTCAGCTCCGTTTTGGGAGGCATGATATGCAAAGTTTACAGGTGCTCCTCCGGCGCGTTTGCCCTCCGGGAGTACATCCCAAAGGAATTCGCCTATTCCTATGGCGATGGGTTTGTTTTGATTCATAATGCTATAGCCCTAATTCTTTTTCTATCTGTTCGAGACTCTTGCCTCTTGTCTCGGGTATGCAGAATTTGATAAAAAGTCCTGCGGCAATGCATAGTACCATGAAGATTGCGAAAGTGATATTGTTGCCCAATGTCGCTTTCATCCAGGGGAAGAACTGTACTACGAGGAAAGAACATACCCAGCTGATGCCTGTCGAGAGAGCCATGGCTGTGCCTCTGATGTGCGAGGGGTAAATCTCCGATGTCACCACGAACATAAGAGGAGAGAGCGACAGCGCAAAGAATGCTATATAGGCTATGATTGCGATGAGAATGCCTATGCTGCTCGGATTGGGAACGGAGAATGCATATACAAGGTATGCCAATGAAACGGACAACCCTGCGCAGCCCCATACCAGAAGCGTCTTGCGCCCGAATTTGTCGCAGAGCCACAGTGCGATGATTGTGAAAATCAGGTTCGCTGTTCCGACCAATACTGTCTGGAGCAGGGGGTCGCTTCCTGCAACGCCTATGGAGGCAAGTATGCTCGGGGCATAGCTGATGATGACATTGATTCCTGTTATCTGCTGGAAGAATGCGAGCATCGAGCCGAGAAATACCACTTTGCCCATTTTCCCCTTGAAAAGTTCCGAAAACTTCGCACTTTTCTCTTTCAATGAAGCCGAGTTTGCAAGGATGCTCTCTCTGTCGGTGCTGTCAAATCCGAATTTGTCCATGGCGGCGACGGCAGCCTCAGTCTTGCCTTTGAGTTGCAGCCAACGGGGGCTTTCGGGGAGAGGCAACAGGATGAGAATGTCTACAAGTGCAAATGCGATGGGCAATCCGAGCATAAGATGCCAATTCAAGTTACTTCCTGCAAAGAAGTAATTGGCAATGTATGAGACAAGTATGCCGATAACTACCGATAGCTGATAGAAAGATACGAATGTACCCCTGAGTTTGGCGGGGGATATCTCGCTGATGTAAGTGGGGATGACTGCCGACAGTATACCGACGCCTATGCCCCCGAGGAATCTGGAGAGGACAAGGACTGCCGCACCGTTTGCGAGGATGGAGCATCCGATGGCGGAAAGTACGAGAATCAGTGCTGAAGCCTGCATCATGGGCTTGCGTCCATACTTGTCGCTGAGTCCTCCTCCGGCAAGTGCCCCGAAGAAACATCCTATCATAAGTGCCGATGCTACAAGACCTTTTGATAGTGCGCTCAAAGCGAAATCCTGTTCAATAAGGTCTATTGCTCCGGAAATTCCTCCGAGGTTGAGGCCGACGACAAGTGCGCCGAATGCCGCAACGAGGGCATAAAAGTAATTTTTCGTGCTTGATTTCATGTATGTTGCTTGTTTATTAGTTTCAGTGTTTTTGGGGAGGGTGTCTTCCTGCAACCGCCGATGCAAAAGTAACCAAGCCTGAAACAAAAGACTTGCACATAGGAAACAAAATCTTGCACTTAAGTGACAACTTGTGATAACCTATCTTACATAGAACAATATGCGACCGGTAATGACAATGTGATCATAAAACACTACCCGGCTACATTGATCATCTCATCTTGGAACTTAGCCTTGTTTTTGCCCATATCCATTGTTCTTATACTTCTGAGTATTTCTCAGAATTCAATT
>CAZNDD010000034.1:0-16448 GCA_964571735.1 uncultured Muribaculaceae bacterium | reverse complement strand
GAGCAACAGCCTTCTAAGCTGTGGGTCGCGCGTTCGAATCGCGCCGGAATCACAAACTTTCAAGTCTCTATAAATTAGAGACTTTTGTTTTTATATAACCTCTCTCAAAAATCACCGATTCAAAAGGACGAAACTACAATTATTGTGAGCGTCTTTATAAACTTACTTTGACTACTCCAAAAGCAGAATTTGTAAGAACATTGAATGACTTATAAGGATTGCCTGGATGTCCCGCTATCGGATTCTCTCACACATGCTTCAGCCAGAAAGTAGTAGAACTGGCATCAGACGCAACGAAGTCAATACTTACATTCCTCCAGCATCTTGACGGCTTAATAAACTACAACAACTCCGCCGAGCAGAATCCGCATCACCACGACGACGAAACGGAAACTTACCGGAACTCGACCGCATTGTCGGTTTCCCGTCAAATTCAAGGACACCCATGGCAAAACCTTTTCATTCCAGCTACCGACATATATCCAATGTGGCAGCACAATCCATATCAAACTAAGATTATCTTCATCAATTGGTCATCGAGTGTTCGTGGCAAAGATAAATTTCCGAATCGTTCACGCAAAACTTAAGACCCCTTAAATTACCTTAAAACAAGAAAAATAATACCTTAAAAAACATCAAAGAATGAAAAATAGCTATATTTACGACGAGAAATAGAAAAAATGTCACATAATGACAACACTAAACAATGGAATAGCGGAAATCCACGCCGTCAGCAAAACGACAAGACAAAGAGCCATAACTCTCATCATAGGCATCGCTATGATCTCGGTATTCGTACCGATGCACCTTTTCGGACTGGTGGGAGCAGATATTTTATTCCTCAAACTCGTAAGCCTGACGATGTTCCTCACGATGATAACGGCAGGAGTACTGTTCTTTACTGGGAAAACGGGAGCGGACAAGGCCTTGAATTACGCAGGATGCATAGTGAGCGTAATACAGTCAATCGCCATGCTGTACATTGCCTTCTATATGCCGGCTGACGTACATTATATAATATTCAACAGTTTGATAATCCTCGTCTGCATCATCTTCATGGCCGTCTGCTTCCTCAATAAAGCAGCCATATTCACTGCATCATGCAATGTACTCGCTCTGACAGGCACATGGATAATTGTAAATAATGACATACTTCTTCAATTCGTACTCCTGATTGACGGCATAAGTATGTTCATCCCGCTGATGTTCATTCTCATATATAGGAACATGCAACAACTCAAGAATGAGAACTCCGCCATGCGCGAGACCGAAACGGAGCTGCTCAATATCTTCAGGTTTAACAGGAAAGAGCTCGACGCCTACATCAAGATATGCCGGGACAAAAAGCCAACGGACAAAGACTACGACGACTTCTTCGACATGCTGGACCAGCGCACGCAACGCAATATAATCAACGCAGTCACTCACAAGCTTGCCACGGAGCAGTCAACAGCGGCGGACTTGCGACGCCTATTTCCGAGTCTAACGGAAAGCGAACTTGAGGTCACTCGGCTCATCCTTGAGAAAAAGCAACTGAGCGAAATCTGTGCAATCACCGACAAGACAGAATCCAACATTTGCACAATCCGCTCCCACATACGGAAGAAAATAGGCCTTGCCCATACAGACAAACTCTATAACTCCCTGGTAGACAAGATTTCGTCCGGCGCATCAGAATAGCTCATCTCAATGTAGGTCAACTTGGGAAGGCAGGCCTCCGCCCCGTTCAAGCGCTTCAATGCTTTTCCTATGAAGACAAAGAAGTTGTCGTTCATACGGACCTCAAGGACGCCGAGCATAGGCGCACCCAAGCAGATATCCAAGTACCCGGTAACTCACCGGCAAAAAAAAATAGACGCTACCCAATTTGGGTAGCGTCTATTACTTTCAAGAGCGTTAAGCTTATTCAGCAGCCTCGATAACGACGGCGCGGTTAAGCTCGATGGTCTCGTAGAGGCTCTTCTTGCAGCAGCTCTGCACGATCTCGAACTGATCCTTGCTGAGGTTGTACTTGCCGGTGAGGAGCTTGACGATGTAGTTCACTCTCTGCTTCTGGAGCTGTTTGTTGCGACGAGCAGAACCGGTGTTGTGATCAGCGTAGCCGGTAACGGTGAACTTAATATCCTTATCCTGGTTGAGCATAGTCTTGACGATGCGGTCGAAGTGCTCGAGCTCCTTCACTGAGAGGGTAGCCTGACCAATCTCGAAGAAGACAACTGCAGGAGTTGACATAAGGTTCTTGACGATAGCCTCGTTCTGAGCGGCTGTAGTTGCAAGCTCGTTGCGGAGAGCCTCGTTCTCAGCCTCAGCCTTGTTGGCAGCAGCCTCAGCGGCAGCCTTCTCAGCCTCGATCTTCTCGTTGTGTGCCTGAGCGGCGGCAAGAGCGGCAGCAGCCTCAGCAGCAGCAACAGTAGCAGGCATCAAAGCAGCCTCCTTGGTCTCCCAAGTGTGAGTACCGAACTTGTAAGAAACACCCACGGTAGCGGCAGCGACTGCTGCAAGACCTGAAGGGGTGCTAACCTTCTCGACGGAAGCCTGCTTAAGGAAAACGCCCATGAGGTCGATGTCGAGATCAAGACGATCGGTAAGACGGACCTTGTTGAGCAAACCTGCACCAACAGCGAAGTTCTTGCTGCGGTCGCAAGGCCAGTAGAGACCTGCGGTGAGGTAAGGAACGGCCTGATAGACACGATTCTGCTTGTAGCCCCAGAACTGGTTGGTAATGTTCCACATCACATCTCCGTGAATGAAAGCAAAACCATATTTGTCATCACCAGTGTGGTTGTTGTTGATACCAAGCACGCCGGCACGGATACCCCACATAGGGTCAATCCACTTACCAAAGTTGAAATCAGCTGCGAAACCGTAGCCGAAACGAGGGCCTGAGAAAGGACCGTCGACGTTGATATTCACACCAACACCGGCACCAACGAACCAGTTGCTACCGAAGTTATTAGTGACGAAAGGGCCTTTGGACGCTTCTTCTTTGGCAACAGCGTTGTCAGAGTTAGCCTCCTGAGCGAAAGCGGGAGCGCTTGCTGCGAGGAGAACCGCGAAAAGTAAAGCTTTAAATTTCATAAGTGTTATGATTTGTTAATATTATCTTCGTGCTTATACCACAGGAGACAAAGATAATTACAAAAAATGATTTGTCAAATACTTTGAAGAAAATCAAATGACTTCAATTTCCGTCATACGCAGCCACCCTTGTCGGCCGTCGGAAAGCTGAATATTGCACCACTCACCAACGAAATCCCTAATCTCAAGAACAGTGCCCTCATGAAGCACAAATAGATCCGAGCCGGTGACGGCATCGGGCGAGCTACGCACCACAGACACCGCCGACACCACGACAGCGGAGTCCTGCTTCATATAGTCGGCACGAGAACCGAATGCGAATGCAAGGCTCGTCAGGGAAAGGACCAACGCCACGATTCCTGCAGCAAAGCCCGTGCGTTTCCACGAAGAAGAGCGCGCCAGCAAGAGCAACAACAGTCCCGCCAGAGCAACGGCAAGCATCACAAGGAAAAGCACCGCCCATACATCACTTCCCACAGACTCTCGGACCGAGCGCATCCAACGGGTGAGGAAAAATTCAGGCACAGTCTCAATCTTATCCTGCAGGAAAGTCCTCACATACCTGAGGTCATACTCCGCGTCCTCAAACGAGGGGTCAAGTTTCAGTGCACGCTCGTAATAAAGCACTGCATGAGCCAGATCCCCGCTCTTGAAATAAGCAGAACCGATATTCGTATAAAGACGAGGGCTCTCCTGCCCAAGACTCTCTATTTCAAGCCAATTCGCGCAAGCCCTCGGATAGTCGGCAGCGCCGTAAGCATTCACTCCGCTCACCCAAAGTGAATCGCAGATGTGGTCCACGCCACTCGCAGCAAATGCAGATTCTGAAGAAACGACACCGGCGGCACCAAGCATCAAGAACGCGACCAATGCCTTTGTGGCGCCTCCGCGCGGAGTCTTCAGCGCCCGCTCGATAGAAGAAATGAGTTCCAATGCGGTATTGTAGTGCTGATCCATTTTTGCATACGATAAATCCGGAGAATAGCGAGCGTACTCACATTCGTCAAGCAGGGTTACAAACTCCTTTGCCAGAGAAGATTCCACTCCGCCTTGGACAAGTGCGGACTCAATACCGTCCTTGTCGGCATGAGCATAGTCAAGAACCAGCCTGTCAGAGACGAATCCCACCAGAGCCTTATGCAATTCTTCATAAAATGCCGAACTGAGACGGTCTTTGAGATATTCCCCTGCGCGGGCAAGCCTCTTGCGCGCAGTTTTGGAAGCCGACTTGCGGCGCTGCCCCACTACATCCCCCTGACGAATCCTCCGGCCGCGAAGCACCGCATAGACCACAAGCGCAGACGCAACTACGAGTACCAACAACACAAAGAAAAGAGTCGAACCAACGAAGAAAGTTCCAGAGCTTCTCAACGCGGGATTCCCCGTCGAAATATATCGGATATCCGAGCCTATGTTGCGTACATCCTCACCCAACGCGCGTTGCAATCCGGATGAAGAACCCCCTTGCGAGACCACATCATTTTCACTTCCCGCGCCACGCACAACTTTGATTCTCAGGGGTTCATGCGAAGCGGAAACATACTTCCCGGAAGAAGGATCATAATAGCTCATCCCCACGCCGGCAATACTGTATTCGCCATGGTGGCGCGGTATGAACGGATACTCGAAAACCTTAGCGCCGTCAGCGCCGTCCGAAACCTTCACGTCATAGACCTCAAAGTCAGGCGGGAAATTGACCTTAGGCGCCTGGACAAGAGCAAGATTGCCTTTACCTCGCAAGATGACATTAAGAGATGCGGCTTCATGAGTAGCAAGCGAATCCTTGGACAGACCCGCAGACAAAGTAAATCGGCCTACTCCCCCGCAGAAATCCGCAGGTTGCGGCTCCGGAAGTTTCTCCACATGCACGGTCACGGCTTTAGTTGCAACCCTCTTGCGCACAGTGGAATATTCATCTTGGAAGAAACTGTCGAAAATACTGCCCGTAGAGGCATTTCGGTTGCGCACCCGCACAAGGCATACTATCTCGGCAGGGTCAATCTGCAAATCTCCGCTCTGCTGAGGAATCAATGTATAGGAGCGCAGCGTCGCCACATTGTATATCTCTTCTCCGAGAGTTTCCCTATGAAATTCTATGTTATTGGAAGTGCTGTTGAGCTGATTCCAGAAGCCGTCGAACGAAGGGAAATGCACATCTTCAAACCCTGCTATATCCACTCTCTGATAGAGTTTTATATCAGCAGTAATACTCTCTCCCACAACAACTTTATTGCGGCTCAACTCCATTCTCAAGAAAATATCCTCTCCAGAAATCGCGTATGCATTCTCACGCGATGGTTCGGAGGCAGAATTGGCAGCTCCGCTTTTCACGACCTTAATGGAAGCCGCAGACGAAGAAACAGTCTGTTTCTTAATGGTAGCCGTAGCGGAAGGCAAAGTAAATGTACCCTCCTTGGTCGGCATCAGAATATATGTATAACTCGTTTGACGCGAGCTGGTTCGCTTTCCGTTAATAATGCTTACGGAGTTGGTGGACCCCACTTGAGGACCCCATACAAGCTTGAAATCAGAGGGACATTCCCATTTGAAATCAGAGGGCTTGTCCCCTTCAACCACAAATTGCAGGTTAAACTGCTCATCAAGCGCAACTGCCGACGGCACCCGCACCTGAATCTGGGCGAATGCAGACAAAACCGGGAGAATAAGCGCTATGAACGATACCGATAGTTTCTTCATTACCAATTCTTTTCTTTCTGACGGCTCGCAGCCTTGGCGGCCTTGGCCTTTTCCACTTTGTCTTGGGTTTCTTTCTCTTTGGCCTGTATGGCGGAAAGCATCTGCCTGGCCTGCTGTGCAGAAATCTTCTGCTCCTGCTGGTCCTGAGGTTGCCTGTTTTGCTCACCGTCCTGATTCTGAGGCTGGTTCTGCTGCTGTTGCTGATTGTCGTCCTGCTGATTGTCCTGACTATTGTCATCGGACTCCGACGACTCTCCATTCTGCTGATTCTGGAGCATCAGCTTCGCATAGATATAATTCTCTTTAGCATCCAGATCTGAAGGATTGAGCAGCAGAGACTTCTTGAAGGCTTCCACGGCAGCAGCGTAGTCTTTCTTCTGAAGCGCTGCGTCTCCGTCATTGAAATGATAATCAGCGGCATGGGGCGAAAGCGATGCCGCGTCGCGGGCCTTGCCGAAAGTTGCTCCCGCGCCTTCGTAATCACCTTGCCTGTAAAGGGCATTGGCAAGATTGTAAGTAGCTGCAATCGATGTCGAGTCCTTAACCAGAGCCTTACGGTAATCTATTTCAGAACGCTTGTAGTCGCCCTTTTTGAAGAGGCGGTTGCCATGCCTGACCTCGCGTTTGTCCACCTGGGCGGACAGCGGCAGTGCAAGCAAGAGCATCACAAGCGAGAACCAATATTTCTTATTCATGTCTGTCAAACAAAGATACGAGCGATTTCCTGTCACCGATAAGCATTTCTATCACAAGCAAAAGCAGAGCTATCGCAAAGAAATACATATACTGTTCGTCATATTCCTCAAACACCACGGACGAAAACTCTTCGGCTTCCATCTTGCGGATATCCGAGATTATTGGATTAAGTCCAAATTCTTCATTGCCAGCACGGATATAGGCACCCTTACCCTCCGCGGCAATTCTCTTAAGGGTGGATTCGTCGAGTTTAGTGACTACTATATTGCCGTCCTTGTCAGTAAGGAGACCGCCTTCATAAGGGATAGGCTCACCCTGTACAGAGCCCACGCCGATAGCATAGAGCTTGATACCCTGCGCAGCCGCTTCTTTGGCTGCAGCTACGGCATCATCCTCGTGGTTCTCGCCATCGGTAATCAAGATTATCACACGGCTCTTCTCGCTCTGCGCACTGAAACTCTTGATAGCAAGACTAATAGCATCACCAATCGCAGTTCCTTGAACAGGGACCGAGCCGGTGTCTATCGAATTGAGAAACATCTTCGCGGAGATATAGTCCGCTGTTATGGGGAGCTGCACGAATGAGGTGCCCGCAAAGACTATCAGACCTATGCGGTCCTGGTCAAGTTTGTCCACTATCGAGGAAATGGCCATCTTCGCCCTCTCGAGACGATTGGGAGTATAATCCTTGGCAAGCATGGAGTTGGAGACATCCAAGCATATCATTATCTCCGCGCCCTTGGTCTTGCGTTCACTGAGTTTGGCTCCAATCTGAGGACGCGCAAGGCCTATCACGAAGAATGCGAAAGCAAAGGTGAAAAGTATAATCTTCGCCCATCCCCGTCCGCTACTGTAACGCGGCATAAGGGCGGAGACCATCTTCTCGTCTCCGAGTTTACGCAGACGTGCGCGACGCAGGGCCTTACCTACGGCATAAAGCGCCGGTATCAGCGGCACAAGAATCAACAAATAAAGGAATTTGTATGATGCAAAGATTATCATATTAAGGCAATCTCCTGATACACAATTTCAAAATCAGTTCAAGCAAGAGGCAGACAAGCGCCACGAGAGCGAACTTTGGGAAAAGTTCCTCGTAGACAGGGAATGTCTCCACGCTCGTCTTAACCTTTTCCATCCTGCCGATTTCAGCATAGATTTCAGCCAACTTCGTATTGTCGGTGGCCCTAAAGTAACGACCGCCGGTAGCGGATGCTATGTTCTTGAGCAAATCTTCATCTATCTCAACTCTCACATCGCGAAGCTCGACTCCCCACGGGGTAACGACGGGATAAGGCGCGGTGCCATTTGCTCCGACTCCTATCGTATAGACCTTAATGCCGTAATCTTTAGCGATTTGAGCAGCGGTAAGAGGAGCGATTTCACCGCTGTTGTTCACACCATCGGTAAGCAGTATGACCACTCTGCTCGGAGAGTCCGAATCCGCCATACGCGCCACTGCGGTGGCAAGTCCGTTGCCTATGGCGGTGCCGTCTTCAATGAGGTCGGTCTGGACCTCTTTCATAAGATTGATGAGAGTGGCTCTATCCGTGGTCAAAGGGCACTGCGTGTAGCTTTCTCCCGCAAAAACCACTATTCCCATCCTATCCGAAGGACGCTGGGCAATGAACTCAATGGCAATATCCTTGGAAGCGCTGAGTCTGTCCGGAGTAAAGTCCCGCGCAAGCATACTCGTTGACACATCCATTGCAAGTACTATGTCTATTCCCTCTGTATCCACCTTGCTCACATTGCTTGACGAGCGAGGACGGGCGAGAGCGACGACTATCATCACCAAGGCAACAGTCCTGAGCACGAACGGAAGATGATGAAGCGCAGCCCACAGGCCGTCAGAAGAGCCTTTCCACTGCGCCAGTCCGCTTACACGAAGACGAACCCTGCGACCTTCCAACTCCCTGTACAGATACAATACAACAAGGAGCAGCGGAATAATCAACAAAAAGAGAAGATAGGGATACTCAAAGTTCATTCTCGCTTGCCTCCTCCTTCAGGCTTGCCTGATAAGTGTCCGTGACGAACCTCACACACAACGGAAGTGCCGCTGCATTGAGCTTGTCATCCTCAACTGTATATTTGGCAAATTTGACGAAGTCCGCCCTCTCAAACAGTTCTTTAAGAGAGGAATAAAGTTCGGGAGTAAGTTCCTGCCTGCCCTTGAGCGCTGCGAACAGGTCTGCAGTCGTCATCTCGGGGGCATCAATGCCGAATGAAGCGTCGATATATGATTTAAGAGCGTCCGTAATACCCGAATAGAAGGTTTTCTGCTTCTCTGGAGCCCAATATTTGTCACTGCGATAACGGTCCAATTCCCTCAAGGCAACCACATGAGCCGGCTCGGCCACCTCCTTAGTCACCCCCTTGCGGGAAGAAAGTTTACGGATAAGCATCACGATGGCAAATACCAGCGCCGCCACGAGCAAAGTCCCCCCAATCCAAGGCGCGACTTCCTTAAATGTAAGAGGATACCCTATCTGTCCTTTCAGATCATGAATTACAAAAGTGGCGGTATCCACAGGCATGGTCTTCACTTCGAGATCTTCGGGGGCATTGAAGCGGAGGGTGTCCACTTTGCCGTCGGCACCCTTGCGAAGCGCATACAAATCGCCGAAATGGTAAGTTCCTTCCTCAAAAGGAGCTACAATCATCGACGCCTCTATGTCTATCTGCCCTTTTTTGGACCGCAGGGTATCTATCTGCCAGTTGCGGACAAGCACAAGCGTGTCCGAGAAACGGTCTTCAAGATCGGGCAAAGCTATTTCGCAGCCCTGGACTCCCTCCAAAGAGAAACCGTAGCTGAATTGGTCCGCTATCAAGACGCTGTCACGCTGCTGGAGGGGTCTCAGAAAGGCATCTCCGACAGGCAGGACGTCAAGCATTGCGGCAAGACATATCAATAAAAGTGTCTTCATCATTTATGAAAAAGAGACATCAGCGGACGCACATAATCCAAGTCCGTCCTTACATCCACACTATCTACCTTATAACGGCGAAGCAAAGTACGGAAATTCTCCGAAAGCGATGAGAACCATGCACTGTAAGAACGACGCATGGCAGGACTGTCAGTATTGACCCAACGGGAAACTCCGCTTTCGGCGTCCACGACATTGACAAGTCCGACCGCAGGAAGAGACTCTTCCAGAGGGTCAAAGACTCTGATAACCGATAGGTCGTGCCGTCCCGCAGCCACCTTAAGAGCATCTTCATACAGAGGACGACCCTTGGAGTCCGCATCCATCATATCGCTAAGCACAAAGGCGGTACACCTCTTCTTGATGGCGGAGGAAAGGAAACTGAGGGCAGCGGTAAGCGAAGTACCTTCCGAAGAAGGCTTCAATTCCAACATCTCCCTTATTATATGAAGCAGATGTGTGCGACCTTTCGCCGGAGGGATGAATTTCTCAACCTTATCGGAGAAAAAGAGAACCCCGACCTTATCGTTGTTGAGAATGGCGCTGTAACTCAACACCGCAGCAATCTCCGCCATCTTATCCCGTTTGGTAGAACCGCGAGTCCCGAAAAGTCCACTGCCGCTCACATCCACAAGCAGGACTACGGTCAGTTCGCGCTCCTCCTCGTAGACCTTGATATAGGGCTGACGCAGACGCGCAGTGACATTCCAGTCCATAGAACGGACATCGTCACCCCATTGATATTCACGCACTTCGCTGAACGCCATACCGCGTCCCTTGAATGCAGAATGATACTCTCCCGCAAATATCTGATGCGAGAGAGCTTTGGTTTTAATCTCAATCTTACGGACCTTACGAAGCAGCTCCGTAGCGTTATTATGGGACGATGACGGCATTGATAACCTCTTGGATAAGCTCATCGGAAGTAACATTCTCAGCCTCGGCCTCGTATGTAAGTCCTATACGGTGACGCAGAACTTCGGGACAAACCGCCCTTACATCTTCCGGAATCACATAACCTCTGCGCTTGATGAAAGCATAAGCCTTGGCTGCCGCACTCAAAGAGAGACTTGCACGGGGCGATGCACCGTATGCCACGAGGTTCTTCAGAGATGATAGATTATAGTCCTGCGGAGTACGGGTGGCATAGACTATATCTACTATATATCGTTCAATCTTCTCGTCCACATATACATCGCGCACGACCTCGCGTGCACGCACTATGTCTTCGGGGGTGACCACCGCATTGGGCCTGGGATATTCGCCCTTGCCGTTCATGCGGATAATCTGCATTTCTTCCTCGCGAGAAGGATATCCGACCACGACCTTGAGCATGAAACGGTCGACTTGCGCCTCGGGAAGAGGATATGTACCCTCCTGCTCAATGGGATTCTGCGTCGCCATCACAAGGAAAGGCTTGGGCAGAGCATAGGTGTGGTCTCCGAGTGTAACCTGCCTTTCCTGCATGGCCTCGAGCAATGCTGACTGCACTTTGGCAGGAGCACGGTTAATCTCATCGGCAAGCACGAAATTGGCAAATACGGGGCCTTTGTGCACCTCGAAAGCCTCATTCTTCTGACTATATATGAGAGTACCGGTGACATCCGCAGGAAGCAGGTCCGGAGTGAACTGAATACGACTGAAAGTAGCATCCACAGCTTTCGACAAAGTGCTGATGGCAAGGGTTTTGGCAAGTCCGGGGACACCTTCGAGAAGTATATGTCCGTCAGCAAGGAGAGCAATCTCCAGATTCTCAATGAGATGCTTCTGTCCCACTATCACCTTGCCCATCTCAAGCGAAAGCAAATCCACAAAAGCGCTTTCTTTCTGAATTCGCTCGTTGAGTTCTTTAATATTCACACTTTCCATATAAAAAGTTTAATTTTGCGTTTTATGCGGTACAAAATAACATTGTCATTTTCGGGAGCCGGGTTCTTCGGTTGGCAAATCCAGCCCGACCGGCCCAGCGTCCAAGCGTGTATCCAAGACGCTCTCTCCACTCTGCTTCGCGCCCAGATAGAAGTCACAGGCGCAGGTAGAACGGATACTTCAGTCAATGCGATAAACTATGTCGCACACTTCGACTCCCCTTCGGAAATCGCGGACGCGAGGGCGTTGTGCTACAAATTAAATGCCATATTGCCGCACTCAGTTGCCGTTTCGGACATAGAAGCGGTGAGCGATGATTTCCACGCCCGTTTCGATGCGAAAAGGAGAAAATACATTTACCGCATCCACAGGAGCAAAGACCCGTTTGAGCAGCAGTACTCCTATTGGTGCGGATTCCGTGAATTGGATATGGAGAAAATGAACCGGGCGGCGGAATACCTGCTCGGAACGCACGATTTCTCAAGTTTCGAGAAAATAGGTGCGGACAACAAGACTTCCATCTGCACGATCTACGAAGCCCGATGGGTCGCCGACGACGAAACTCACTGGACATTCCACATAGCCGCAGACAGATTCCTGCGCAATATGGTGCGGGCGATAGTAGGTACGCTGCTCGAAGTGGGGAGAGGGCGGAGAGAACCGGATTCGATGCCAGAGCTGATGAGTCTCCACAATAGGAGCGCCGCCGGAGAGAGCGTTCCGGGGCAGGCTCTTTTCCTCTGCGAAATAGATTATTGAGCCCAAAATACAGGTTCACACATTGCAGCAAATTCCACTCGGATATTTGCAATCTTTTCGCTATATTTGCGAGCCGAGTTGGAAGCTGTTTGATTTTTGCAGAAAACAGTTCAAAAACTTCATTGGACAGTTAGAAAAACCGATTATAATCCTTATGTTGTCAACATTACTCCAAGTCAGTGGACAGGCTCTGGAAGCCGCACCTGTGGAAGTTCAGGAGAAGAGCATCTCCATACTTGAAATGGCCGGAAAAGGCGGATGGCTGATGATCGTCCTCCTCCTTCTTTCCGTTTTAGCCATCTACATCTTAGCCAAGAAATGGTATCAGATCGCGCAGGCGAGCAAAATCGACCCTAACTTTATGAAGGATATACGTGACTATATCCACGAAGGCAAAATCAAGTCCGCGCTCACGCTCTGCAGCAAATTTGACACTCCGGTGGCAAGGATGACAGAAACCGGCATCGCCCGCATAGGACGCCCCCTGTCAGACATCCAGACTGCCGTAGACAATGTTGGCAACGCGGAAGTGGCACGCCTCGAGAAGGGTCTGCCCTACCTTGCAGCCATTTCAGGAGGCGCCCCTATGATAGGATTCCTCGGCACGGTGACAGGTATGGTCAAGGCATTCTTCAACATGGCAAATGCAGGAAGCAACGTAGACATCGCACTCCTGTCCGGAGGCATCTACGAAGCTATGATTACCACGGTTGGTGGTCTCATCGTGGGCATTTTCGCATATTTCGGATATAACTTCCTCACCGCCAAGGTTGACGATGTCGTGGCCAAGATGGAAGTTTCCACCATTCAGTTTATGGATCTGCTCAATGAACCCGCTGAGCAGGAAGCCGAATCCAAGTAAAAATGGCACTCAGAAGGCGTACAAAGGCAGATTCAGGTTTTTCGATGTCCTCTATGACGGACATCGTGTTCCTGTTGCTCATATTTTTCCTCGTCACCTCGACGCTGGTCAACCCCAATGCCCTCAAGCTCCTACTACCTAAGAGCACCGGGCAGGTTTCAGCCAAGCCGGAGGCGACGGTTTCAGTCAAGGACCACGGCGACGAAGTATATACCTATCATGTCAACGGAGAGGCAGCGATTCCTTTCGATGGAGTGGAAGACGCGCTCGTGGGATTGCTCAGTTCCGAGGAAGACCCTACATTCTCCATCTATTCGGACGAAACAGTCCCAATAGGCGAGATTGTAAAAATCATGAACATAGCCAAGCGCAACCACTATAAAGTCATACTCGCAACGGCTCCAGAGGGAAGATAGAAATGAAAGAATACCAAAGAAAGAGAGAGAATGACAGCAAGCGTTCCACGCTTGTCGCTGTAGCGTCTACGCTCGCAGTGCACGTTCTCGCACTCACTTTGGTGTCATTCAAAGGATTAAGCTATCTATATCCGCCACCTCCCGAACAGACTTTTCTGATTGATTTCTCCGCAGACATACAGGAGACAATCGAGCCGCGTTACGACAAGGAACCAGTTGCAGAGACCGTCGATTTGGAGAAGCCGGTGGAATTGGTCCAGAAGAGCGAATCCCCTGTAGTTGAGAAAGATATACCCAACGAGACTCCCGCCCAGGAGGACAACTTCGGAGATGTTGAAGTGCCCGCCCCGGAAGTAGAGGAAAAGCCAAAGGTTGACCCGCGCGCTTCGTTCCCCGGCATGGGACGCAAAGAGAGCAGTGCCACTACACCGCACACTGCAACCGATACTTCAGCGGTATTCAAAGCAGGACAAAGCAACGGCAACAGCCTGAAGGATATCACTGAAGGTCAAGCCAATGCACACCTCAAAGGTCGAAATGTCGTGGGCAATCTGGTGAAGCCTCGCTACGACAGACAAAGCAGCGGAGTCGTGGTGGTAACCATCTGGGTGGACATCTACGGAGATGTCAAGAACGCCCAGGCAGGTACACCCGGCACTACAGTGGACGACCCCCAGCTTTGGAACGCAGCCCGTACCGCAGCCATGAACACGCACTTCGAGAGGGCGAAACACATTGCAGAAGATACTCCCCCGCTACAAGAGGGGACAATTACATATTATTTTAAACTTAAGTAATCCAAAACACAATGGAAGAATTTTCCAAAAACGGCCGAAAACTTAGACCAAGAAAAGCCGCAGGTGAAAGGACCTCGTATCGCAGCGAAGGTCCTGCGTACAGCACATCCAGAGATTTCAGAAGGGATGACAATCATCGTTCTGCCAGACCCGCTTACTCTTCAGACCGCCCCTACCAGAGGGGTCCCAGGAACTCTGAAGGTTCGTCGGCAAGAGGAGAGTATCGCCGTGAAGGTTATGCTCAGCCCCGTCACGATAGAAGCAGAGACGACTATCGTAGCAGAACAGAAGGAGCATCCTCCTATTCTCACAGACCTCGAAGAGACTATCACTCACGTCCTGAGACAACTGAAGGTGCACCCGCACGTCAGCCCAGGGAGGCATCTGCCTACAACCGCCCCCACAGGGCTCCTGCACGTGGCGCAGCACCTCATTCAGGCTTCAGAGGCAGACCTGCCCGCAAACCGATGAGACCCAAGATGACATTCTCTTCAAAGGCCGCGGACGAGGGCATCAGCCGTATGATCAGTCGTAGACCTCAGGTCTCCGACGAGCAGACATTCACCGGTGCAAGCACCATCAACATCCCCGTACAGGAGGAAGTCAGACTCAACAAGTTTATCGCCAATTCCGGCGTATGCTCCCGTAGAGAGGCTGACACTCTCATCCAGGCAGGTGTCGTCACGGTCAACGGTGAGGTCGTAACCGAACTCGGCACCAAGGTCAACGTATTCAACGATGATATCCGCTTCAACGGCGAGAGACTCAAGGGTGAAGAGAAAGTCTACCTTGTAATGAACAAGCCCCGTGGCTTCGTCACTTCAGCAAGCGACCCTCACGCTGAGAAGACCGTAATGGAGCTTCTCAAGGGCTGCCCTTACAGAGTTTTCCCTGTTGGCAGGCTCGACAAGAACACCACAGGCGTCCTGATGTTCACCAACGATGGTGAAATAGCAGAGCGTCTCACACATCCTTCTTATGACAAGAAGAAGATTTACCAGGTCAATCTCGACAAGCCTCTCGCAGACGAAGACCGCGAGAAACTGCTTGAGGGTGTGACCCTTACGGACGGTCCCGTGAAGGCCGACGAACTCGAATTCATCGACGCGGAAGACCACCGCAAAATCGGTATCGAGATTCACTCCGGAAAGAACCGCATCGTGCGCCGTATCTTCGAGTCCCTCGGCTATGATGTCAAGGGTCTGGACCGCGTGTACTTCGCAGGTCTCACAAAGAAGGGACTCAAGAAGGGCCAGTGGCGCAGACTTTCCGAAGCGGAAGTAAACATCCTCAAGATGGGCGCTTATGTTTAAGTCAGGTTTCGTCAGCATAGTGGGCAACCCCAACGTGGGCAAATCCACGCTGATGAACGCGATGGTGGGCGAAAAGCTCAGCATCGTGACCGCCAAGGCGCAGACTACCCGCCACAGAATTATGGGCATTGTCAACGGTGAAGACTTCCAGATAGTCTACACCGACACGCCCGGCATCCTCAAGCCCGCCTACCGCCTCCAGCAGGACATGCTGGATGTGGTGGACGGTGCACTTGCGGACGCTGACGTAGTGCTCTATGTGACGGACACGGTCGAGAAGTCAGACAAGAACATCGACTATGTGGACAAGCTCTCACGCCTGACCTGCCCCGTCATTATCGTTGTCAACAAAATCGACGTAAGCACCCAGGAGAAGGTGACGGAACTGATGAAGCACTGGCAGGGACTCGTGCCTAACGCCAAAATCATCCCGGCATCAGCTCGCGAGGGATTCAACATAGAGAGCATACTCTCATCCATAGTAGAAGTGCTCCCCGAAGCTCCTGCATGGTACGACAGGGACGCATTCACCGACCGCAATCTCCGCTTCTTCGCTTCGGAGATAATCCGAGAGAAGATACTTCTCAACTACAAGGAGGAAATCCCCTACTGCTGCGAAGTGGAGATAGAGAGTTTCAAGGAAGGTGCAGAACGCTACGACATAGGCGCGGTCATATATGTGATGCGTGATTCCCAGAAAGGAATCATCATCGGAAAAGGCGGAAGCGCCCTCAAAAAAGTCGGAACTCAGGCTCGCATTGACATGGAAGACTTTTTCCAGAAGAAAGTCTACCTCAATGTCTATGTCAAGGTGAATCCAGACTGGAGAGACCGGAGGGGCGAGTTGCGCCGCTTCGGCTATGAAGATTAAGAATCTCCCTGATATTCAGGATGATTCTCAAATACGCAACAGCGCAAGAAGATGAAAGAAGAGAACGAAGATATTTTGGAAGTGATAGACGAGGATGAGCTTGAAGCACCCGTGGAAGACGGCGAGTCTTCAGGCAAGTACGACAAGCTACTCGAAAGTGACG
>CAZNDD010000033.1:0-16534 GCA_964571735.1 uncultured Muribaculaceae bacterium | reverse complement strand
CGGCGATTACCTTCACTCATTACGAGAAGATGTTTGACTATCTTCCCTATTTCGCTTTCCAGATAGGCCTTCATTATGGTCACGAGGGTTATCACTTCAAGGAGAACAAGGAGACGGGAAATGTCTACGAGTTCCCTAAGGAGAGATCAAATCGGATAAAGATGAATGTACTCGAGATGCCCTTCCTCGCCATGATACATGTAGATACCCGCAACTTCAAGTTCTACGGAGACGCGGGACTATATGCCGGATACAGGATGAGCATAGAGCGTTTCGGGCCCAATGTTGACGAGAACTACCGCACGAAATGGTATGACACCGACGTACGCTTCGACTACGGACTTCAGGGCGGTGCCGGAGTAGGCTTCATATTCTCGCCTTTCGAGTTCACGATTGATGCCCAGCTGCGCTATGGATGGTCAAGCATTTTCGAGCCGGATTCGATGTATCCAGAAGGCTCCGGTTATGAAGACCGCAACAAATACTTTTATCGTTTCGCATATCCTTTCGATATCATGATTTCTGCAGGCGTGCACATACAACTCGGCAGACGCTATGGCAAGACCAATAAGGAAATCAAACGGGAAGCTTACGAAATTGTCTATGGCTCAGATAAATAAACGTTTGAAAAGCAATACGGTATCCGTCGGTCGTCCTGCACTCAACTTTGGTGCAGGTCATGCCATCGTGGTACAGACCATGTGCAACACCCACACCTGTGACGAGACTGCAAGCATAGAGCAATGCAGAAGGCTCATAGAGGCAGGCGCACAGATGATAAGACTCACTGTCCCCTCCCTCAATGACGTAGAGCACATCCGCCACATACGAGAGACCCTGCGTTCGGAAGGGATGAATGTCCCTATAGTCGCGGACATTCATTTCTCCTCACAGATTGCCATCGCTGTAGCTCCATTCGTAGACAAGGTGCGCATCAATCCAGGCAATTTCCACCGCGACCATGAGAAGGCGCGCGAACAATTCGTGGAGCTCATCAAGGTCTGCAGGCAGCACGAGACCGCAATACGCATTGGTGTCAATCATGGTTCGCTTGGCGAATATATCACTTCCCGCTACGGCAACACGCCAAAGGCGATGGCTCTCGCCGCAATGGAATGGGCCCAAATCTGCCGTGATGAGGCTTTCGACAAAGTAGTCGTATCACTCAAGTCTTCCAACACCGTCACCATGGTGCAGGCATATCGTGAATTTGCATCCATGATGCAGGAAGAGGGCATGATCTATCCCCTACATGTAGGAGTGACCGAAGCAGGAGGAGGTGAAAGCGGAAGAATCAAATCCTGCGTGGGCATAGCCACCCTTCTCGAAGAAGGCATAGGTGACACCATAAGGGTTTCACTTACAGAAGACCCACAGGCAGAACTACCTGTTGCACAATATCTTGCCTCCCGTTACGACGGGATCACTCCTCCTCCCGCAGGACTCTCGGACGAGGAACTGACACTACTCGACGCAGCCTGCACATGGGGGCCGAAACTTCTGCGACGCGAGATAGACGAAATCCCGGCTGACGCACCTGTAAGCGAGCATCTGAGGGATGAGATAATGCAGGCGGCAAGAAGACGCTTCTACCGTCCCGAATACATCGCATGTCCCGGCTGCGGACGCACTATGTACAATCTACAGAAAGCCTACAACGATGTCATGGAGAAAACCTCCGGACTCAAGGATGTAGTAATCGCCGTAATGGGATGCATAGTAAACGGCCCCGGAGAAATGGCAGACGCCGACTGGGGCTATGTCGGAGAAGGTGGAGGGAAGGTCTCAATCTACAAGAAGAGCACCCCGGTTCTGCGTCACGTCCCTGAAGAGGAAGCCGCAGACAGACTCCTTGAACTCATACTGCAAGACCAATAGCAGCGACAAATAAAATGGGCAGTCAACGATCAACTCGATGGCTGCCCTATTTTTATGACTTGCAGAATCCATATCGGTCGGTAGACCAAGATATCTGCCAGAATCAGATAAGTCCGAAGACTGCGAGATAGGCACTCAATAGCGGGAGCGCAAAGATGACGCTGTCCAGACGATCGTAAAGACCGCCATGTCCGGGAATGAGACTCCCCGAATCCTTGACACCGAAATGCCTCTTCCACAAACTCTCAATCAAATCACCCACCAATCCGGCGAGCGAAGCGATAACTCCTATAACTACGCAGTGAAGTACGGGGAAATCAAAAAGCCCCAGATACTTGAGTCCAACGGCAAGCGCCGAACAGCTCAAGACTGAACCCACAAGCCCCCAGAGAGACTTGTTAGGAGATACGGATGGAGCAATCTTGATACTTCCTTTACGCTGCCCGAGCGTACTACCCAGCACATAAGCGCCTATGTCTCCGACCCATACCGTAATCAGCATGGAGAGTACGAACACGCCGTCCGGAGTGCTTCCGCCATGATACAGGAGCACAGGCATCAGAGCAAGAGGAATCCCTATATAGAACAAAGATGCAAAAAGATAAGGCACGCTCCCCTGCCGGCTTCTGTCCTTGTGCCATATAGGCAGAGCCATGGCAACGACGATGGGCAAAGCGGCAATGGCAAGCGGTGCTACACTCTTCAGATATCCGCATTTGAGAAGTGACAGACCCGCATAAAGCATGCACGCGGCAAGAGTCACCAGCACTCTCTCCACCCTGAAATCCTTTCCCATGGACATCTCGAAAAATTCATGCATGGTCCATGCGATGGAGAAAAGCATCAACAAATGAAAAAGCGGCGGCAGGAATGCTCCTGCCACCACTATAATGCCCAAGACTATGCCCGAGACTATGCGCTGTCTATTGTTGGACTTGCTCATCGGGAGTCATCTCAGAATCTACTTTCTTGGTGTATTCTTCAGCCGGTACGACCTTGGGGCCGAGTATATTCTCTACATCTGCGGCGAAGATAACTTCTTTCTCCATAAGGAGTTGAGCGACAGCCTCCCATCCCTCTCGATGTTCGGTGAGAAGTCGGTATGCACGGTCATGAATCTCAGTGACAAGAGTCTTGACCTCCTCATCCATAAGTTCAGCCGTCTTCTCTGAATAAGGCTTGTTGAACTCGTACCCGCGAGCTCCGGTGCTGTCGTAGAAACTCAGCTGTCCGACTTTCTCCGACATGCCATAGTACTGAATCATACCGTAAGCCATCTGAGTGAGTCGCTCGAGGTCATTCTGAGCACCCGTTGAAGGTTCGCCATTGAGAATCTCCTCCGCCACACGACCTCCGATAAGAGAGCACATCTCGTCAAGCATCTGACTCTTCGTGTAGAGTTTATGCTCCTCAGGAAGATACCAGGCTGCACCGAGTGCATTGCCGCGAGGGATGAGCGTAACCTTGAAGAGAGGATTGGAATGAGGCAGGAGCCAGCTTACGACCGCATGACCGGCCTCGTGATGGGCTATGCTCTTCTTCTCGAAAGGAGTGATGACCGATTTCTTCTTCTCGATACCACCGATGATACGATCCACAGCGTCGAGGAAATCCTGATTGTCAATGGTCTTCTTGCCTCTGCGGGCAGCCGTAAGAGCAGCCTCATTGCAGACATTGGCGATATCAGCACCGCTGAAGCCGGGAGTATGCTTAGCCATGAAGCTCACATCGAAGTCGGGGTCGACCTTGAGCCCGCGAAGATGCACCTTGAATATGTCTTCACGCTCCTTGAGTTCGGGAAGGTCCACATGTATCTGCCTGTCGAAACGACCGGCTCTCATAAGTGCCTTGTCGAGTATGTCCGCACGGTTGGTGGCGGCAAGCACAATCACACCGCTGTTGGTACCGAAGCCGTCCATCTCCGTAAGCAACTGGTTCAGAGTATTTTCACGCTCGTCATTGCTGGAGAATCCTGCATTCTTACCTCTGGCACGGCCCACCGCGTCGATTTCGTCGATGAACACGATGCAGGGAGCCTTCTCCTTGGCCTGCTGGAAGAGGTCACGGACACGGCTTGCACCCACACCCACAAACATCTCCACGAAGTCCGAACCGCTCATTGAGAAGAAAGGCACATTGGCTTCACCAGCCACGGCTTTGGCAAGCAATGTCTTACCCGTGCCAGGAGGGCCGACGAGCAGTGCACCTTTAGGTATCTTCGCACCAAGTGCGGTATATTTCTGGGGATTCTTGAGGAAGTCAACGATTTCCTCCACTTCCTCCTTAGCTCCGTAGAGTCCTGCCACATCCTTGAAGGTGACATTGACTTTATTCTTGTCTGCGAGTTTACCCTGAGCCTTGCCGACATTAAAAGGATTCATGCCACCCTGTCCTCCTGCACCACCATTCATGCCACGATTCATGCCACGGAACATCCAGACCCAGAAGAACACCAGCAGGATGAGAGGGAAAATCCAATCAAGCAGATTGTCCCAGATCTTGCTGTCCTGCGTCATCTTGACAGGGACTCTCTCCTCTGCAGGAAGTTCTGCGTTGAGCTTGTCAAATTCCACCTCAGGGGCGAAACTGCCTGAAACGAGGAAAAAGAAATGGGGAGAGCGCTCGGGCACCTGCCCGCCAAAGTACTCCTTATACTTTACGAGAGACTCCTGCTTGATGGTAACAGTACCTCTGAAATCGTTTCGAACGAAGTTGATTTCCTTGACATCACCGTCGAGGACCATCTCCTTGACATCAGCCCATTCGACTTTCTGCACATTGCTCCCGCCTGAATCTTTGAGAAGCAGGAACGCAAGCCCCGCAACAAGGATTATATACAGCCAGGAGAGGTTAATTCTAACCACTTTGGGCTTATTCCCCCGATTGTTGTTCTGATTTTTTTGACTCATGTCTTCTTTCTTTGTAAGTTTTGTGCGGAGCATCAGCCCAGAGATCTTCCAAACGATAGAAATCCCTATATTCTTTCTGGAAAATGTGAATGACGATGTCTCCGAAGTCCTGGATTATCCAGAAATTGTTTTCCATGCCCTGAGTCCTATAGGGCTTACGTCCGAGTTTCTCCGAAGTTTCTTTGAGGATGTTGTCTGCAATTGCGGCCACATTGGTAGTGGAACTGCCCTCGCAAACGACAAACCAATCGGTAACTGCCGTACCGATGGGACGAAGGTCAATGGAGACCACATTTTCGCCCTTTTTGTCAAAGATTGCGTCGGCTATGACCCGCAGGTCGTGAGTTATCATATATTAAAATTAAAAATGTATTTTTACGCCCGCAAATATAGTGAAACTTAAAGCTTGTTTAAAATTAACCATGCTGTTTTTGAAACAGCTTCCAAATATCTGCGCGCATCACAATACGCAAAAATAGAGCCCGAATGACATGTATGAGATAAAGTGGTACAAAGAACTCGATTCAACCAACAATGAGGTCAAAAGAAGACTTGACTTCCTT
Source organism: uncultured Muribaculaceae bacterium (assembly GCA_964571735.1). GTDB lineage: Bacteria > Bacteroidota > Bacteroidia > Bacteroidales > UBA932 > Cryptobacteroides. The sequence goes on along the minus strand of CAZNDD010000033.1, from coordinate 11,184 downwards.
GACAATTTTGCAGTCGTAGCGACAGAAAGTCAGAGCGCCGGACGCGGCCAAGGGAGTCACAGCTGGTTCGCGAGCCCCGGGCTCAATCTCACATTCAGCATACTCTACCGCCCTTCATCCCTTCCGGCGTCGCAAGCCATCGTGCTCACCCACATCACCACGGTAGCGCTTCTGCATTACCTGTCCGAGAATGGTGTACAAGCCAGGGTCAAATGGCCAAACGACATCTGGGTAGGAGACAAGAAAATATGCGGAATCCTGATTGAAACCATACTCAACAAAACTCTCGTCAAAGACAGCATCATAGGAATAGGCCTGAACCTATGCGAGAAGGATTGGCCGGAAGACCTGCCCAATCCCGTATCCCTCAGCGAATTGACAGGTGAAGAATACAATCCGAGAGACGAACTCGAACTCTTCATGGAGCACTTCATAAAATGCGCTACCCTCTCCGAAAGCGAAGAGGGCAGGCAAATTCTGAAAGAGGCTTTCGAGGCTACTCTTTTCCGGCGTCCTGAAGAGCTTTGATAACCGCAGCGGGATCGTCCGAGCCAAGCACAGCACTTCCTCCCACCACCATATCGGCACCGCAACTTGCGAGCATGTTGACATTTTCGGCATTGACTCCCCCATCCACCTGGATTAAGGTTTTAGCTCCGCGTCTGAGGATTTCTGCGTGCAGTTTGGTAACCCTGTCGAGGGTCTCATAGATGAATTTCTGCCCGCCGAAACCGGCATATACTGACATCACCAGTAGGAAATCCGCTTTCCCGATATACTTGTAAAGTTTCTCTACGGGAATATCCGGATTGACAGCAACACCGACTTTAAGCCCGAGTTTGTGCGCCTTGCGTATGAATTTACCTGTTTTCCAGCCACTCGCCTCATAGTGGAAACTGACCTGACTGACTCCGAGTTTCTTAAGTGTCTCAAACCACTTGTCAGGATTCACCACCATCAGGTGCGCGTCCATAGGTTTGGTTGCGATACTTGCGATACTCTTGACGACAGGGAACCCGAACGAAATATTGGGAACCAAAGTTCCGTCCATAATATCCAGATGAATTGCGTCTGCATGCTCGTCAATGAGCCTGATATCCTTCTCAAGATGAAGGAAATCCGCGGTAAGAATGGAAGGTGCGACTATCATAATCAATGGAAGTTGACCACCACGTCTTCGAGGTGGCGGGTAAATTTGTCAAGACTGTCGAGTTCGAGTTTCTCGCCCGGAGCGTGTACGCCACGAAGGGTAGGTCCGAAGGAAATCATATCCAGCCCGGGGAATTTCTCAAGGAAAAGTCCGCACTCAAGACCTGCATGGATGGCAAGCACGAGCGGCTCTTTACCAAAGAGTTTCTCATATGAAGCTACGCACTGCTTCAAAATCTCCGAATCGACATTAGGCTCCCAGCCGGGATAGGCATTGAGGTGTCTGACTTCCGCTCCACCGAGGGAGAGCGCGGCCTCTACGCGAGAAGCTGCCGCCCTGCACTCTACGGCAGAACTGCTACGCTGACTTGTGCAGACCAAAATCTTGCCGTCTACGGTATGAACTGACGCGAGATTGGTGGAAGTCTGGACGAAATCCTTAATATCCTGACTCATCGCGAGCACGCCGTGAGGACAGGCATACAGAGAAGCCACTATGCGGGCGGCCTGCAAGTCATCAACCAATTCAAACTCACCATCTTCAAGCTCTGTCGTTTCGGTCACAAGCGCAGGATCGGTAGTATGAAATTCTTCTTTAAGTGCCTCACCATAAGCGATGAAAGCATCTGCGAGTGCAGTCTCGTCCTTGGGGCAGACCACGGCTACGCAATCTCGGGCAATGGCGTTATGCTTGCCGCCACCGTCTATGCTCACCAGAGAATACTCACCTATGTGGGAGTAAAGGAAACGGAGCATGAGAAGCACGGTATTGGCCCTGCCCTTGTTGATATCATCTCCGCTATGTCCTCCTATGCCGCCGCTCAGACGAAGTTCCAGCGCACGTGTAGCTTTCAAAGGGCTGTATGACAGATTATATTCTGCTTCGGTAGTCTCACCGCCGGCACAGCCTATGAACATCTGGCCCTCGTCCTCCGAATCGAGATTGATCAGAGTCTCGCCAGTAAAGAACCCGCTCTGCATCTTCTCTGCTCCGTCCATTCCGGTCTCCTCAGAGATGGTGAAGACACATTCAAGACGTCCGGTGCTGTCATCACTTTCCAAAAGTGCAAGTGCTGCCGCAACACCTATCCCGTCATCCGCTCCGAGAGTCGTTTCCTTGGCTATCATCCAACCGTCTTCAACGACATAGTCGATGGGGTCATTGAGAAAGTCATGAGTGGAGCCGGGAAGTTTTTCACAAACCATATCCTGGTGTGCCTGAAGCACAAGCGTAGGGATATTCTCTTTGCCCTTGGAGGCTTCACGGATAATGCAGACATTGCCTGTATCGTCTTTTTTGGCTTCGAGGGAATGCTTGGCTGCCCAATCCAAAAGCCATTGGGTCATAGGAGCCTCATGTCCGGATTCACGCGGAATGCGAGTGATTTCCTTGAAAATGTCAAGTACTGTCTGTGAGTTCATAAGCACAAAAATTGGTCGGGACGAAGCCGCCCCGCAGTCATTAATATGTATGGATGCTGCAATTTCCGCGCCTGAAGCCACTCGCTAACGGGCATACGCCAGCATGTCCTGAAGATCCGTGACATACTTCTTGAACGCACGGTCCGTAGCCATGAGGTCAGAGACTATCGAGCAGGAATGCAACACCGTAGAGTGGTCTTTCCCTCCTGTCTGTGCTCCGATTTGGGAGAGCGAGCAGCCGGAGATGAGATTGCGGCAGAGATACATCGAAATCTGACGCGCTATGACAATCTGACGCTTACGGGAAGAAGAAACAAGCTCGTCGCGGGTGATTTTGAAATACTCGCAAACCGTATCCTGAATCTTCGGTACTGTAAGCTCAACTTCCTGAGTACCAGCAATCTGCCCGACTATAGTATCGGCAAGAGCCATAGTGCAATCCGTATGTTTGTATGTGGAATGCGCCATAAGAGAAAGCAGAACACCTTCAAGTTCACGGAAGTTATTCTTAACGCTTGAGGCTATGTGCCTTATCACATCATCGTCCACAAGGAGTCCCTCTTGCTGACAACGGGACTTCAACATCTCGTAACGGGTATTAAAATCAGGATGTCCGAGCTCCACTGAAAGTCCCCACTTAAAGCGGGAAAGCAGACGCTCTTCAAAAGACGCAAGATCCTTGGGAGCACGGTCGGAAGTAAGGATAATTTGACCTCCGGTCTGATGCAGATGATTGAATATGTTAAAGAAAGCATTCTGGCTGCCGGCACCCTGGAGATCTTGAATGTCATCCACAATCAGCACCTCTATCTTCATATAGAATGCGAGGAAGTCGGTAAGCTGGTTGCGCTGGGCTACGGCGCTCATATACTGTGTCTTAAACTCGTTACCAGTGACATAAAGCACCGTCGTACCGGGATACTGGTCTTTGACTGAGTTGCCGATGGACTGGGCGAGGTGAGTCTTGCCAAGTCCTGAACCACCGAAAATGAACAAGGGGTTGAAAGGAGTCTTACCAGGCTTGCCGGCAATATCCTTACCCACGGTGATACCGAGTTTGTTACATTCACCCTCAATGAGAGTGGTGAAACGATAGGACGGATTGAGTCGGGGATCCACCGACACCCTCTTGAGGCCTGGAAAAACGAGAGCACTCGGATTGCCGGACGAAGTGTCGTAGGTAGGGACTGCTATCGGAGTATTGCGGGAAACCTTGCCTCCAAGTCCGGAGACCGTCACGCTCTGCTGACCCTGGACGGGACTGATTCTATACTTGAGACGAGCCTCGTTACCGAGCACCCTATGAAGGGTACGGCTGAGAAGATCAAGAAATGCACTTTCAATATAACTACGATAGTAGTCCGAAGGGACTTCAATGGTAAGGGCCGAATCCACGAGAGAAACAGGACGCAGAGGCTTGAACCAAGTCTCAAACTGCTGCGGCTCGATGTTCTGCTCAATGATGCGCAGACAATCCTCCCAGACACTTATGTACCTTTCTTTCTCTTGCATTGATTTTCGGTCAGAACTTGCGAGTATAGAGTTCCTCTTAACCGGACGCAAAGGTTGTCAAAAAATAGTTGACAAAAAAACCTAATCGCTATTGTTTTTCAATTTATTTTTACTTGCCGAAAATCTCATAAGTCACAGAAATATACTTTTATAACAAGGTGAAATTCAATGACTTACAAAATGCCAAAAACTGAAATCTCCTATAAATGTGGAGATTATAAACAGCCTCCAAAAAAGGTAAAAACACAGCTCAAAGCGTGTCAATTAACTCTTTGCACGCTCGCCCCGTTTTCTATCTTCACGACAAAACAATCGGGATAAGACCGGCGTATCGATGCGCACTTGTCTTTCGCCTCCTGCTCCGAAGAACTCTGCGCTATGATGCAGCGCCAGAACTTCCCCGACTCACTTCTTATAAAAAGAGGCTCATATCCAAGCAGGCGGGAGTCCCCCCTTTCGAGTTTCTTGCTGAGCGAAGCTATCTGCACCCCGTAACGGACGGATTCCACAGACCGCGTAGCCTGCGCAGGCGATTCCGAAGCATTCACAGACATCGACTTGTCATACTCCTTCTTATAATCTGCAAAGGCCTTGAAAAGGCAGTCCGCGATATCGTCCCGTTTGTCCGAAGATTTAAGTACAGCGAGGTCAGAGGAATTGGACATGAACCCCAATTCTATAAGCACCGCTGGCATGGAAGTCCTCCATAATACATAGAAGGGGTCCTGGCTGACTCCCCTATCTGTACGGAAGGGGCTTGCATCGAGATGCTCCGAGACCGTCTGGGCAAATGCAATGCTCTGCTCAAGGTATGCGTTCTGGACCAAAGTCATGAAAATGTACGATTCGGGATCGGAAGGATCGAAACCGGCCGCACCAGGCTCATAGTCATCATCAAGAAGTATGACGGAGTTTTCACGGCGCACCATATCAAGATTGGCTTTGTAGAGGTCAGAATCCTTTTTTCTCGACTGACCCAACACATGTACGGAATAACCGTTTGCGGCAGAACCCGTGGAAGCGTTTATATGTATAGAGATGAAAAGGTCCGCGCCAGCCTTGTTGGCTATGTCCGCCCTATTTCCGAGGGTGACGAACCTGTCGTCTTCACGGGTAAGTTTCACATTCACTTCTGGGTATCCGGCGCGTATTTTCCCTGCAAGACGGGTAGCGATGTCCAAAGCGAATGTCTTTTCATAAGATTTGCCGTCGGGACTGACCGCCCCAGGGTCTTTACCTCCATGTCCAGCATCGATAACCACAGTCCTAAGCCCCAATGAAGACCCAGCAAAAGCGCTTGACGACAAAAGGATTAGTACACATAAGAGTATCCCTCTGCAAATTTTCATGATTGAAACTTCAAAAATAGGTGCTATATTTGCATATTTGACTTTGGAATCGACATGACTCGTCCTTACAGCCTCAGCTGAGAGAGAACAGCCCGAAGATTCCGCATCGGTCAGGAGACAAATTTAGTAATTTATTCTGCAACTTTTGCGCAACAACCATATACAAAGGCTGATTTCAACTCTGCTGGCAGTGTTCCTGTGCAGCATTGTTTTTGTTTCCGCGCAGACGCGCGGCGGACGCAAGGTACTCGCGGGAGGCGCCCCTCCGCCCAAGGAGGTCGCAAAGCCTGACTCCTCGATGCTCGCAAGGAGGGATTCTATAGCAAGGGCAGACTCCCTCGCCAGAAGAGATTCACTCGCACTTCTCGGCAAAAGCTCACTCACCCAGCCGGCTTTCTCGGCTGCGCGTGACTCCATCGTGGAGGTCTTCACCAACGGCAGCAGGAAGATATATTATTATGGTGATGTCACTGTGACCTATCAGGACATGACGCTCAGCGCCGAACGCATAGACTACGACCTCAATACCGGTGTCCTCTATGCCCGCGGCGTACTGGACACCCTTACCGGAGAATGGAAGGGGCAACCAGTTATGAAGCAAGGTGGCAAAAGCTACAATATGACGGAGGTCCGCTACAATCTCAACAACCGCAAGGCCAACATCAAGCAGGTGATAACCAGCGAAGACGATGGTCTGCTACATGGGTCGCATGTCAAGATGATGCCCGACCGCTCCATCAATATCGAAAACGGAAAATATACGGTCTGCGACCTTGAGCACCCCCACTATTGGATGGAGCTCTCAGTAGCAAAAGTGGTCACGCAACCGTCCCGAAAGACTGTTTTCGGACCTGCCCACCTTGTAATCGGTGACGTACACATCCCTTTCCTCGGAATCCCGTTCGGATTCATTCCCAAACGGCCTGAGCGCGCGACGGGTCTCCTGATGCCTACTTTCGGTGAAGAGACCGCCCGTGGATTCTATATGAAGGAGGCGGGTATGTATTTCGTTTTCGGAGACTATCTGGATCTGTCCGTAACGGGAGACTACTATACTCTCGGTTCATGGGCATTGGACATAAACTCCCGATACAAAATCAATTACAAGGCCAACGGCTCATTCTCAATGAATATGTCCAAGGACATTACCGGAGAGAAGGGTGCACCGGATTATTATGAGTCGGGTAACTTCGGTGTAAGGTGGCAACATTCACAGGACTCCAAGGCACACCCCGGGACGAGTTTCAGCGCATCGGTCAATTTCTCATCCCCGTCCAACAATCGATACAATTCCACTTCGGTGAACGAGGCCCTGCAGAATCAGGTTTCCTCATCAATATCCTACTCGCACAACTGGAACGGAAAGGTAAACCTCTCGGTCAATGCCCTGCACAGCCAGAACTCAAGGGATAGCTCATATGCCTTCACCCTGCCTAACATTACGCTTTCGGTAAGCACATTCTACCCTTTCAAGAACAAGAACCGCGTGGGTAAGGAGAAACCTTGGGAGAAGATTTCTTTCGGTTACAACACCTCACTGCAGAACAAGATTAACTTCTATGCCAGAGAATTCGGACAGGAGGGATTCACGGACAAGTTCAAGAACGGAATGTCCCACAACTTCTCCATAGGACTGCCGAGTTTCCAATTGTTCAAGTACTTGAATTTCAACCCGTCCGTAAGCTACGGACAGAACTGGTTCTTCAGGGCGAGCGAAGCTGTCTACGATGCCGAGCAGAACAAGGTGATACTCGAACAGGGCAAGCAGTTCAACCACTTCGGCATTACACAGACATATTCAGGTTCCGTATCGATGAGCACCCGTATCTACGGAATGTTCAACTTCGGCAAATACAGCAAAGTACAGGCGATACGACATGTCATTTCACCCTCGATGAGCCTCTCGCTCAGTCCGGAAAAGGGCACGTTCGCCAATGGATACAGGACTTATTATTATACCGATGTCAATGGTGTGGACAAAGAGTACCAGTACAATATCTATACTGGGCAGTTGCTTTCCGCCCCAAGCAAGGGCAAGAGTGCGACGGCTTCCCTCTCCATAGGCAACAACCTTGAAGCGAAGGTACGCGACTTCGCAGACACGACGGGTAAGGGCAGCAAAAAGGTAAAACTCCTCGACCAGCTGAATTTCTCTACGGGCTACAATTTCCTCGCAGATTCACTCAAGATGAACACAATCAGTGCGTCCATGAGCACCAACCTGTTCAGTAAGGTAAACATCAGCGCGAGTGCGGCCTTCGACCCGTATGCCGTTGATGGCAAGGGTAAGAAATACAATGAATTTGCTCTCGCGGCAGGTCAGGGTCTCGCCCGTTTCACAAGGGCTTCCGCATCGGCATCCTATTCAATATCCGGCAAAGGCAAGATAGACGGGAACGACGGTCGCGGAGGCAGTGCTTCAGGGACAGGCTCGTCATCCCCTGCAGACTATTACCAGAGAGTATATTACCATCCGGTAACGGGAGAATATGTACCGGGAGGCTGGTTGTACTATACCAACCCCAATGTCCCGTGGTCCATGAACTTCAACGCGAACATAGCTTGTACGAGACAGTACAAATATGACTCCGCTGCAGACAAGCTCACGACCAAGAACAACATCACTTCCACGCTCGGCGTTTCAGGAAATGTAAAACTGACTCCACGCATGTCCATCAACGCGTCTTCGGGATATGACTTTGTTGCAAAGAAGATTACGACGACTCAGATAAGCGCAACATACGACCTGCATTGCTTCAATATAGCCGTTTCATGGGTCCCGCTCGGCACCTGGCAGTCCTACAGTTTCAAGATTGCCGCCAACGCAGCCTCTCTCGCCGACCTTCTCCGCTTCAAGAAGAGCAGTAGCTACTGGGACAATTAAGCGCTTATCCACCAGTAGGTTCTGAACGCAGAAGCATAATACAACTATACATTGCAGTTACACTTGGTTCTGCCAAGCTCAACTCCAAAAGACAAGTTTTTCAAAAATTTATTGTAATGTTGCGCTTGACTCTTGACTCTGCCCCCGATACAAACTTAGGCAAGTTACAAGGCAACTTCTGATTTTTTTATTATATTTGCAAGTCCTTTGGACGATCGCGGCTTATTCTGCCGCACTTTCACCTTATAATTCTCAATTATGCCACATCGACTTTACGACCTTAATGAAATGAGTCGTGAGCAGCTCGAAGAAGTAGCCTCATCTCTTGACATTAAGTTCAGCAAAAAGACCGAAAACCAGGATCTGGCTTTCGCAATACTTGATGCCGAAGCCAAAATAGCATCAACTCTGCCGGATCCGCCTAAAGCCGCCCCCAAGAAACGCGGGCGCAAACCCAAAAACGCACAGGCAGTCTCGGCACAAGCCAATCCTGATACTCAAATATCAAAAGAAGAAGAGCTTGTCGCTCCGGAAGAAAACGCAGCGATGCAGGCTCCCAAAAAGCGCGGACGCAAGCCCAAGAATGTACAGCAGAATGTCGCCCCTGCACCCGTACCCGCAGAACAGACGCCTGCAGTGAAGGAAGAGGCAAGCGAAAACACCGCACCCGAGGTAAATGCCCCTAAGAAGCGTGGACGCAAGCCCAAGAACGCACAGCCTCAGACACAGGCAGCAGAGACCGCCGTCCAGACCGAGAGCAAGGCTCCGGCACAGGAAGTCAAGGAGGTACAGGAAGTCCGCCAGCAGAAAAATACGGAATTGAGTCCTGAAGAGAAAAAGGCCGACATTCTGGCCCGCGCACAGGAAAGGCTCAACCAGAAGCGCGAGGGCATGCAGTTCCCCTCACAGCCCGTCCAGCAGCAACAACAGCAGAACAACAGGCCCCAGCACCAACAGCCCCAGAAGCCCAAGGCGCCTCAGTATGAGGGCACTGTAGAGGCCACTGGAGTACTTGAAATAATGCCCGACGGATACGGATTCCTGCGCAGTTCCGACTACAATTATCTCAACAGCCCGGATGACATCTATGTCTCCATGCAGCAGATAAAGCAGAATGCGCTCAAAAACGGAGACACCGTATGCGGTGAAATCAGGCCTCCACGCGATGGAGACAAGTATTTCCCTCTCGTAAAAATCAAACTCATCAACGGACGCACTCCGGAATTTATCCGCGACAGGGTTCCGTTTGATTTCCTTACGCCCCTCTTCCCCGAAGAGAAATTCAACCTTCTCGGGCACGGGCACGCAAGCGACCCTTCGTGCCGTATCGTGGATATGTTCTCCCCTATAGGAAAGGGACAGAGAGGGCTCATCGTCGCTCAGCCCAAGACAGGTAAGACCATGCTCCTCAAGAGCATAGCCAACGCCATAGCGGACAACCACCCTGAAGTTTACGAAATCGTGCTCCTCATCGACGAGCGTCCCGAGGAAGTCACCGATATGCAGCGCAGCGTCAAGGCGGAAGTCGTCGCTTCAACCTTTGACGAACCGGCAGAACATCATGTAAAGGTTGCCAATATGGTACTCGAAAAGGCCCGCAGACTTGTCGAATGCGGTCACGATGTAGTGATTCTGCTCGACTCGATAACCCGTCTTGCCCGCGCCTACAACACGGTTCAGCCGGCTTCAGGCAAGGTTCTCACCGGTGGTGTGGACGCCAATGCTCTGCAGAAGCCCAAGAGATTCTTCGGCGCTGCACGTAATGTGGAAGGCGGAGGCTCATTGACCATACTCGCCACGGCTCTTACCGATACAGGCTCCAAGATGGACGATGTGATATTTGAAGAGTTCAAGGGCACAGGCAACTCCGAAATCCAGCTCGACCGCACACTTGCCAACAGGCGTATCTTCCCTGCAGTCAATGTAGTGCTCTCCGGAACTCGTCGCGACGACCTGCTCTACGACAAGTATTCCGGTCAGAGAATCTGGATTCTGCGCAAGCTGCTCGCGGAGATGAATCCCACGGAAGCAATGAATTTCATGATCCAGCTTATGGACGAGTACAAGACCAATCAGGATCTGCTCGACAACATGAACAAGGTCACACCCCGAGACGCCAAGTACTACGACAATTTTTAGTAGGAAGAAACTGACGGATTCAAGCCGGACAGTTTCATAGAAATTCCAAAACTATAATCAATTACCAAGACAGCCGATGCTCTTAACTTCAAGCACCGGCTGTCTTTTATTTAACAAAGATTTCTGAATCTCAAAGATTCTCATCGCGGACTTTGTCGAGAAAAGAGCGGACACGGGAGGTGTATTCTTCCGGATGGTCCTTGTAGGACATGGCATGGGCGGATCCAGGGGCAAGCCACAGTTCTTTATAGCCGGTGGTCTTGGCTTCGTAGACCTCGTATACATCGGAAGTCAGCACGAAGTCGTCATTGTCACCATGAATGAAGAGCATAGGGACAGTGCTCTTAGCCACCTGGCTGACCGACGACGCCTCCTTAAAGTCCCAGCCGTAACGGTGACGACACACAGCATTCGCGGAATTGAGCACGGGGAAAGCCGGCAGATGGAAAAGTGCCTTGAGCGAATATTTGTACTGTCCCCAGACCGAAGCATAGCCGCAATCCTCCACGACTGCACGCAGATAAGGAGGATTCTCGTCACCGCTCACCATCATCACCGTCGCCGCACCCATGCTCACTCCGTGCAGCACTTCGAAATCATTGTGGAATATGTCATGCGCCATCACCATGAATTTCTCCACGTCATAGCGGTCAAACCATCCCATCCTTACGGCGCTGCCCTCCGAGTAGCCGTGATAATGCAAATCCGGTACGAAGACATTGTAATTCA
>CAZNDD010000032.1:11089-17225 GCA_964571735.1 uncultured Muribaculaceae bacterium | reverse complement strand
ATTGTCTGCGGTGCAGAAATGGCCTTTCCCTTGCACGCGGGTGGGGGAAGTAGGGCCTTGTACTAAGTGTATGAGGGCGTCCCCGTATTTCCAATAAAACCGCATTCTGCTTGTGTGACGCGGGTATTAAAATTCGTATCTTTGCTGAGTCTTATGTGGCGGAGGGATTGGAATTGACAACCGCCTGGAAATCGAGGGTTTCGTGTTATGAAAAGTATTGAAGTAGTGGCTGCGGTGCTGCATTGTGACGGAAAGTATTTCGCCACGCAGCGGGGTTATGGTGAGTTCGAGGGGATGTGGGAGTTCCCGGGCGGGAAGATGGAGGCGGGGGAGAGTCCGGAAGATGCCCTGAAGAGGGAGATTCGCGAGGAACTCGGCGTGGAGATTGCCGTTGAGAAATTTATCTGCACGACGGACTATGATTACCCTTCGTTCCACCTGACAATGCACAGCTACCTCTGCCACCTGCAGTCCGGAGAAATCAAACTCCTTGAACACAAATCCGCTCTATGGCTTTCTCCCGATGAACTGGACACCGTCGAATGGCTCCCTGCTGATAGGGAGGTAATCAGAGACTTAAAGACTTCTGCCGACAGGGAAGTGATCCGAAACTGTCCATCCTCGGATGATGCTTGATTTTCGCTCCTAAGGACATTCGACAAGACTTCTATAGTTTCTGGTTGAGACACAAACTTGGAATATGCTCCGAAACTTCTGCGGAAATACGCCCGAAATTTCGGTTTGACACACAAATTGACGCACGGTGCGCGAACTAAAAATTAATCGATACACAATATGAACGGTATTAAAAAAAACGGGTTCCTCGTGGCCGCATTCTGCCTCTTGGCATCTTTGTGCTTGACAAGTTTTAGGCAGGTTACATCTTCATCGGATGCGCTTCAAGTGACGGCGCCATCGGCTACGGCGGCTTCGACAGGTTCAATCCTGGTTGAGGCTTCATCGGAATCGGTTCGATCGGTGGCTTTGGACGATTCAACTAGTGACAGCTTGCTGACAAAATCCGAACTTTACTATGAGGTTGTTAAAGATAGCGCAAATGTCGATTGGGAGGAAGAAATACCGATTTTTCATTATTGGAGAGACATCCGGCCGGATGAGTATCTCTTTAACGTCCCGACGCAGGAGCATATTGAAGAGTGGAAGCGTCTCTGTGAAGAGGAAAACCAGAGAAACTCCGTTGCGCGCGAATACATCCAGCGTCGCTGGCACAATATGAATCACTACATGACCGCACTGGATTTTCCGTATGAGCAAAAGGAACTTGATGACGCATTTGTCGAATGGCGCTTGGAGCAGTACTATCTGGGTATACGCAAGCCCGAGTCTGAATATGAAAGGTTTATGTATTTGAAAAGTGCGATAAATAGTCTTTGCGACTACAGTCCGCAGACTGATGGCGGAGTTGCACATTGGTCAAGACTGAGATCTCGGCTTGATCTGTTCTATTCTCGGATTCTGCGTAAGGAACTTATGCGTCATTCATCTGGGCGTCTCGCAGAAGCTCTTGCGGAAGAAAACCTTGCATGGGAGGCATACCATACGCAGTTGATATCAACCTATAAAACTCTGCATTTTGTTGACGAGCCTTGTTATAATGATTTTGGTTTGTTGACGTGCGCGATTCAAATCAGTGGCGACAATGCTCAAATCAGAAATAGTAGTTTGGAAGATTTCTATTTCGCGCTTACTGATGGTGCTGATTATGAAATGCGCCATGGGAGTAGCCGCGTGCGCCACACTGATATGCCGGAATCGAGGGTTCTTCAGGAGTATGAGAACTTTATCGAGGCACTCGGTATTAAGAACTATAATATTTGGGCTAGTAGGGATATTCCTCTCGAGTTTCAAGAGAATGCTCTGAGGGACGAGATGAATGCGTGGAAAAGGTGGATGCAGAGTCGCAAGTCGGTATCCTCCCTATTGGACGGCTTCGTTAAAGATGCCTATGACAACTCTACCAATAATGCCTTGCGCTCCAAATATATCATGCTCAAGAATCGGTATGCGGGATACGGAATCATAAGCGATCAATGTTATGAATGTCTTATCGATATGAATGCTTCAGACAAAGAACTTGACGGCCCTTCCTTTGAAGTCCGTTGGCTATATTAATCGGAACGCCTGCTCTCTGCGAATCTCACGAGGGCGTAGACAAGACGGCAGATGATGGCCGCAATCGTGCCCCCCATAATGAATCCGACTATGACATCGCCGAGGAAGTGCTTGCCGACGAAAATGCGGCTTATGCCTACGCACAAAGCCCAGATAGTGATGACTACGGAGATGATGCCGTATGCACGCCGCCATGTCGCGGATTCCTCATGGTCTGCCTTCTTCTTCAGGAAGTATCCGAAGCAGACCGCCAGCCCCATTGCGTTGCCTGCATGGGCGGAGAAGAATCCGTAGCAGGAGCGCGTACTGGCGGGGACGAGTGCACGAAGTCCGTTTGCAATCATTTCGGGGTCATTGCAGGGACGAAGCCTTTCCGCCCAGTTCTTGATGAGATTGGCGAACTGATCTATGCATAGGATTGTAACGCCTATAGTCAGAATAGCGGTCAGTCCCTTTTTCCATCCCAGGCGCCAAATCAGAAAGCCAGCCATCAGTACATACAGGGGTATCCACTCTTTCCTCCCGCTGAAAGTCAGCCACATCTGATCTGTGAAGGGTGAATGCAGGTTGTTGATGGCGAGGCTTGCTACCTTGTCCGCATGTTCGAGTATGTCGAAAATGTTCATTGCTCGGCGGGGGAGTGAAGGGTTTTCCAGAGGACATCTTTAAGCGCGGGCAGACCCTCTCCACTCACCGAAGATATAAATACATGGGGAATGTCGCGTGGCAGGCTCTTGGCGATGTCGGCCTCTATGTCCTTGTCTATGATGTCGCATTTGGTGATAGCGAGCACCTTGTCCTTTGACATGAGTTCGGGGTTGTATTCTTCAAGTTCCGAAAGCAGAGTCCTGTATGCTCCGGGGATGTCCTCTTCCAATGCTGATACCATGAACAGCAATACCGAATTGCGCTCGATATGCCTGAGGAATCGCGTCCCTATACCCTTGCCTTCATGCGCTCCCTCGATGATGCCCGGGATGTCAGCCATTACGAAAGACATTTCGTCCCTGTAGCGCACGATGCCGAGGTTCGGCTCGAGCGTGGTAAACGGATAATCTGCGATTTTAGGCTTAGCCGAAGTGATGGCTGACAAGAGAGTGGACTTGCCCGCGTTGGGGAATCCCACCAGACCTACATCTGCAAGCAGCTTCAGTTCAAGGATAAACCATCCCTCCTGTCCGTCTTCTCCGCTTTGGGCGAAGCGTGGAGTCTGGAGCGTCGGGGTCTTGAAATTGTTGTTGCCAAGTCCTCCGCGACCGCCTTTACAAAGAATGCGTTTCTCGCCGGGGGTGACCATCTCGAAGAGTTCTTCTCCGGTCTCGGCATCCTTTACTACTGTGCCTACGGGGACTGGTAGAACGATGTCTTCCGCGTTCTTGCCGTGCTGGAGTGCACCGCGCCCGCTTTCACCGTCACCCGCCTTGATGTGCTTGCGGTATTTGAGGTGAATCAAAGTCCAATATTGAGGGTCGGCTTCGAGTATGATGTGCCCGCCTCTGCCGCCATCGCCTCCGTCCGGTCCTCCCTTAGGGACATACTTGGCTCTATATAAATGCATTGATCCTGCTCCTCCATGTCCGGAATGGCAGAAAATCTTCACATAATCTATGAAATTGCTGTCTGGCATAAGTATTTTAAAATCAATTTATTAATCCTAAATTTTGGCTATTTTTGCTTTCAAGTAATTACTGAGTAACAAAATTTTCGGGGAATTTACCAAAAATCGATACTGTCGAATCGTTACTTTTCAGCCTATATGCTACGGATATTTAGGCTTTTTACCTCTTGTTAGTCTCTGTAACTCGCTGATGGAACTCAAAGAACTTTCTGTCTGAAATCAAAATTTTTCGCTTTCGAGGCACAAAGATAGTGAAAGTTCGGTGGAGATTGAAAAGCGGTCAAATGACAGTATAAATTCAGTAGCTGCCTTGCGACGCTCCGGGGAACTTAAAACCTCATCCGTACTTTATATCGAAGCATTGGATTTCTCGAAATCAAGTTTTGCTTCCTTTACCTCGTTGACAAATTGTTCGGAACTAGGAAGATACAACTCATATTTACTTGCGTAGATTGTGTTGTTCTCTTCAGGAAGAGTCATCTTTACCGCTGTGTCATTTTTCTCTGTGCAAAGCAGTATGCCTATAGTGGGATTCTCGTCAGGCTGCTTTTCTTTCCTGTCGTAATAGTTTACATACATTTGGAGTTGTCCCAAGTCTTGATGCGTGGCCTTGTGCGTTTTCAGGTCTATAAGCACAAAGCATCTCAAAAGACGATTGTAGAATACAAGGTCAACCTTGTACTCGTCATCTTCTATCAAGAATCTTTTTTGACGGGCGACAAAGGTGAATCCGTTTCCAAGTTCAAGGAGAAATTCCTGCAGGTGAGTGAGGAGGGCTTCCTCCAAGTCGCTTTCATAGTAATGTGATTTTTGTTCAAGCCCAAGGAACTCAAGGTACATGGGATCTTTAACTACCTCAAGCGGGGACTCCGGCAGTCGCTCTTTTCTGGCTATAGCGAGGACTGATTCTTTGTCGGTGCTTTTCAGAAGCCTCTCATATAATAGAGAATTCTTCTGTCTGTCAAGTTCTCTTGCTGTCCACCCATTATTTGATGCTTCAAGTTCATAATATTCTCTTTTTGCCGGATCTGATATCTGAATCAGTGTCCGATATTGAGTCCAATTCAATTGCGAACGCAGTGCGTTCGCATTCGGATATGTTCTGAAAAACTGACGACTGAGTTCCAATTGTCGTTTTGAGAAACCGCTCCCAAATTCGGGTTCAAGGACTTTTGACAGAGTGGAGATTAGGTAGGTGCCATAATCAGCTTTGTCTTTGCCGTGTTGTTCTTCAATAAAGATTCTCTGACCTAATTGCCAGTACATCTTTACACGACAGAAATCAACGCTTTTGGCAGCATTGTTTCTCGAGGTATTGATTATTTGCCGACTGTCTTCAAGAAAGATCCTTTCAGAGTCAGTATATTGTACAAGTTCACCCATGATTTCACTCCAATTATATGAAAACGAATTGTTTAGCTTTCAGTGCGCAAAGATAGTGAAAGTTCGGGAATGGACTGATTCAAACGACACATATATTTATCGTTGTCCAAATTTCGAAAGGAAGGATTTATATGGTAGGATGATTATATTGCGGAAACAAAAAAGACCCGCCGATTTTAGCATTGTAAAGAGGCTTGGCGGGTCTTGTAAGGTCTGTTTGCAGCACCTCTGGCTTACCCCAGTTTCTTGAGTTCGGAGATGAATTTGTCAGCGCGGTGTCCGGTCAGTTCGACCATGTCGGTCACGGCCTTGTACTCATAGTTGGAGAAATCGTAGAGCTGTACATAGGCGATATGAGCCTGCGCATTGCAGTAGGCTTCGATTCTGATGGATGCTCCGTTGCCTGCATCTCGAAGCTCCAGTCCATCTTCCTGTCCGGAAAGGAAATTCATCACCCCCGGACGGCAGGAAAGCGCGAGGTCCTTTGATACTTTGCACAGTACGGCATCCTGTCCCTCCACTTTGTTGCCTGATTTATAGAGGATAAGCAACAGTACACCGCATACTCCCACTATGATGCCGAGGCTGGCGTTTGCGAAATAAAGACCTGCTGCAGCAGCGATGACGATGATTGAGATTGTGAGGTCCTTGGCCGTGTGAACCTTTTTGAATTTGATATCCATTTTAGTATTTGTTTAAAAGTTGTTTGTTGAATCAACTCCCTCCTGGGAAGAGAGAGCAAATAATTTGTTTGCGCTTGATTCCCGAAATCTAATGCACACTTGTTTCCTGAAATTTAAACGGGCCGCTAAAGTCTGTTGAATAAGAAATAGCAGTAGACACCGTATGCAAGGAGCATGACGACGCCCTCCCTCTGTCTATCCTGTCCTTTCGCCCCGTAAATGCCCACAAAAGCAGCATCAGCCCGCTTACGAGCATAGTTATGATGTCTATGTAGGTGATGGATGCGAAAGAAAGTGGAGTGATGAGTCCCGAGCATCC
>CAZNDD010000032.1:0-10989 GCA_964571735.1 uncultured Muribaculaceae bacterium | reverse complement strand
ATGAGTCCCGAGCATCCGAGGATGAAGAGGATATTGAAAATGTTGGAGCCGACGACATTGCCTATCGCGATTTCTGAATTGCCCTGTATGGCTCCGTTGAGGCTGACTACAAGTTCCGGGCAGGAAGTGCCGAATCCGACTATGGTCAGACCTATCACAAATTCGCTGATGCCGGCCTTTCGTGCGATGCTCGAAGCTCCGTCTACGAGGAAACTTGCACCCGCCACGAGCAGGCACAAGCCTACCAGCAGTAGAATTATGTTCATTGATGGTTGGTTTGGGAAGCCACTGTAAATCTGCGCTCTACTGAATGTCGTAGGGGATTTTGCAGTCAATCTGAGTCCCTCTTGAATTTTTGGGGAAATCAGAGATGTTCTTCTGTAAGGCCGCAAATTATGAATTGCAGCGGCTTCTGATTGTATGATTCCGTGCGACTTTCGTCGGGCGCATCGTTATCTCGTGAAGTGCAAGGGAGACGCCACGCATTTGGCACTATGCCCTAAAATTGCACTCCCGAGTGCGGATCGTGGAATCGCTACAAGTTCAGACGGCACAAAGAATGGAGATAACGCACGCTTTCACCGGCACGGATGTGCAGTCCAAAGCGTTGGGGCATGATGGCATTTGCCAAAGGAGTACACTGATTGTGCCCCGATGTCTTGAACGCAGGACCTCCGGCTCTGGGGGAAGACGTGTGTCTTTGTGCTGAAGATGAATTGGATGCTGCGGGGCTGAGCATGTATTCCCCGCTGATATAGGCTCCGCTATATGTGCAACTCGGCGACGACGGCAGAATGTTGGACTCAATGCAGTCTGTATCGCATACGCACGCCCTGACTTCCTCTTGCTGAAAAGGGAGAAAATGCAAAATAAGGCATGCTATGAGCGTCGCGAGTTTCACGGCGCAAATATAATCAAAAATGTTGAAGCTCTCGCGGATTTTAAATTGCTTCCAAACGGAGATTCTAAAGCGGGTCTACATCGAAAACATATTTGTCGCCCCATCGTTCCTGAAGCTTCTTTTTCTGCTCGGGCAGACTGCTGTCTTTAGTGAGGACTTCCCGGCTTATAGTAGTTTTGCCGCTTCGTATGTCCACAATCTTCGTGTAAGGCGGAAGCCTGAATCCGCGTCGCTCCTCCATTAGTGGAAGCAGGGTGTGGACAAATGTCTCCCCGTCAAGCGAACTCAGCGCGCGGAGTACTCCATAGATGGGCAATGCGGAAGAATTGCATTGTACGACAAGCGAATGGCAGCGGCAAGCGATGGAGTACATTATTTGTAGGGCCTTTTCATCCGCACGGAAGTCATTTCTATCGAAAAAGGTGTCCGCATTGAGTATCAGACTGAGGTCGCTGCGCAGTTCTGATTTCCTTGCAGCGGCAGGCGTAAGGATTCTGAAACTTCTGTCTCCGAGAAGTTCTCGTGCCTGGAGTTCCGCCTCATTTTCATCGAGATAACAGCGTATAATGCTTATCGTGGCATCGGACGGCAGGCGTCGTATCTGCTCCAGCGCTTTGCGTGAGAATGCGCCCAGCATGCCGTGCTTCTTCTTCTCTTCGTTGATGTCGATGATGGTAGTCTCGTATGAGCCCATCGTCTGTGTGTTCCTGCAAATCAGTTCATATTTGCCGTTAAGGCAATTGTGGAGGCTTTCGAGCGACGGACATGCGGATCCGAGCAGTAGCCTTGCCTCATGTATCTTTGCAAGCATTGCCGCGGTGTCCCTGCCATTGTAGAGAGGTGTGTGCTCCCTTTGTTTGAATAACGGGTCCTGCTCTTCGTCTACGATGACAAGTCCGAGTGACGAGTAGGGCAGGAATATCGAGGATCTGGTGCCGACGATGATGCAAGTGTCTTCGCTGCGTGCCGCATTGAGTGCCCTGCGCCTTTCTCCTGCAGCTGCTTCGGAAGTGAAAAGACGCACATTGTCTCCAAATTCTTTCTTTAGTACCGTATGCAGATTGATGGCGTAATCGTTTTCGCATACAAGGACAAGGACCTGCATGCCGTCGTTAATGCAGCTCCGGATCTCCTTTATGTACGAAGAAATGCGTTCAGCCCCGAGCAGAAGTCCCGGCTTTCCCAAAAATAAGATGCGGTTCCGGCGGACTTGGGCGTCTTTGCGTACGCTGAATGCCTCAAGGCTCCCCCTGACTGCTTCGATCTGCTCCTGCAGGGCTTCCGCTTCGCTCCGGAGCCGTTCATATACTGCTTCCGTGTGCCTTTGTGCGAGGGTGTCCTGCTTGGATTTCAGCCTTGTCTGCAGTTTTGCGAGCTTGCTTTCCAGACTTAGGCGCAGTTTCTCTTCTTTTTTCGCTGCGCGTTCGAGTTCCGAGGCGGTGACCCTTTCCGAGTTTCTCTTGCCACCAGGATAGGCGAGCTTGTAGACTTCTCCGAGCGAACACATGTAGTAAGAAGATACAAATCTCCATAAGCGGATTTCCTTCTCGGTGATATCCGGCAGGGTAGTCTCCACATAATCAATGGGATGCACCTTGTCTACGTCGGGTGTTCCTCCGACGGAAATCACCACGGCCGTGTATGTCTTACGGGCGAAATGCACCGCGACTCTCATGCCGACATGTATGCCGTCATCGGTAGTGGAATACCATGGTTCCCACGGCAGTTTCAACGGAAGGCAGACCTGTATATAGCTTAATGATTGCAAAATTTTGAATTATTTGCTAAAAATATTTGGAACGTCGGAAATTTTGTCTATCTTTGCATTCCCAATCGGGAATCAAGCTGGGTTCGTATAACGGTTAGTACTCAAGATTCTCAATCTTGCAATAGGAGTTCGATTCTCCTACCCAGTACAAACTTCAAACCGCCGCTCATTTGAGTTGGCGGTTTTTCATTATCTTCCCACCGCACCTCATGATGGCATCCCACTGGCGGTCTGACAATATTGAATGCCAAAAAATAGCGAAATGAGAAGCGAATCCGATGCGGTAGCGTGTTTTGGGACGCTTAGCATTAACGGCTTTGGACATGGCTTTGGCGACGACCGAAGTCGGGGAGAGATAGTCGGAGGTGTATCCGAATCTGAGCAGCGCAGCCATATTTTTGCCCTCCTCTTCGTATGCAGTGCCTTTGCATGACTCGTCAAGGTGATCTGCTGCGATAGTCCCCCATGCGGTCTTGATACCTCCTGGCTCAATGGTGACTATATCTATGCCGAAGGGCTTGACTTCCATTCGGAGAGCGTCGCTGAACGCTTCTACAGCATACTTGGACACGCTGTACCATCCGCCGAACATAAGGGTGAATTTGCCGGCTATGGATGCGGTGTTGACTATTCGTCCGCTGCCTTGCTTTCTCATCCAGGGCAGGACTTCCCGTGTGAGGTTTGCGAGACCGAATATGTTGACATCGAGCTGCTTGCGGGCTTCTTCATCACTCACATTTTCGATTGGGCCAAAATAGCCGTACCCTGCGTTATTGATAAGCACGTCTATGCGTCCCTGCTCGTCAGTCACCTGTTTGACCGCGGCTTTTACCGACTCTGCGTCCGTTACGTCGAGTTTGACAGGGGTGATGCCTGCCTCAGTAAGGTCTTCCATGCGCTCCACCCTGCGGGCAGCAGCATACACTTTGTGTCCCTGTGATGCAAGAAGAGCGGCGGTCTCGTGACCGATTCCGCTGCTCGCTCCAGTTATAAGAATTACTTTGTTCATATTTGTTTCTACCATTTGCCGGAAGCGCCTCCGCCTCCGAATGAGCCTCCGCCGAAGCCACCGAATCCGCCAAATCCACCGGAGCTTCCTCCGAAACCTCCGGAATTTCCTCGGTGTGAGGGGCCAGGCATGATTATGACTCTGGGACCGCGGCCTCCGCCGTTTCCTCCCATACCGCTGCCTCCGTCATTGCCGCCTGTCTTGCTTGCTCCAGCCAGTACCAGAAGGAGCAAAACCACTCCGACTATGGTCAATACGGCAAAAATCCACTCGAGCACATCATCGTCATTTCCACGGTCTCTCGGTTCGGAAATCTCACCGCTTGCGAGTGCGGTAAGCTCCTCTACGCCGGCGCATATACCTGCGTAGTAGTCTCCGTTTCTGAATTCGGGGATTATGAATGACTCAATGATGCGTTTGCAGTAGGCATCCGGGATGGCACCCTCAAGTCCGTATCCGACCTGTATGGCGACATCGCCCGATTCTCGCGCGGTTTTGGGCTTGACCAGCAGGACTATGCCGTTGTTCTTCACTCCACCGACGCCCCATTTGGTGCCGAGCTCGGCCGCGTACAGATTGGAGTCGTAGCCTTCAAGGTCGCTTATTGTGACTACGGCTATCTGATTGGAAGTGCTGTCGTCAAACGCCACAAGTCTGCTCTCCAACGCCATGACTTGCGATGAGGTCAGCACATCAGCGAAGTCGTTGACAAGTCTTGCTGGGGATGGTCTCGGTGGTATGGCACTGACGCTGACCGCAGTCACGACCACTGCGCCCAGCGTCAGTAAAACACGCTTGAATTTTGGTGTCATCTTTTAGAACTCGACGACTGGGGCGTTCTGTGCACCCTCACTTGCCTGAAAATAGCCCTTCTGTCCGAAGCCGAACATTCCTGCAATCAGATTTGCGGGGAATGAACGCACTTTGACATTGTAGCGTTTGGCTATCTCGTTGTAGTTCTTTCTCTCGACGGCAATGCGGTTTTCTGTGCCTTCGAGTTGAGCCTGAAGCTCCTTGAAGTTCTCATTTGCCTTGAGCTCGGGATATGCCTCTGACACTGCAAGGAGTCTCGAAAGGGCGCTGCCAAGTTCTCCCTGGGCTTTCTGGAATGCTGCAATCTGCTCCTCGGTGAGATTGGATGCGTCTACGTTGATGCTTGTGGCCTTTGCTCTTGCATCGACGACTGCCTGAAGGGTGCTGTTTTCGTGATTTGCATAGCCCTTGACTGTAGCCACGAGGTTGGGGATGAGGTCTGCGCGTCTCTGATAGACATTTTCGACCTGGGACCAGGCGGATTTGACTGCTTCGTCACCGGAAACAAGTGAGTTGTATGTGTTCTTGACCCAGGCGAACAAAACCAAGACGATGGCTGCGATAATGAGCAGCACTTTTGTGCTTTTTTTCATGATTCGATAAACAAATTTATTCTAACCCGCGTGCCCTCCGACAGGAGCGGACTCCCGCCTTGAATCAGGCACATATACCGCGAATATAGAGATATTTCAATTCTTGTGCAATAAGTTAAGCCCCTGCCTTGAATGCGTTTATGCGCCAGGTGAGACCCAATTCGAGATTGTGGCGGGGACTGAGGTTGTCTTTGTGGTAGACCGCGTGCAGGCGGAGTTTGTCGCTGCCGAGCGGGAACCATTCGGCGCCGAATCCGGTGTACAAGTAATTTGTGCCTGGCGTGAAGACTATGTCGTAGGGGATTCCGCCTGAAGTTACATTCTCGGCGTTGTTCCATTCGTAGCCCGTCTTGGTGAAGATCTTCCAGTCGCCGACATTCCACTCGAGTTTTGAGATCAGGCTCATGTCTCCGAGCAGGCAGTTGTGCTGACCTACGCCGGCACGGCTCATAGTGTCGAATTCCCAGACAAAGGAGCCTAAGACGAATTGGTTACCGAGGCAGAGATATGCTATCTCCATGTCCCTGTAGTCTTCGACTATGTTCAGGCTCCAAATTGTGTTCCACCAAGACGCGATGCTTCCGTTCCACATCAGGTTGTAGGTGTACTTGTCTGGCTGTCCGAGCGAGAGGGGAGAGTTGCAGATATGGAGGGTAAGCGATTGTCTCTCACTGAAATTGTATGTCGCGGCGACTCCGAATCCGTAGCTCTGCGGGAGATTCTGGCAGAACAGGCTGAGGTAGTATAGGTCTATGGGGGTGTCTTCGTATTCGTATCCACCGAAGAGCATGGAGTTCTTGCCCGCGAGCAGGCTCCATTTCTCGTTTATATGCCAATTGAGATACATCTTGTCGGTGCCGTTGAACATGTTGTTCTCGTCAAACACCTTCTTGCTGAATCTTTGTCTGATGCAGTATTCTATATTGTCGCTGATGTGCCCTCTGACATGGAGGTTCATGAACTCGCCTCGGAATTGGTTGCTGTATGTTTCCTCTTCCAGTTGCTGGTGGAAACTTGTCCTCATGTCGAACCATAGGCTGTCCAGTCCGGATGCGGAAGCTTTAGGGATGCATAAGGCAAATAAGAGAGTTGCGATAAGTGGAGTGCTATGTTTCATGTTTTAATCCTAATTATGTTGTCTTGATCCGTTATGCCCGGATTTTGAGGGGGACAAAGTTAGCAAAAAGTCTCATATCAAACTATCTTATGGTTTGCAGGGTAACAAAACTTGGCTTATCTTTGTGGGCTGCCGAAGTCGCAGGTCGCGCCCTCGGTGTAAGCCGTCATTAAAGAATGAAGATTATACAAGTACTCAAACAGGCCTTGAAGTATTCGCTGACCACACTGCTTGGTACAGGTGCGGATACGCTCGTGCTTTGGCTCATGTCTACTTATGTCTTCGACGGCAACCACTGGGAACAGTATGTCCTTTCTCCGATGATTTCCTTTGAATGTGCAGTGATAGTCAACTATATCACCGCGTTTTTCTATGTGTGGAAGGACAGGATAGAGAGGCGCAACGTCAAAGAATTCTTCGCCCATTTCTGGAAA
The DNA here is from genome assembly GCA_964571735.1 of uncultured Muribaculaceae bacterium. Taxonomy (GTDB): domain Bacteria; phylum Bacteroidota; class Bacteroidia; order Bacteroidales; family UBA932; genus Cryptobacteroides. The sequence goes on along the minus strand of CAZNDD010000032.1, from coordinate 4,354 downwards.
TACAATATCACCTGCATCTCCGCATTCATCGTTAAGATGTTTATCCTCAATGCGGTGGCGCTTGCGATGGGCTGGCCGGCGTTCGTCTGTAATCTCGTGGCTCTCTGCTTCTCCGGTGTGTTGAACTTCTGTATCAACGAGTTTCTCGTCTTTGCGAGGAGAAAAGACAAAAGATCAAAAGAACCAGAGCTCCGCAAAGAAGGCCAAGAGAATCTGCAAGAAAATCTGTAATGTCCGCGGCTCTGTAGGGAATCAGGGCCTGTATCAGTTCCGTCAGAGCGGCAAGCCCGCACCCCACCCCTATCACGAGAATCAGATGCCAAGTCTTGTGCCTTTCCATTGAATAGAACAGAAGTGTGGGGAACGGCAGAAACATGGTGAAATGCACCACCTTGTCTGCCGGTATGGCAAATTTCCAGCCCTTAAAGGTCGGCAGCCCACCTTGCGAAGCGAAGCATATGTATGCTATCGCAAGCAGGTAGACTGCAAACAGGATTCTGAAAACCAATGCCCGCTTCTTCATTATAGGGACTGCATGTTGTAGAGTCTGGTGTAATGTCCACCGAGAGCAATGAGGTCTTCATGCTTTCCGCGTTCCACGATTTTGCCTTCGTTCATGACGATGATCTCGTCCGAATTCTTGATTGTGGATAATCTGTGAGCGATGGCTATGGTGGTACGGGACTCCATCAGGCGGTTAAGCGCCTCCTGTACAATCTTTTCGGACTCGGTGTCAAGGGAAGCGGTGGCTTCGTCGAGGATGAGTATGGGAGGGTTCTTGAGAATGGCACGTGCGATGGATATTCGCTGTCTCTGTCCACCTGAGAGTTTGGAGCCTCTGTCTCCGATGACCTCGTCGTAGCCGAGAGGCTTCTCCATAATGAAGTCGTGGGCGTTAGCTATCTTCGCAGCCATCTGCACCTGCTCCATAGTCGCGCCCTCTACTCCGAAGGCTATGTTGTTGAAAATGGTGTCATTGAACAGTATCGGCTCCTGGTTGACATTGCCCATAAGCTGTCTCAAATCCTTCACCGACACTTCTCTTATGTCGATTCCGTCGATGGTGACCGAGCCTTCGCTTACATCGTAGAATCTGGGGATGAGATCCACAAGCGTGGACTTGCCCGCACCGGACGCTCCAACTATGGCTATATTCTTGCCCTTTGGAATCTCCAAGTCGATTCCGTCAAGGATCTTGCGCTGCCCGTCATAGCTGAAACTGACATTATTGAAGCGGATGCTCTCCTTGAATCCGACAAGAGTCTTAGGTTCTGCAATTTCCTTGATGGGGTTCTCTGCGGAGAGAATCTTGTCTATGCGCTCCACGGAAGCCATTCCCTTGGGGATGGAGTAGGCGGCTTTAGACAGGTCCTTGACCGGCTGTATGATGCTGTAGAGAATGGTCATGTACGAAATGAATGCGGGGGCGTCGATGCTCGCGTGGTCACCTATTATAAGTGAACCTCCGAACCACAGCACTATGGCGATGAGCACGCTTCCGAGCAATTCGCTCACAGGGTGTGCACTTGCCTGTCTGATGCCGACTTGGGTGTTCTTGTTGCGCATGTCGCTCGTGACTTTGCTGAAACGCTGTTCCATCTTGTTCTCAGCCACGAATGCCTTGATGATGCGCAGTCCTCCGAGCGTCTCCTCGATTTGGGACATGGTGTCGCTCCAATAGCGTTGTGCGGCGAGCGAACCGGCTTTGAGTTTCCTGCCTATAGCACTCATAATCATGAGCATGAGTGGAGCGAATATGATGGTGAATACCGTCAGCTGCCAGGACATCATGAAGAGCACGGTCAGGTATATGATGATGAGTATGGGGTTCTTGATGAGCATGTCAAGAGTGCTCGTGATGGAGTATTCCACTTCACCTACGTCACCACTTATTCGTGCGATGATGTCACCCTTGCGCTCCTGGGAGAAAAAGCCTATGGGCAGGGCCAGAATCTTGCGGTAGAGCTGCATGCGTATGTCTCTGACAATGCCCGTGCGGATGGGAATCATCACGGCGGACGAGCCGAAGTAACAGCTTGTCTTGACGAGAGTTATGGCGCAGAAGGTCAGACACAGGACCAGCAGTACCTTGCTCGTGCCGTACTGGCTTATCCAACCGCCTACATAATAGTATATGTTGTTGGTCAGGTCTGAAAATCCCTGTATCTCGCTGCGGGGAATCAACTCATACACCTGTCCCGAAGTGTCGAACAGGATATTGAGTATGGGGATGAGCAGTGAGAATGAGAATACGTTGAACACCGCCGAGAGGATGTTCAGTAGCACGGAACCACCGAGGTATCCTATATAGGGGCTTGCGAATCTCTTGATTATTTTCCAAAAATCTTTCATGTCTTTATAGAATCGTGAGTTTTGATGGTGTCCGGCGGGGAAGTGACTCCAATCTCGGGGGCCTTCCATCTATTTCGCCGAGGGCTTCCACAGCACTGCGGTAAGCTAATTTGGGTGTATTGTTGTTCTCGCTGAGGTGGCAGAGGAATATCTCCCTCAGTCCCTCGTGTTTTATTTCTTTGATTGCCTGGGCGCATTCTGCGTTGCTGAGGTGTCCGTTACCTCCGCGTATGCGGCTCTTGAGTTCTTCTGGATAAGAGCCTTTGTCCAGCATCTCGTCATCGTAGTTGGATTCGATGACTATGCTGTCCGCTTCCTTGAGGAAAGTCATGGCTTCGTCCGTGAGAGCTCCGCAGTCGGTTATGTGCACATACTTGATGCCAGCTATGCGTATGGCGAATCCCACTGTCTGTGAGGCATCGTGTGGCACGACGAAATAGCGCACCGATATCTTGTCCGCGACAATGTCGTTCCATTCGCCTTCTTCAAGAATCTTCCTGCATGACGGCACATAGTCGCGGGTCATGGGGTGGGTCGAAAGCGCCTTGTGAAGCGTTTCGCTCGCCCATACCGGGAGTTTGAGCCGTTTGGCGTAAGACCCGAGGGAACGAATATGGTCGAGGTGGTCGTGTGTCACGAGTACGCATTTGAGTGCGTCGAGCGGTATTCCGTTGGAATTCAACTCTCTGCGTATAGTCCTGAGGCTTACCCCGGCATCGATGAGGATGGCGTCTTTCACTGCGCCTTCTTCACGGATGGCCAGAAGATAGCAGTTGCCGCAACTGCCTGAAGAAAAACTCTTGAACAATACCTCTGAGCTACTCATTTTCTTTCTTGCAGTATTTGCCGATTACGCTGTATGCCTCGCCGACTCCAAGCTCGCCCGCCTTGGACAGGTCAATGCAGCCTTTCTCCTTGTCTTTAAGGAAAATGAGCACAAGAGCACGGTTGTAGTACGCCTCTCCGAAATCGGGGTGTTTGGCGATTGCGCTATCATAATGGGACAATGCCTGCACGGCTGAGCCCTGGAGGCAGTTCAGATTGCCGAGGTTGTAGTCTATGTATGCCAGCTCCGGATAGAGTTCCGCTGCTTGGATCATGTCGTCTATCGCGTCCGAATAGTCGTAATTCCTTTCTATTCTGTCAGATACACGTGCTTTGGCCGTACCTTCGTCGTCCATGGTCAGCGTCTGGACATTGCTGCCTATGGATGCTATGAAGTCTATCATCTCCGCCTTGAGCACAGCCCGGTTGTTGAGATACAGGGCCTTGGTCTCTCCCTCGCTGCTATCTACGAGCGTATTGTAGTCGGACAGGGCGCTCGTGTACTGTTTGTTTCCTATTTCCCTGATTGCCTTGGCGAATCTCACATCCTGACGGGAGTCCTGATATCCCGCCAGACTCACACTGACAGGGTTGCTGCCGTAATGCGTGTCCATTGCCATGGGGACCAGTTGCCCCTTGAGGAATGCTTTCAGCGTGGGGCTCTCGTAATTGCCAGTGAGCGCTTCCGGTCGGTTCTTGTCAATTTGCGAGGATGCGGTGCCTATGCGGAACAAAGGCTTGAGCCTCACGTCGATATCCCTTCTCTGAAGCAGTTCGTCGTCGAAGTCGTGGCGGGCAAATTCTGCATCCAAGGCGAGCAGGGAAGAGTATTTGCGCGTGGTGTCGGCAAAAGCTCCGCTTTCCTTGCCGCTCTGGTAGTCTCTGATTTTGCGTTGAGCCGTTTCGTAGTCGGCTTTTGACTGCTCCTTCATACCCAGACGGCTCTCCACGTAGGATCTGTTCTGGTATGCTTTCGCGAAGTCGGGATACAGTTCTATGGCTCGGCTATAGTCGTTGAGCGCATTGCGCAGCCTTCCGGTCTCTATGAAGCACGCCGCGCGGTTGAAATATGCGAGTACATTGCGGGGGTTGATGCTCAGAACCCTGTCCATGTCGTCTATGGCCCCCTCGAAATCGCCCACCTGCATCTTGATCAGGCTTCGGTTGTACAGGGTGA
>CAZNDD010000031.1:0-17294 GCA_964571735.1 uncultured Muribaculaceae bacterium | reverse complement strand
TCCTTGGTTGTGTTCGGTGGACTCTTCTACTTCTACCTCTGAGTCCAACGCGCCTGTGTGTCGGTTTCTCCGCTTCCTTCCGCTGTACCATACGCTCTGTACATAAAAAATCCGTCCGCTGCGAACATATAGTTCCACGGACGGAATCCTATTTGGGACGAACCCCTTCTTAAGCGGAGGCCATTAAACGTATGTGCCTTTGCGCTTCCAGTTCCAGAGCCCTATGAAAGAGGAGATAATGCAGAGGGCAAACTGGAGTACGAACCAATTGTTGCCGAGATTCAGGTTGAGAACTATCGCGAAGACGTCTGCGACAATCCATATCCACCACTGTTGCAGGTAGGATTTGGTGAGCCACCATGTGCCTATGATGCTGAGAGCCGTGGTGACGGCATCAAGCAGAGGGTTGGGGTCAGCGCTATTGACTGCGAAATTCTTGAGCGACTCGCTCCCTATGACTCCACCGAACCAGCTCAGCAGGCTGCCGTTGAGAAGGAAGTAGAGTACAGGAATACCAACGATGACACTTGCTGCGCTTATGAGTACGGTCTTGGATGGCAGGCGATTGAGTATGATGCCGTCGTTAGAACTGTCCGTCTCGCTTGCGCGGGCACGGTCCTTATTCCATGAAACTATGCCCACCACTCCCATTACGACATAGTAGACATTGAGTGCTGCGAATGCCCATGTGCTGCTATTGAAGAAGTTGATGGCCGCGCAGATGCAACTCGGGATGTAAAGATACCACATGTAGCGGCTATGCATAATCTGGAGCACGAGATAAGCCACAAATGTCACCGTGGCAATAATCTCGAGTGTATGTGCAGTCGCTTCTGGAAGAAATGTAAGAATCATAATTAGAATTAACTTGTTGAGATTTGCAAAGATACGATAATTTTTGTAGATTTGCCCGCTTTTTATGCGAGCACTACCGTGTAGCAGGAAAGCCGGTGTTATAAGTTGTTCTAATTCTTCTTGTTGAAGGTGATAGAACAGCTTTTAGGTTTAACTTTTTAACATTTTTTTGTTTTACCTCTTATGGCAGAAACAAACGAAAAGACAATCGTTGAGACTCCTGTAGTGGAGACGGTTGCAAATGAGGCCGCTCCCAAAAAGGCGGTTCGCGAGAATGCATCTATTGATTCAAAGGATTTCGACTGGGATGCATTTGAGAATGGCAGCACTTTCACAAGCGCTGAGAAAGAAGAGGCCAGAAAAGCCTATGACGCTACTCTTTCAAAGGTAGTCGAAGGCGAAGTGGCTGAAGGTACAGTTACAGAAATCGACAAGCGTGAAGTCCGCGTTACCATCGGTGGTAAGAGCGAGGGCGTGCTCCCTGCTTCGGATTTCCGTTACAATCCTGATCTCAAGATCGGTGATAAAGTTGAAGTCTTTGTCGAGTCCGCAGAGGATTCCAAGGGTCAGCTCGTGCTCTCTCATCGCAAGGCCCGCGCTCTCAAGTCATGGGATCGCGTTACCGAGGCATTTGATGGTGACGAGGTGGTAAAGGGTTACATCAAGACCCGCACCAAGGGTGGTATGATCGTCGACATCTTCGGCATCGAGGCATTCTTGCCTGGCAGCCAGATCGACATCCGTCCTATCCATGACTACGACCAGTATGTCGGTCAGACCGTTGACTTCAAGATCGTCAAGATCAATCCTGACTTCCACAATGTGGTTGTCTCTCACAAGGCTCTCCTTGAGGCCGAGCAGGAAGCCCGCAGGGCAGAGCTCATCAGCCACCTCGAGAAGGGTCAGATCCTCGAGGGTGAGGTTAAGAACATCACCAACTACGGTGTATTCGTCGACCTCGGCGGCGTGGATGGTCTCATCCACATCACAGACCTCTCATGGGGTAGAATCAATCACCCTGAGAAGATCGTCTCCGTCGGTGAGAAGATCAAGGTCGTGGTCCTCGACTTCAACGAGCAGCAGAAGCGTATCGCTCTCGGTCTCAAGCAGCTTATCGCTCATCCTTGGGACAGCCTCGATCCGAACCTCAAGGTTGGCGATCGTGTAAGCGGTAAGGTTATCCTCGTTCAGGATTACGGTGCATTCGTCGAGATCCAGCCCGGTGTGGAAGGCCTCGTACACGTCTCCGAGATGTCTTGGAGCACACGCCTGCACTCTGCTCAGGATTTCCTCAAGGTTGGCGATGACGTGGAGTGTCAGATTCTCTCCATCGATCGTGAGGCCCGCAAGATGTCTCTCGGTATCAAGCAGCTCACTTCCAACCCTTGGGACAACATCGAGGAGAAGTATCCTATCGGAAGCAAGCACAAGGCTATCGTCCGCAATATCACAAGCTTCGGCGTATTCGCACAGCTTGAGGAGAGCGTCGAGGGTCTCATCCACATCAGCGACCTCAGCTGGAACAAGATCAAGCATCCTACAGAGCTTGTCAACCCCGGTGATGAGATTGACGTGGTTATCCTCGAGTGCGACAAGTCCGCACACAAGCTCAGCCTCGGTCACAAGCAGCTCGTTCCCAACCCTTGGGATGAGGTGGAAAGCAAGTACACCGTTGGCTCAGTCGTAGAGGGCACAGTTTCTTCTACAACTGACCGTGGTGCAAATGTCACCGTGGACGGCAAGACTATCGGTTTCGCATTCAACCGTGACCTCGTCAAGGAGGACGGCAAGACTGCAACCGTTGGCGAGACCCTTCCTTTCAAGGTCGTGGAGCTTCGTCGCAGCACAAAGAGCGTGATCCTCTCTCACCTCCGCACATATCAGGAGATCAAGGAGAAGGCAGCAGCTTCTGAGGCTGAGTCTACAAAGCGTGCAGTCAAGAAGGTCAACTCCGGTATCGAGAAGACAACTCTTGGCGACATCGATGCTCTCGCAGCTCTCAAGTCCAAACTCGAAAGCGGAGAGTAATATATGGGATTTACCCTTCAAGTTTTGGGCACGGCTTCGGCTGTGCCCAATTCTGTTTTAAATCCGAGCTCTCAGGTCCTTACTGTGCGCGGTCGTCTTTTTATGATTGACTGTGGAGAGGGAACCCAGCAGATGATGCGGCGGATGCACCTTTCATTCCTGAAGGTCGAAGCCATTTTTATTTCCCATGTCCATGGGGATCATGTCTTCGGGCTTCCCGGGGTGCTGTCTACTATGACACTCTATGGACGCTCCGAGCCGTTGCATATTTTCGGTCCGGAGGCATTGGGTGGCATCCTTGATTTCTATAAGTCGAATTTCGGCGAAAGGGCTTCCTATGAGATTGTGTTTCATAGGGTTCAAGCGGAAGGCATGGAGAAAATTTATCTCTCGCATAGCGGATACCTTGAGGTGAGTGCATTCCCGCTCAATCACAGGATTGAGTGCTATGGGTATCGTTTCGATGAGAAAATTTCGGAGCGAAGTGCGATGAAGCGTTCTGCGGTGAGTTTTGCATACTGTTCGGACACCGCTCCATTCCCGCAGCTTCCGTTCTATGTGAGCGGGGTCGATGTGCTATATCACGAGGCGACTTATCCGGCGGAGCTTAAGGATAAGGCTGCTCAGTATTTTCACAGTACCACGCATGACGCTGCCATAACGGCACTTCTCGCCTCTGCAGGCAGACTTCTGATAGGACATTACTCGTCTCGAGTAAGTGATTTTGAGGCGCTTCGATCGGAATGTCTTGGTGCATTTCCCAATACCACAGCCGTCATGGACGGTGATGTGATCGAGATTGAAGGCAAACGCGTGAAAGATGAAAATTGAGGCTGACTTGGTCAGCCTTTTTTTGTGCTTTTCCCTGAATTGTCTGAAGACCCAGGCTTAGTCCTTTTTTTGTTATTGTATTAGTTGCAGACGAGAGCTTGACCTAGTTGGGCTCTGGCTGCCGGCGCAGCTAAATGTCATTTACTGCTCCCTTTCTAAATTTGTTTGAATCTTTGTCGCGGTAGGGGAGTTGAGTCCGTTTGAGCCGAATCTCTTTACCCGGCTGGGTGCCCCCCCCTATGCCGCTGGATTATTGTTCATTCATGAAGGACTTCATTGCCTCGATGTCGGTCGAGGAGAAGCTGCGCTGCTCTCCGCTGTCAAGGTTCTTGATCAGAACGGTGCCTGACTGTGCTTCGTTGCTTCCGCAGATGGAGAGGAACTTGATGGCGCTCTTGGTTGCGTAATCGAATTGTTTTTTCAGCTTGCTCTCATCTGGATAGACCTCCACGGAGACTCCGTTGCTGCGAAGTGCGCTTGCGATGCCAAGGGTGTAGGGGACTTCTCCCATATTGGCAAAAAGCAGAGTCGTGGTGCTGCCGAGTCTGGCGGGGAAGCGGTCAAGACCCTTCATTGCATCGTAGATGCGGTCCGCGCCGAAGCTGATACCGACGCCGGACATGTCTGCGAGACCGAAAATGCCGGTGAGGTTGTCGTAACGGCCGCCTCCGCAGATAGAGCCGATTTGCCATTCAAGTGATTTGACCTCGAAAATGGCTCCCGTGTAGTAGTTGAGCCCTCTTGCGAGCGAAAGGTCGAGTTCGCATTGCATTTCTATGCCTGCACTTTCGATGTATCCGAACAGCTCCTCCAGTTCGTCGAGTCCCTTGAGTCCGGTCTCAGAGGCGGAGAGAAGTTCGCGCATGGTGACGATTTTCTCTGCGGTACTCCCTGAAAGTGTGAGAATCGGGGTGAGGGTCTCGATTGCGCTTTCCTCGAGACCTTTGTCGCGGAGTTCCTGTTTGACGGCGTCGAGGCCGATTTTGTCCAGTTTGTCAATCGCGACAGTGATGTCCACGACCTTGTCGGCTGCATTGCAGACCTCCGCGAGTCCGCTGAGAACCTTGCGGTTATTGATTTTGAGAGCGACTTTGAGCCCGAGACGCTTGAATACCTCGTTCACAATCTGGACGAGTTCAAGCTCGCAGAGCTGGCTCTTCGAACCGATGACATCGGCGTCGCACTGATAGAATTCGCGGTAGCGTCCCTTCTGGGGCCTGTCTGCCCTCCATACGGGCTGTATCTGGCAGCGTCTGAAGGGGAAAGTCAGTTCGTCGCGGTGCTGTACCACATAGCGGGCGAAGGGTACGGTGAGGTCGTATCTGAGGCCTTTCTCGCAGACCTGAGCCGTGAGGGGCTTGTCATGGTCGACATGTGCGAATGCATCTCCTGAATTGAGGATGCGGAAGAGCAACTTGTCGCCCTCTTCACCGTACTTGCCGAGCAGGGTGGAGAGGTTCTCCATTGCGGGAGTCTCTATCTGCGGGTATCCGTATAGGTCAAACACCGACTTGATGGTGTCGAATATGTAATTCCTTTCGGCGCACTCCTTGCGACCGAAATCTCTTGTCCCTTTGGGTATGGATGGTTTCTGTGCCATAATCCTACAAAAATACTAAATCCTCGCGCAAATTGAAAGAGGGAGGATGCTTATGTGGAAAATTGAATTTCAATATCCCGCTGTGTGCGTATTTGGGTTGAAATGAACTGATGCAAACGCGACAAGTTCTGCATATTTTATCGCAGAATTGTTATATTTGTGATTGCTTATTTGACCCGATTTAATGGGCTCGGAGTGCGTTTTTCGTCACTGTCGGTTAAGTGATTACTCTTTGGGTGGCGCCAGTCAGTGCATATTCATTGGGTAGTCAGTCGGGGCAAAGTAAGCATACATACAAAAGACGTTACTTGACGTTTTTCTTCGGTCATCGAACTTGGCAGTTTACACAACCGGAAGAAGAAACGGCAACTCAGCGTCCACCTTCTGGTGATATGATCCCGCGCTTAGGCGTGGAGTTCTCTATATCATCCCTGACGTGGGCATGCTCGGTTGCTTATCTCTCCGGTAGGCAGCCAAGGCCTGATGACGAGATGAGCACGAGTTCAACTCCCACGTCTTTTTTTGTATATGCCGGGTTGGGAGTGTACCGGGACAAAAGTAACACTGAAACACTATCGTTTGTTGCAGCGAATAATAGAACTAAACACACATGCGAATTTCTAGATTCTGTTGCTTTATTGCGCTCGTATATTTATTGTGTATAGAAGACGTATCTGCACAAAATCGAGTCATTATATCAAAAAGGAATTTTGAGTTAATAGTGCTTAATTCGGAATCAGATACTCTTGTTGCATATAGATGTGGTATTGGTCTTAATGCCGGTGATAAAAAATATGTAGGAGATAAAAGAACGCCAGAAGGTAAGTTTCTGATTACTTCTATTGAAGATTCTAGGCATTGGACTCATGATTTTTTAGATGGTGCAGGCCCCAGACCATACGCATATGGCCCTTATTTTATCCGCTTGGAAACTCCGGGATGGTCTGGAATAGGAATCCATGGAACTATTTTTCCTGAGTCTATCGGCACAAGATCTTCAGAAGGATGTGTCCGATTGAAAAATGATGACCTTTCTGATTTAATAAGATATATAGACATAGGTACTGAGGTGATAATCGAAAAAGATGAAATCTTTTGTGAACCGAATGATAATCATTAAAGAAGACATATTGTCGTTCCGTCCATCTTTGGAAAGTAAGTTAGAAAATGCGAGAATTTAATATTGTGATGAAAAAACAAATTTGTCTTGTGCTAGCCATCGCTTTTGCTAGCATTCTTACATATGCCCAGAATCCTTCTGGCGAAAGGCGCGTCTACTATCTTGATGCAACATATTCAATGGTTTCTAATAAGTTGTGGCAACCTAGTAAGGATAATCTGATTAAGGCAATAGAGAATGTCGATGATGTAAATACCGAGTTAGTCGTCATCGTGTTTGCTGATGATAGAAATGCATCTCATAAGGTATGGAAGAAGTGGGAAGAGAAAGCAACCGATGATGGCAAATCTAGGCTGACTGCAAATATCAATGACCTTCCGCTTCCTGTAAAATCTTCTATGACGAATCTCTATGATCCTTTGGTTGATTTTTATTCTGAGGCCAATTCGGGGAAAGTTAACTATATGTTCCTGATGACTGATGGCGGTCATGAACAAGGTGGAGATTTCTTTCGGGCAATAGATCAATGGGGCAACCGTACAGGTGCCCTTACTTACGGTTTCTTTGTCGAATTAACCGATAATGTAGGTCATAGTGAGGTTGTAGCCAGAGACAAAGCACGTACTCACATTGACAAACAAACTGAAAAGACTGGGCGTATATGGAGAGTGTCATCTGCAGATGTGAACATCAACCTTATCCGTCTTGATCAGAATGCGATGTTTAATGTCAGGAACGATGAATATATCGATATCCCGATTCATTTTTCTGGCAAGAATTCTTCGGCAATCAATGACTTGAAATTTTCATTTGACGAAGGTAGCGATTTTAAGGTCAAGAAAACGGATATCTCAAAGGACAATGTCAGGGTTTACATCAAACATGATGTGGATATCTATAGCTATCCAGTCAATAGTACTGCTACTCTTAATGTCTCATTTGGCAAAAATCCAGATAAGACATTCCTTCTTACGAACAAGGTCAAGGTTCACTGTCTTAATAAGAAGGAGAGAGTCCTACTATTCTCGAAAAACAAAATTTCAGGGAGTGTCAAGCACTATGACTCATTTGGCTGGATTAAAGAAAAAACGATTCCTTGTGAATCTACGATAGGATTGTCATTCAGTCAGGACGCGAAGAGTGATGCCACTACATTTGTGGAACTGATTGTCACTGACAATGGCGGTAAAAAGTTGTCGTCCTCTGACATTGTGGTTTATGCAAATGGCGAAAAATGTGACAAAAACAAAATTCGCGTTTCCCCGAAGGATGACAAAATTATTCTCTCTATTTCATTCCCCGAAGGAGCAAAGAATGGTATCCATCAAGGGTATTTGACAGTTGGACGGAATTATCTTGATCGAATTGATAATGTCGATCTTAATGCTACGAATAATGCCAATGTTATCACGTGGCGTGTGAGGTATGTCCAAACAATGAATCCTCTTGCGAAACTGCTGATGTGGATTGGCATTATTGTCTTATCTGTTTTGTTGTTATGGTTTTTGGTAATCAAACCTGTCAAGTATCCGCGATTCCCCCAGTTTAGAAAAATGGTCCTTGTGGAGAAGAGCGGTGCTGTTGTTGCCCAGTTTACAACAAACTTCAAGGGCGCAAGGCGAGTAGTATTCGCATCTCAAAAAGTTAAACAAACAGCTCTCAACACATTGTTTACTGGAAGGATTGATACCATTGTCAATCCAATCTTCGAAGAACCTATCACTTTCCTTCCTCGCAAGCATAGAAAGGCAATGGCAAAGGGCAAGGGATATATATTTAATCCGAATCCGATCCCTCAGAGCGGAGTCGCCGTTATTACAGAACCGGCAAAGAAACTTACGATAAATTTACAATAACAAATAAATTACGTCATTATGGCAATTAAACTAAAAAAGACACTCTATGTTGGCCTTGGAGGAACAGGTGTTGCGGCTTTGTTGAAAGTCAAAAAGTGTTTCGTCGATAGCTATGGGGAAGTTCCGCCCATGATTGGGCTTCTGGCAATCGATACCGATACAGCTGCCCTCAACAAGGAGGTAACTAGCAATCTTGGTGCGCCAATCAAGCTTGATTCTAGTGAATTGCTTGTTTGTACCGTTAGTAATGCTCTTCCTACGTATAGGAGTAATCCAAATGCATATGACTGGGTCCCTCCAAAGAATGTAAACAATCTCCGTAATATAGCCGGATTGGGTGCAGGTCAAGTGCGTTCCAATGGACGCTTCATCGCATATTACAATTTTAACACAATACAATCCAACATATCTACTGCCATAACTAAGATTAATCAATTGATTCCAAATACTTCCAAGTATACAATTGACACGAATAGAGATGGCGTTGAATATGCCACTACGATTAATGTTTTCGCTTCTGTTGCAGGTGGTACTGGTAGCGGTATGCTTATTGATACCCTATGCCTTATTAATAAGTCTATGAAGGACTTGGCTCTCCAGTGCAATATTTATCCGTGGATTGTTCTCCCTGAGGTTTTTGCGTCCATGAATAACGGACCGTCTATGGCGAATGTGCGCTACAATGCCTATGGGGCAATCCGCTCTCTTGATTATATTGAGCACCTTGACCCGAATGACCCTGCCATCAATTTCGGCTATACGACAATAAATGAGCCGTTGTTTGATTATGCATTTGTACTAAATAATCTCAATCGGGCAGGAGTGGCATTTGATAAGCTAAATGACCTTGTAGATGTTATCGCAAAGAGCGCGTTCCTTCCTGCCAATAAGATGGGCGATGAAATTAGTTCGCCTTTTGATAACATCCGTCATCAGCAGAATGGTGGCGTATATGACATTCTCAATAAGAAAGCTTGGGCAGCATCAACTGGCAGCGCTGAATTGATTTATGACAATCAGGCTGTAGGTCGCGCATATGCATATAGAATCATAGCTCAACTCTGCGATTCCATGAGTCAGGCAAGTTCTGACGGCACAGAGGATGCCAATAGATTTGTCGATCATCAGAATGTCCTCATTAGAGAGAATGAGGGGCGTGATGATGTAATAGATTCCCTCCTTTCTCCCGCTCCTGAATATGTTCTTACAATTGATGAGAATACGACCATCAACGATATCAATGGATATATTGACTACAATGCGGGTAATCGGATTGATGCTGGCCTGCAGGCAAATCTCGCTCAGAAGATTGCAAATACAGAGCGTGAGTTTGGTTCTTTCCTCAAGGAGTTGATGGATAACACTACAAATGGGTGCGTTGGTGCATCATTGCAGTTTATCCGCTCTCTCAAAACGATTATCAATCTCTGCAGGGTAGAGATGGAGTCCGAAAAGGAGACCTACAATGCACAGAATAGTATTCCTGTACAGTGGGAATCCGATTTGGTTGGCATAAAGAAAACTGGAATTGGCGCAATATTCGGATCAAAGGTCGATGAAGACAACGTTGAGATGCTTTCACAGAAGTTGACAAACTATGTCTCCAGCCTTCGCGAGGAGAAGAGACGTATCTGGGCGATTCGTTTCTATAACGATTTTGAGGCTACTGTTTCCAATTACGAGCAGCAGTTGCAGAACCTTCAGTCCCATCTTATGCGCATACACGACAAGTATTCTGATGAATTGTTGAGGCAGCAACAGCTCGCATCTTCTACTTCCAAGTTCCAGATGTTCCTTCATCAATCCGATGTTTATAAGGTTTCAAGTTACGGATTGGATGATTCAATCAAAGCTGACTTCCACACTCACTTCTCACAGAAGGGTGGCTTGGTTCAGTGGCTCAGTCTTTCCAAGGAGCAGGTTGATACACAGATATGGAATTTCGCCAAAAATACTGCCCCTGTCGTAGGTGCGGTCAACGTGTCTATTGACGACGTCCTCAGGCAGATGCCTGTTGAGGAGGTGAAGAATTATCTTGAGCAACTCAAGGTCCTTGCTTCGCCTTTGTGGTCTTACAATACACATGGATATAATCAAACCCAGCTCACGCTCGACAAGTTTGTCATTATCGGTGTATGCGATCGAGATATGAGCATTCTGGCGACTAATTCCGAATACAATACCATATTTGATACGAATGGCAATCACGCATCGTTTGCTTCAACATACCAGAATGACAGAGTCTATGTACTCGTAGTTGAAGACCTGTTGCCTATATATGCGGTTAACAATTACTCTACATACAAGAGTGATTTCGAGAGCAAGCAGGCGAATGGTCATCCGATGGCGGCATACCTCGATGAAAAGTTGAACAATCGTATCCTCTCTGAGAACTTCGATGTAATGCCGACCATTGAGCAGGATAACATTCTCCAACTTTGGGTATGGGGTTTTGTCTT
This sequence comes from uncultured Muribaculaceae bacterium, assembly GCA_964571735.1. Lineage (GTDB taxonomy): Bacteria > Bacteroidota > Bacteroidia > Bacteroidales > UBA932 > Cryptobacteroides. The sequence continues at coordinate 6,545 of CAZNDD010000031.1, read as the reverse complement.
TGGCTACATACATTACGATGATGCTACCAACTATTATTGGATAAGGTCCAAGAGCCGTGGTGAAGCTATCCATAAGTACAGATTTAACTTGAATAAGCAGAGGGATGTTGCATTTGATATCTTCAAGACAGAAGGTTTGTATCATGAGATAGAGGACCTTCTCAATACGGAGATCTCACGTCATGGAAATGAGGCAATTAATCAAAAGATTCAAGAAATCAAGGACCAGGACACCTATCTTGAAAAATATGCAAACCTCAGCCCCCTCGAGCAGTCAAATCTTGAAGATCCCAAGTTTAAGGCCGTTCTCAACCTTGTAAATCAGGAAATAGCCTTAATGACTAACTAATATTATGTCTGCATTTATCGTCATAAGTGTAAAAGACAGTTTAAATTGGATTGTGGACGGCATAAAGGATTGCCGTCCACATAATCCAGATGTCATTACACACCTTTCTACCGGCAAAATCAAGAAGGCCGATGAAAACAAGTATTTATATGAGTATACGACATACTCAAAGCACGCCGGCGGTGGTAATACGGATGAGGCATTGGCTAAAACTATAGAGTCTGATTTCCCGAGGAATCTGTTTAAAAACCAGATAGCCCAGTTTTTACATGTTTGCGAGAATGAGGGAGAACAAATCAATATATTCCTTCTCGATAATCCTATCACAGATGAGGATTTTGAGCAATCTACCTGGTTGACTGATGAGATTAGAGCGGTGTACGATAGTCATTTTGCAACGAATTTCCAGTTGGTAAGGGTGTTGTTTTCTTACCAAGTAGACAACCCGACCGACGTGACACGGCAAGTCTCCAAAATGGTGCTTAAACAACTAATGGACCTGAATTTAAATGAAACGGACGACTTCTTGACTCGAATCCTTTATGTAGACAACCAGAACCGTAATGGTGCTGCTATTTGTCTTGATAAGGAAGGGCATAATATAATGCTTCCTCGAATGTTGTGCGACTTGATGATGTTGTTATCAAACAAAGATGACTCATACAATACGTTCGCAGCGATAAATGGTGATACAAGGACTTTTGCCGTAGGTTATTCAGAATGCATGTATTACCACGATGACATCTTCAAGTATTATTCCTTGGCGGGAAAATATGATTTAACGGCATATATTCTTGATAATAAGAATGATTGTGTTTCGCTTGATTACGAAAAAGAACCATTTGGACTTGCTGATCGTCAAGCACGCCTTTCTGAAAGATATGAAGAAATCCCTTTTGATGTAGATATTAAATCGGCTCCGGGCTCGATGGACAAGGAGATTGATGATATATTATTATCCTTCAAGGAGGATATTATTGCCATCAAGGAGGATGCTTTGGAAAAGGCAGTGGAAGAAGATCGAAACGCAACAGAGAAGGCTCGAGATGAAAAACTGGCCGAGTTAGATGCTGAGAAAGATGACAATCAAGAGAATGACGACGCAGATGGTAGTTCTGATTTAGAAGAGCGCTCTGATTCAACTGACTTGAGTAAACGGAAAAGTTGCAATTTTCTGACACGACTTTTCCAACGAAACAAATCATCTGAAGAATCTGTCGATGTCGATATGGAAGATGAAGTTGACCCTCGAGTCGCCGACATTGTCATTACTAAAGAACAAGATCGGGTAAAGAAAGAATATCCAGACTTCATCAGCCGCGAAGTGATTTATGAGCAGTATAATCTTGAGCAAGATGTGGGCGAATTCTATAAGGGCGTACCATTCGATGCAAATGTGAACGCGTATAATAGACTAATTGAGTTTATACAGTCGCCGAAATTTAACTGCTATCTCAGGAACAAATCAAGCGCTGCACCCGTTGTTGAACAAACTGCGAAGAAAAATCATAGAAAGAACAATGAATCGGAGACAACGCTGGTTGACAGCACCCAGACTTCAAAGATGAGCCTCAAGGCAAAAATCGATTCAATCAAATCAATCGAAGTTTTAAGTGGCGAGCGAAAAAACTATAAACGTCTTAAGGGAAAGGTTTCTGAACTAAAAGACGAACTTGAACAGACGAAGAAAGAGATTGAGGGTTTCCGTCTGACAACTCATTGCTCGTCTGTCGATAATCTTATCGACCTCGATAAACTGAAGAAGTTTTATGCAAGAGGCAAGGACAAGAGAATCGAAAGTGTTATCAAGCGCTGGAAAGATCGAGATGATGATACTCGTATTATAGGATCCCTGAAAGAAGATCTTAAAGAGACAATAAAGTGGGATGTGTTCGGTTTTTACTATATAAAGTGGGATGATCCTTTCGAGTTTATTAAGGAAATCGATCTCCCGAGTGTGTGTAAGCACTTGAAAGCTAAATCTCAGCCATTTGTGAATACATATACTCTCGGCCCTAACGCAGAGAATCTGACGTCATACTATTTTTATACAGACAATGAAAGATGGAATGACGATATAAAGAATGGCAGAGTTGATTTGAAAGACACAAACAAAGTAAGTGGAACTCTTTCTTCTCATATATGCTCAAAGATATGCATGTTCCAATTCCTTCAGATGAGCCATGAACTGATTGAAGGACTTGTTGACTGTTATGGCGAATAATCAACTCAATATTTCCTTGAGAACTAGACATTAGGATTCATTAATGATGGATAATTTGGAAAGAATAAGAAAAGCAATTGTTGCAAGCGGCAGTATAACGGCGACCGATGTTGTTGCGTTGCGAGACATTGTCTATACCGACGGGAAGGTGCTTCCAGACAAAGCCGAATTCCTTTTTAAACTTCGTAAAGAACTAAATGATTTCGGGAATCTAAAAGACTGGGACAACTTCTTTATCCAGGCTATCTGCGACTTCATTCTCGATGACGATCGTTCCCCTGAAGCAATTGACGACCTCGAAGCAAAATGGCTCATAGAACAAATAGGAGAGGACGGCATCATTGATGATGTCGAGCAGAAACTCTTGAAGAGACTTAGCAAAGAAGCGAAACGATTCCCCAGTAACTTGCGGGAAATCCAAAATCATACATCAATAGCGAAAGATCTCGGCAAGAAGATATTCCTCCTGATGTGCGGCAATACGAAGACCATGAGGACCTTGGAATTCGGAGTGTCACGCACCGGAGATCGAAAGGTGTCCGTGCATCATATTAGAACCAACACTAAATCCGATGACGACCATGAAGCTTAATATCAAGGGACTCACGCCGGAACAGGTTCTAGAGAGTCGTGCAAAATATGGAAATAACCTCCTTACTCCGACAGACAAAGAGCCTGTTTGGAAGCGTTTCCTCGAGAAATTCAAGGACCCATTAATCTTAATACTGATTGTGGCGGGTGCGCTTTCTCTTGGTATATCTTTTTATGAGTATTTTGGCCTTGACGAGTCATTGGACGCTTTTTTTGAGCCTGCCGGTATTCTTCTGGCAATTCTGTTGTCGACGACACTTGCATTTGTCTTTGAATTGAAATCTGACAAGGAATTCTCTCTCCTGAATCAGGTCGATGACGAAGAACAGGTCGTGGTTATACGCAGTGGTAAATATGCGAAGATAGCAAAGAAAGATGTTGTTGTAGGCGACATAGTTGTTATAGAAGAGGGCTGTGAAGTGCCAGCGGATGCAGAATTGATTGAAGCGGTTTCACTCCGTATAAATGAGTCTTCGTTGACGGGGGAACCCATTTGTAGCAAGAACTCTGACCCGAGTCTGAATGATCCCAATGCGACATATCCTACAAATCGAGTTTATCGCGGAACCAAGGTAATGGAGGGCCATGGAATATGTCGAGTATTTGCTGTAGGTGATTTCACTGAATATGGAAAGGTTTATAGGCAAGCACAGATTGACAATGGCGTAAAGACCCCGCTCAACGAGCAACTTGATAGACTTGGAGCTAAGATTAGCACTATAAGTTATGTTTTGGCGTTCTTGATTTTAATAGGAAGAGCTATCGTTTATTTCCATGGGCTGAATGGGGAGCCTGTAGTGTGGATTGAGTTTATATCGTATATACTTCAGTCCATCATGATTGCGGTAACTCTCATAGTGGTTGCCGTGCCTGAAGGTCTTCCTATGGCTGTCACGCTCAGTCTCGCATATAGTATGAGGAAGATGCTGGCCACCAATAACCTTGTGCGTAAGATGCATGCTTGTGAGACTATGGGGGCGACAACTGTCATCTGCACTGACAAGACGGGAACTCTTACCCGGAACGAGATGAGAGTATCTGACGCATGGATGGCAGACGGCATTGACCTGAATCTGTTGTATCAGTCAATAGCTGTTAATTCTACCGCTTGTATTGAAGACAATGATGGGAAAACTGTAGTTATTGGTAACCCGACAGAGGGCGCGTTGTTGTTATGGCTTAAGGAAAGGGGCATTGACTACACTGCGTTTCGGTCTATGGCTGAAGTGGTTGAAGAACTTCCATTCTCCTCGGAGAACAAATATATGGCTACTGTCGTCAGAAATTTTGGCGAAAAGGATTTGCTTCTTGTAAAAGGGGCTCCTGAGATTGTCGGCGGGTTTTGCAGCGCTTCTTTAGATGAAGAAGCACATTTGAAAGCATACACTGAAACTTATCAGAGGCGTGGCATGAGAATGCTTGCCGTTGCGGTTAAGGAATTGTCTGCGGAAGAGTCTATAATAATTGGTGGAAAACTATGCGTATCGGGACTAGAGTTGATATCTTTGTTTGCATTGTCAGATCCAGTTAGGGCAGATGTGCCAGAGGCAGTTAAAGAATGCCTTGATGCTGGCATTGAAGTCAAGATTGTTACTGGTGATAATTCGGAAACGGCATTGGAAATCGGCCGGCAAATCGGCATATGGAACGATTCTTATTCATCTCAAAACATTATAACAGGCCCAGAATTGTCGATGCTGACTGATGACCAGCTTAAATTGATTGTCGGTAATCTTAAGATTATCGCGCGTGCACGCCCTTCGGACAAGGAGAGACTTGTCCGGATTCTTCAGGTGAAAGGTGAGGTCGTTGCCGTAACTGGGGATGGTACAAATGATGCTCCTGCACTTAATGCTGCTCATGTTGGCCTTTCTATGGGGGATGGAACATCCGTGGCCAAGGAAGCAAGCGACATCACAATCATAGATAATTCGTTTGCTAGCATAAGCAGAGCCGTCCTATGGGGCAGGACATTGTATCGAAACATACAGCGGTTTATCCTTTTTCAGATGACGGTAAACATAGCTGCCTGCTTGATCGTTCTCTGCGGAGCTTTCATGGGTATCCAATCTCCATTGACAGTGACACAAATGTTGTGGGTCAACCTCATTATGGATACATTCGCAGCTATGGCCCTTGCGTCGCTTCCGCCTGATCATGACCTGATGAAAAATAGGCCAAGGAATAGGCACTCATTTATTATTGATAGGAAGTTATTTTTACACATAACCATAGTCGGAGGAATCTTTTGTGTGCTGATGGTTTCCTTTACTTACTTTATGGAACATACAGATATTCAACCGGGTTTAAAGTGGTTGCAGATAGGTACCTACAATGGCATCTCTGAATATGAGTCTGGGTTATTCTTTACTGCTTTCGTATTTCTCCAATTTTGGAATTTGTTTAATGCAAAGGCGTACGGAACGAATAAAAGTGCATTGAATCTGAAAAATTGTAAGGGTTTTCTTTTTATCGTTGCTCTTATATTTACCGGACAGCTTGCCATTGTATATCTTGGTGGGCAATTTTTTAATGTTGTCCCATTGGAATTAGATGATTTGTTGAAAATAATAGTTGGGACTTCCTCCGTAATGATAATAGGTGAGTTTGTGCGGTTTATTAAAAAATTGAGTGCCGCAAGAAAGTAATACATGAAAGTAATGTGCGGTACATTTAAAGTGCTACGATCAAAATAAATAACAACTGATATGATTTGGATCTTTTTTGTCCCAATATCCCTCCTCTTGATAGGTCTTGCCGATTTGCCGACTGGATATTATACACTCGTGAGGATTGTTGTGTGTCTTGTCAGCTGCTTTTCATGCTATTTGAGCTATAAAAGTGATGGTAAGATAGGTGTAGTGACTGTTGTATATGCTTTTTTAGCCTTGTTGTTCAACCCGATCATACCTATATACCTTAACGACAAGGATACATGGGCAGTGATAGATATCGTTGCAGCTATCCTTCTCACAATTAGGTATTTTACTGCAAAGAAATTATTAAATTAACCCAATGAAATCCATTAAGTTTTGTGTTTCGGCAGCCTTGCTCTGACTTGAACTGAAAAAAGTTGACACTATACGGGAACAAAAAAGTATAGTGTAATGCGAACAGTTACCAAGACCAGATCGGAGTATCAGTTGACCGACTCCGGTCGCCATGAATGGGTGGAAGTATAACCGGAAACAGAAAATACAGTAAAATCGGAAACGAGAGTGCAGTGAAAATGGAAACAATAGTACAGTAAGTTCGGAATCAACAATGCAGTGAAAACGGAAACAAGAGTGCAGTAACTTTTGATTATAAACCCGACCTTCGTGTCATGACCAAAGCAAAGGAGTTATGACAGAGAAGGACGAGACTGTTTGATACTGTTTC
>CAZNDD010000030.1:0-17315 GCA_964571735.1 uncultured Muribaculaceae bacterium | reverse complement strand
AATGGCTTCCCCTTGCACCGCACGGGGTGCCCGAGCCGACTTGTACAAGAAAGGGCCTCTCATTGCACCGCACGGGGCACCCGAGCCGACTTGTACAAGAAAGGGGGCCTCACTGCACAGAACTGCCACCGAAGAGCCCGCGGTACAGAATAAGGCCTTTCCCTGCACGAAAGCATTGTATAGAACCACACGGTACAGAAAACGGCTTCTCCCTGTACCGACCAGCGCAATTTCCCAATTGTCCGGCGGCGCTTTGCAATTATGTCCAATCACAGGTGTCCCGACGACCCCAAGGTGGCGCGCTGGCATAAAAAATGGTGACTAATCTGTCAATAAGACTTTTTAGCCACCATCGGACCAAGCCAAGCTTACTCTACCGCCACCGTCATCATATCCATATACAACAAGGGACTGACCTTATCAGTCAGCCCCTTAAAGTCTCACATAAGATATAGATCAATACCTTCCGCTATCGCGCAGGAGACCTTCTATCTGGACTCGAAGTTCTGAAGCCTCGTCAGAGAGAAGTGTCTCTATGGGAAGATGAAAACGGTATTTCCAATGGTTATCAGGGTCGGCAGGATAGTTGATACGCTCCGACATATAGTCCTTGCGGCGCAGCCTTTCGTCAAGTGCAACCCAATCCTGCAAGGGGAAAATCGCAAGCATGCTGATGGAGTTAAGGTGGTCGCGAAGTATATCCCTCACCTGCCATCCGCGCAGGTCTCCCCTGCCGCTCTCCTCGCTCTGCATACGCAGGGTGGACATATCGTGGCTTGAAGTCGCGCACACGCTCAATGCCTGCCAAGGTCTGCCTTTGTCCATCTGAGTCATCTCAAGCGAGAGAATCTTCCAGTGATCCATCACGCCGGGCACGCAGTCTGGCACCATACCGAGGTCTTCCCCACATGCCAGCATACCGCTGGCGGAAAGAAGTTCGGGGAGCTTGCGCTCGGCATTGCGCCGCCAGAATTCATCATGTCTGTGATAGAAGAAATCATTGTACAAAGCACCGAACCTATCCTGCTGCCAAGGCTCAAGAGCCGAAGTGTCAGGGGTGATACATGGCTGATAGCAACCGTGGTGACGGGGATCTTCAAGGAAGAGTCCCTCGCGGGGAAGCTGCATATTGTAAATCTCCTCCGCACTGTAGGGCAATGCAGGATTGAAATGTCCCATAAGACCGCTCTTATACTCGGCAGGAATCTCCCAGATACGGAAGAACCCGAGTATATGGTCAATGCGGAAAGCATCGAAATAACGGCTCATCTTGCGCAAGCGGCTCTTCCACCACGCATAATCATCCTGAGCCATAGCTTCCCAGTTATAGGTAGGGAAACCCCAGTTCTGCCCGTCCTTGGAGAAATAATCCGGCGGCGCACCGGCACTCGAATCCAGATTGAAAAGTTCCGGATGGAAATACGCATCCGCACTGTCTCCACTCACGCCGATCGGCAAGTCACCCTTGAGCGAAACCCCCTTGCTACGGGCATAATCAGCCTCGGCAGCGAACTGCTTGTCAAGGTGATACTGAATCCAAGCGTGATACTCCGGCTCGTTGGAGTCGCGCTTTGCGCAGAATTGAGTGTACTCCTCAAGCCATGAAGCGTTTTCCTTGACAAACTTCTTGAAAGCGGCACTCTTGAGATCCTTCTCCCCTCTCTGCTCATAAGCCTTACGGACAAGAGCCATCTTAGACTTGAACACGCGGGGATAATCAATCTCCGGAAGCTCATTGAGAGCCTTCTGCTCAGCCTTGAAAGCCGCATCCTCCTTGATACCTATATCCTGCAGATGGATATAGAGAGGATGCAATGCAAAACTGCTGATAGGGCTGTAAGGATAGGAATCCTTCCATTCGCCACGACGGGTAGTGTCATTGACAGGGAGCAATTGAAGCACGCTCTGACCTGTAGCGGCGGCGAAATCCACCATCAGATGCAAGTCTCTGAACTCCCCTATGCCGAAGTCCTTCTCACTTCGGAGTGCAAACACGGGAACTGCAGTACCTGCACCCTTGTAGCCGGGACGGTCGAACTTCTCCGCGATATGCCTGTAAGGGAAAGGACAACCGGGAATCGGGCAGTCAATCCAACTGTCATGAATCTTGACGGACTTCTTTCGGGCATCGGCAGATGCGCTATGCCTGTCCCATTCAAGACGGTCAATAAGTCCGTCTTTCATAACCACATAAGAATAGCTTGCAAGGTCAGAATTCTTAACCCCGTCGACGGTCACGGTCCACACCGCACCATCGCTCCAAGCCATAGGATACTTGATATCGGAAAGCACAAGGGAGAGGCTCTCTCCCCATGCTGTCCTATATTCTATCGAAAATGTAACTTTCATAAAACCTGTAAATTCTCACTTGTGCAGACAAAGCCTGCAAAGGTATTAAATCTTCTTGAAAGACACTGCGAAACCGCCTCCCTCAGCCATGTGCACACGCAGAGTAGAAGAAGCTTTCACCTTGCGTTTGGTAATCTTGTAAGCCTGAGGATTGGTCTTGTAGTGTGCATCGGGAGCATCCTGATAGATGGTAGCCTCATAAGTACCCTCTCCGAGGAAGTCCAACTTAATCTTGAAGTCGCGGGCCTGCTCATCAGTCACACCACCGCAGAACCACTGACCGTCCTTCTTCGCCTTACGGGCTACTACAAGATAATCACCAGGCTCGGCATAGAGATAACGGCTCTCGCTCCAATCCACAGCCACATCCTTGATAAACTGGAATGCATCCATGTGCTCGGAGTAATGCTCCGGAGTATCGGCAGCCATCTGAAGAGGCGAATACATGGTCAGATACAGACCGAGCTGATTGGCGATTGTGGCATTGACATGACTGTCGTTGCCGCACCAGTCCTTGAGATTCTGCTCGAAGATACCGGGAGTGAAATCCATAGGACCGCCGTTGAGACGGGTGAAGGGCAGGATAGTCACATGCTCAGGATTGGTACCTCCGAAAGCCTGATACTCCGTACCACGTGCAGACTCATTACCTATCAGGTTGGGATAAGTACGGCACAGACCTGTAGGGCGTGTCGCCTCGTGGGCATTGACCATGATATGGTGTTTAGCAGCCTCGGTTACGGCGTAGAGGTAGTGGTTATTCATGAACTGGCTGTAATGATGGTCACCTGAAATCACCATGTCTCCCACATAACCGCTCTTGACGGCATCGTAACCATACTTGTTCATAAGCGAATAAGCCGCTTCCATATGACGCTCGTAATTGCGCACGGAAGACGATGTCTCATGGTGCATAACAAGCCTGATACCCTTCTCGTGTGCGTATGAATTGAGATAGTCTATGTCGAAATCGGGATAAGGAGTGACAAAATCAAAGACATAATCCTTATTGAGATCAGACCAGTCTTCCCAACCTATATTCCAGCCTTCGACAAGCACCGCATCGAAACCATGCTCGGCTGCAAAGTCAATATATTTCTTGACATTCTCATTGGTCGCACCATGCCTGCCATGAGGAACGGCATTGGCATAATCGAAACTGTCAAGGTCGATAGCCTGGTCGGCATCAGTATAGCTCCATGCGCTCTTGCCTGCAATCATCTCCCACCAGACACCCATATACTTGACGGGGTGAATCCAGCTCACATCCTCAAGTGCGCAAGGCTCGTTGAGATTGAGCACGAGACGGCTGGCAAGCTGTGCAGTTGCGCTCGGAGCCACCTGGACCGTTCTCCAGGGGGAAGTGCGAGGAGCCTGTATGTGACCCTTGAACCCGTCAGCGGAAGGAGTAAGATACGAAGTGAATGTCAAAGTCTCGGGATTCATCAGCAGATGCATTGTAGAATAATCCACACATGCCGCCTCATGGATATTGACATACAAGCCTGAAGGCGTCTTCATCTGAAGTGCAGTCTGCACTCCCCAACGGGAAAAAGGAGTCTGGGAAGAATTGCCGCACAGACCCTTCTCGAAATTAGGACCTATCTCAGAGACCTTGGTCGTGACATACTGGTACTCCTGAGTGTCGAAATCACCGGGAATCCACCATGCAGTGTAATCCCCACCAAGCGCGAACTCTGTGAGTTCTTCCTTAATAATAAAGTAATTGAGAGACTTCTGAATAGGGAATTCATAACGAAATCCGAGACCGTCGTCAAAAAGCCTGAATCTGACGGAGAGAAGCTTGCCGGATGAACGCTGACGGAGATTGACGAGCAGTTCGTTGTAATGGTTGCGGATATGGCTTTCCTCACCCCAGACCGGCTCCCAAGTCTCATCGTGGGAATCCTGCTCTACACCAAGAAGCTCGAAGTCTGTATTGAATGCATAAGGAGCCTGTCTGTCCAACTTGAGGACCTTGTCTCCATCATAAGTTATATCCTGGGCCTTGATAACTCCACGGAGCTCATATCCGAGAGATGAAGGCCTGATGACTGTCTCATCAAGATAAGCCAATGAATACTGGGGGACGCCCTCCGCCGTGAGACGGAACTCCATCTTCAGTTTCCCATCAGGGGAAACGAGACTCTCACAGTTCTGCGCAGCAGCCCCGACATTAAATGCCGCGAGGCTCAACGCTATAGTGCAAAACAATGCTCTGCTTTTCATTTATAGTGTATTTTTCAGGATTAATATTCTTATTATCAATTACATTGACCCACTTGCCACCTTCAGGGAGCCGTGAAGTAATCTCTGCATAGTCAGCCCAAGGGATTTCCACAGGACTTGACTGAGAATTCACGAATACGAACACCACATCGGAGAAATCAGGCAGGTAGCGGAAATAGGCATAGGTGTTGTCTCGTCTGAGGAAATGAGTAAGCTCTCCCTGCTGGACGGCACGCGATGTCTTTCTCCACTGGAACAAGGTACGAAAATAATCGTGCATATCCACCGCAGTGCGGTTCTTTTCCCAGTTCAAAGGGAAATCAACCCTCAGTCCCCCGTGTCCCTGACGCCTGTCAGCGCTCACGGCAAAAAGTTCATCGGCATAGAACACCTGAGGAATGCCACGCAGGGTTGCCAGCATAGTAAACGCCATCTTGACGCGGGCGGGGTCCTTTCCGAGACAGTCAGCTATTCTCTCCTGGTCATGGTTACCGGTGAAAATCAGCATATTGTCCTTGTCTGCATAATACTGGTCATTTGCTACGCAGTCATACACCTTGACCATACCCTCATCCCAGTTCACCCTGCCGTCATACGAAAGAGCCTGGATGAATGCAGTCTGCAGAGGGAAATCCATTATCGAGGGAAGGTGTGAGTCGAAGCCGTCCTTGTTGTGCATCCCCTCCTGCCAATAAGCGAGTTGGGGCACATTGTTGGACCAGACTTCTCCGACGATATTGATATTGGGATACTCGGTACGTACAGCCTGGCACCATTCGCTCATGGGATATTTCTCATTGTAAGGATAGGTATCAACCCTGAAGCCGTCAAGGTCGGCATACTCTATCCACCATACCGCCCACTGCTTGAAATACTGCAACAGATAAGGATTGTCAAGGTTCATGTCCACCATAGAGCGATCGAACCATCCTCCCTCCATATTGGTCTTGTCAATCTTGGCGGCATAAGGGTCGTTCTGAACCGAGAAACAGCAATTGGAGTGGGTATATTCGGGCCACTGGTGCACCCAATCCTCAAAGGGAAGGTCCTGCATCCACCAGTGCGCATCACCGCAGTGATTGGTCACCACATCCATTATCATCTTGATGCCGTGAGAATGGGCGTCCGCTACAAGCTCGCGATAATTCTCATTCGAGCCGAAACGGCTGTCGATATGGTAGTAGTCCGTACAGGCATAGCCGTGATAGGACTGCGAAGGCTCATTGTCTTCAAGTAGAGGGGTATTCCACACGGCAGTCACTCCAAGATCTTCGAGATAGGGAAGCTGACTTCTGATACCGGCGATATCTCCGCCGTGACGGCCGAAGAACTCCTTGGGTGAAGCCTTTTCCGTTGTCTGAGGGGTCGAGTCATTGGACTTGTCACCATTGACAAAGCGGTCAGGCATAATCAGATACATAAGATCCGCAGTAGTGAAGCTTACACGCTGCGCCGAGCCCTCCCTACGGACATAAATCTGATACGGCACGCGGAATGACTCTCCCTCCTTATCGAAGCGGATATAGTAAGTACCGGGCTTTGCGAAACTTGAAATCTCAACATCCACAAAGAGATAGTTTGGACTGTCAGCCTTATGGGCAAGAGTCGCGCGGACGCCCTCTCCACCCTCGATGCTCACTTCATACGAAGAAATATCCTCACCTTTGACAAGTAGCTGGAGAGGAGTCTTCATATCCGTCCACCAGCAGAGAGGTTCGACTTTCTCCACCTTGTCCTCGGCGCATTTGATTTCCCAAGACCAGGGAGCGGCGAGATCCACTCTGACCGAGACCTCATCGGAACCCTTGCTGCGCCTGAACGCTATGCTCTTGTCATCGCTTTCGAGAAGTTCAAAAGCGGCATCCGTATCAAGTGCCGGGTGTGAGTGCTTAAGCGAAGCGAGACGGGCATAGAACTCGGTATAGGAATTGTGTGTCCAGTCGGGATTGATATCCTTCTCGAAGAACTCGAACCTGTGGTTAAATCCCACTTCCTGACCGGTATAAATCAAGGGTTGTGCGTGTGGCAATGTCCAGCAAAGCACGCTGAGAGCCTGCACGGCATCTCCCATGCGCTCCATTTCAGTACCAGCCCAACTGTTCTCATCATGGTTGGAAGTAAATGAAAGGAGCTGACCCTCACCGGGCAGATAACCCTTCTGTATCTCCTCCACAAGTTCAGACTTGCCCTTCCTGCCCTGGGCAATGTCATTAAGCAGATGATGGAATCTCCAACCATACATAGTATCAAATCCACAAGAGTAAATCCAGTCCTCTTGCGCCTCTGCGAGGAAATATAGCGGACGACCCGCTTTCTTCCGGAGAGTCTCGATAGTAGAAGTCCAGAACTCCTCAGGCACGAGGTGCGCCATGTCGCAGCGGTAGCCGTCAATCCCCCTTTCAAGCCAGAAGTTCATCGCTTCAAGCATAGCTGCATGGACATCGGGATTGGCATAATTGAGCTTGGCGATGTCTGTCCAGTCGTATTCTACGATAGTATTGCCTTCTGCATCACGATAGTACCAATCGGCTGGCTTCTGCGTCACCCATGGATGGTCGGGAGAAGTGTGGTTCGCCACCCAGTCGATAATCACTTTGAGACCGAGTGAATGTGCCTCAGCGACGAACTCATCGAAGTCTTCGAGAGTACCGAACTCGGGGTTCACATCACAGTAGTCGCGGATGGCATAATAAGAGCCGAGAGTTCCCTTGCGGCCCTTCTCTCCTATCGGATAAAGAGGCATTACCCACACGATGTCCACCCCAAGCTCCTTGAGCCTGGGAAGCTGCTCGCGGGCAGCGTCAAATGTCCCCTCGGGAGTATACTGACGGACATTCATCTCGTACACAACGCCGTCATACAAAGGCTCGGACGGCTGGTTTTGTGCACCTGCGCAAGAGACTGCCATCAAGGCAGCCAAAGCGGCGAGGATGGTAAGTTTAAGATGTCTCATATTTATTTGCATGCATTTAAAATAGCTTCCGTGCGCACCTTGAAGAAGTTCTGCCCGTCATTACTGCCCTCCATGATGCGGTACTCGTTATGATTACCCCAAGAGGCAGGCTTGTCATAGATACTGCAATCCTCTCCGGTGTCATTCACGACATAATCTGAAATCAGAGACTGCCACTGCGAGATGCGCTTCATGCTCGCATCATAGTAGAACAGAGCCTTGTCGGGGTCGACAAGTTCGAGCAGCGCATTCTTATAGAGCTGACGGAACTCATCGTATTGCAAAATTTTATATATCAAAGGGTTAGAATCGTTACCCCACTGGAAAGGATTCTGCTTGCCAGAGTCATAGCCCTGACTTGTACCGAGAGTATTGTCGTAGTCGTAGGGTATGAAGAAGAACTTATAGTCGTACTTGTCTGTCGTGGTGAAGTAGAGATAATAATTATTGCAGTTGTTCCAATAATCGTCCCACATCCCCACAGTCACATTGACCGCATAGGTTTTGAGGAGGAACTCCACATCGCAGACCTGACTGATCCAATTCTTGAAACTATCTCCGGTCTTGCCCCTTACCTTGAGGATGAAGTCCTGGAGCTGCTCCCTCGCAGCATTGAAATCGTTGTCATCGGACTTCAACTCATAAGTGTACTCCTCATCTCCTCCCAAATCCACTCCAAAATTGGCGTCGATGGAGTTGAGCGTTGCACCATAACGGCATTTCCAGAGATTACCGTCAGCAGAGCCAAATTCTGACTTACGAGCCTTGAGATAACGGTTATTGATGGGTTCTATCATCTGATACACACCATAATAAGTCTCTTTGGCATCTCCCTCAACCTTGAGCCATAGCCTGCAATAAGTCGAATGTACGGCAGTCCATACACCTGCCCTGCGGAACAAGTCATAGCAATAGACTTCACGCGTATAGGTAGGATCTTCCTTGAACCACTTGAGCCACACATTTCGTGCACCGGCGATTTCGTGCGCGTCATCCTTGGTGTACTCGGTGAACTTCAATCCAAAATGACAATGCTGCCACTTGGTATCCACGCTGTTGTGGCCCCCGTCACTCACTTCGGGACGGCGTCGGGAAGTATTGCCGCGAAGCCTGAGACCCACGCCGTTGATAATCTGCTCGTCTTCGCCCTTGACAAAGCGCAAATCACCCTTGACATACTGCTTGGTCTTGTGATTGGCATCATACATAGCCAGAAGTTTGTTCCACTCGTCAAGAGAGACGGTAATATGAATCTCAGCTATCTCCCCGCCGCCATAGAGGTAATCGATGCCATAGGGGTCGTCCTTGGATCCCGGAATCAAACCCGAATTGCCGGGTTGCTCCGTGTCTGGAGTGCCAGAAGAAGAACCTTCATCGGGAGTTTCCACCTTTGCAGGTTCACATGCTCCCAAAACGAGCGCAAGAGTAGCTATTGCCCAGAATTTCAGTCTCATAATTCAAACACTGCAGATGACCATGCGGAAAGCGTAAGTACATTATCCTGCTGATAAGCCTTGCCCTGCACCGCAAGGGGCTTCTCAAGAGAGTCCTCGAAAGGAGCAGAAACCACCTTCGCGGAAAGGTTGTGCACCACGAGAAGTTTCTGCGAGCCGGAGTTCATATACCACACGGCGAGTGAAGGGAAATCGCCATTTGTCTCGTTGTAGACACCATGGCGCTCCATCACACCCTCCGCGAGTGCAGGACAGGCATTGCGCAGCGTTCCGAAGGTCTTATAGACATTCCAGATGGAAGACCCATCGGCCTTCTGCTCGGGATATGTGGCGACATCCGCCTGCCCGGCAAACAGTTTAGTGACATAATTGGTCGTATATGAGTCACCCCACTTGAAAGGACTCCTGACGAACTCATCGCCGTTGTTTTTCTTGCCGAGATAGCCGAGTTCCTCACCGTAATAGACATAAGGAGATCCCTCTGCGGTAAGCAGCACGGCACCAGCAAGCTTTGCCTTGTCTATGGCATTCTTGCCGCCGAGAGTAGAGAGTGCCCTGTCCTCATCATGGTTAGAGAGCTTCATGGCTGCGATATAATCTGGACGAATGCCCTCATAATGAGTCCTATAGGACATAATGTCGTTGGCGAAATATCTTCCGGTGGAAGCGCCTATCGCCCATTGCAGACGATACCAGAATGCAAATTCAAAAATCGCGGGGAGGCCCTTGTAGTAAGGGGAAGCGGCCTGCCAGTCGTCATAAACTTCACCCACCATATAGAGGTCCTCGCTATGTGTCTTATGGAAATAGGTATTCAGGGTTGTGTAGAATGTATTCCAGAATGTGGGATTCTCCGAAGAAGAAGCATTGTGATAGACATGCTTCGCACCATCCATGCGGAAGCCGTCCACGCCGAGATCCATCCATTTCTGCGCAGAAGCGACTATTGCCTTGAACGCGGGAGACGAAGCGCACTGGTCAGCATAGCCGTAGTTGAGATCAGCGAAATAAGGAGTCCAGAAATGCGAATGATACATCAGTGAAGCCTGGTCGGGAAGGAGGATATCCTGCGCATCCGATGTGGAAAGTGTGAGAGGCGTGTCCCAAGCGAGCTTATTGCTGCCTGTGGGAGCGCCGAACTTGGTTCCTCCGTCCCATGTGGTGGTACTTGTGCGCACAAGCACGCCCCATGAAGTCGTAAGTTCAAGGCTAAGAGTATAGATGTCGCTCCCGTCGGTGTAGAATTCCTTTATATTGCCCTCTCCATAATAGAGATACTTACCTGAAGACTGCTCTCCGGAATTGACAACATCATCCACCTTAGAAACAGTGAGTTTCGGAGCAGAAGGAGTGCTCCAATCGAGAGTAAATTTCAATTTCTGGGCATCGTCAGAGGAGTTTACCGTAGCCGCATACCACTGGCCCGAATCATATCCTCCGGCACCTTCGGTACTGATCTGGGGGATTTTCCCTGCTGCGATATCAGCCTGAGGATTACTCGAAAGCACATAGTATTCCCTATAGGGATTGTCTTCCGAAGAAAGTGCAGCCTTGAACCAAGGGTGATCTTTGCCCGTATGATTAATCACATAGTCCATATAGATCTTAATCCCATGCTCGTGGGCTGCATCGATCAGGGATTTGAAGTCTTCCTCAGTTCCGTACTCACTGTTGATAGCTTCATAATCAAGGACATCATAACCATGATAAGAACTTGCAGGATGCACAGGTGAAAGCCAAAGTGCGCTTACCCCGATCTCATCGAAGTAAGAGAGTTTGTCTTCCAGACCCTTGAAATCACCTATCCCGTCACCATCGGAGTCCGCAAACGAATACACGAGCACCTGATAGGAGATGTCCGCTGACTTGGTGCCGTCCCATGAAGGCGCGGCAGGACTGATCTCAACTCCGTAGTCACTTCGATCAGGCTCGGGAGTGGGATCGTTCTGGGTAGGATTGCAAGCTGCAAATAATAAAGATGCGCTCAGCAGTAAAGTACTTAAAGGATATTTCATAATTGTAAAATGATGCGCCGACTGTTGCCGGCCGGCGCATCAATGAATAGTATAATATTGGAAATGATTACTTGATAGAACCTGTTCCAGCATTGAAGTCGAGAGTAATGGTCTGACCGGCTGCGACTGTATCAAAAGAGTCCTGAACCTCATCACCGGCTGCACGGTAGACAATCTTGCCACCGGAAACGCCGAGTTCACGGTGCCACCAGTTACCTGCAGCGGCTGCCGAGACTGAACCCACATAAGTGCGAGGTGTACCGGAAGCTGCAGCTACGATAGAAGCTGTGCCATCCTCGTTGATAGTGTAAGGGTTTGCACCTTCATCCCAGTTACCGAACACGTCTCCCATACCGAAGATCTCAGCCTTGTGGACATTGATTGCGCCATTCTTGAGATCAACTTCAATCATATAGAGACCGTTCTCTGCGACAACGCAGTTGTTGTCAGCAATGGTGTAGCCGCTATCTGCGCCGAGACCTGTGAAGTCACCATTCCAAGCCTTGACAGTGCAGAACTTGAAGGGGCTGTTTGCCTCGATGTAACGGACTGCCCAGAAATTACCAGCCTCGCTATTTGCAGGAATGAGAGATACTATGCCATCGCTTGCCCAATCCCAGTTACCGAATGCGGCACCGATCATGTACACCTCTGTAGGAAGATTTGAAGCCTGGGTAAGCACAGCCTCATAAGTGAAAGACTCTGCGAGAGAACCTGCCTTAGGAGAATATGTAAGAGTAATGTCATAAAGACCTGCCTCTTTCACAGTAATGTTAGTGCTGGTAAGAGCGAGTTTGCCGCCGTCAACACCGAACGAGACCTCAGCCTTGACAAGATTGTTCTCATCGAGATTAATCTTCCAAGCGTGGCAAGATGCGAACTTAAACTCTCCGTTTACGGAAAGTTCCTGATCTTTAAGGGTGTAAGTGACAACTCCGTTCTCGCCAACAGCCTCTGTTGCCTCAGTGAAGCCCCAGCTGTTCATGCCGCCGCGGACCCCCCATTTGGCTCTCTGGATGATAATCTGAGGATTCTCAAGGTCACCGAGAGTGTTGTTGTCGAGAACGATGTGATACATACCAGTCTCAGCAACCTTCATCTTGGGAGCGTTATCACCAATCACAAGAGTTCCCTGGAGAATCTTCATGTTGGGGTTGTCTGCGAAGTTCTTACAATAAGGATCGTTCTCATCGTAGCCATAGTTCACCTCTTTGAGGTCTGCTCCATAGTACTTCTTAGAGCCTGCTGCGTTCTCGATAAGAGCGAAGTCCTTGTCAGCCTCAAGCCAGATGTACTTCTCGTACATGCCGGTGCGGACGGCCTTGTCCACCTCGTTAAAACCGGCAGCCATAGCGTTCCTGGAAAGAACCTTGTCAGAACCTGTGGCGTCACCATAGACATAGAAACCATCAAGAATGATCTCATCAAGGTTCACATCAGGTTTCTTATCGTCACCGCAAGATGCGAAGGTAAATGCTGCAAGAGCAAGTGCGCTCAGAGCAAAAAATGATTTTTTCATAACAAAAAGATTAAAAGATATTTGCTATTAATTAGTATTCAAAGATTTAAAGCTTCTCGTAGCCGGGAGTTTGAGTCCAGACCTTGTTGCCATTCTCGTCGATGAGTGACTTTTCGAGCACGGAATAAGGAATGGGGAACCATTTGCGAACTTCATCCTTTGCTATCACATACTGGATGCTATTGTACTTGCCGTAACGGATGAGGTCTCTGCGACGGACCATTTCCCATGAGAACTCACGACCTCTCTCATCGAGCACATCGTCAAGCGTCCACTTTGCGACATCATCATAAGCTGCGTTCCAAGCCGCAATAGGGTCGGAATCGTATGCGAAACTTCTCTTCTGCAAGGTCTTGAAGTCATCAAGCGAAGTCACATCAGCAATCGAACCTGCTCCGCCTCTAAGTATAGCTTCCACCTTCATCCAAAGCACATCCGCATAGCGCATGAGAGGCATATCGTTCTCGCAATACTTGTATGTCCCAGTCTTGTCAATTTCCCACTTATTGAGTCTTGCACCGTCAAAGTTGTGGGCATTGTTAAGGTTTTTGACACCTACATGCAGTACGGTAGGAGTACCCTTAGGATTATCGTCATCTACGACGTCGGCATCGAGATAATACTCGGTGGTGCTACCCTTCTTGTGGACAGGTCCCACGAACCACCCCCAGTTCTTCGTATTACCTGTACCATTGAGTTCCTGACCAGGACCGCGAACATCGGAATTGTAGTATCCGGCGAACTTGCTATTGTCATACCAGTCATCACCCGTAAGAGTAGGAGCAGTCTTGGACTTGAAAATCTCGAGGAACTCAGGACGGGCACAGAAGCCGTTCCAAGTGTCGAGGATAGTGCCATAATACTGCTGGACTCCATAGTGATGGGTATTGTAGGGGATACGAAGTTTGTTCTTGACCTTGCTGAAGTCTTTCTCGTCATCGGTCAGACCGTTCTCCACGATGCAGAAGATATTCTCCTTGCTGTCCTCGTTCTTGAGTGCGAAGTTGTGGAAATAGTCAGCCTCGATGGAGTAAGATCCGGATTCGATAACTTTATCGCAGCAGCGCACACAGTTGTCATAGAATGAGCCGCTGAACTGTTCAGGCTTCTCGACAACGGTAAATATGTTGTCGGGAGTGCAGCCGTAGCTCTCGGCATTGAGATAGAGACGGGCGAGCATCGCGTACGCAAATCCCTGAGTAGTACGTCCATAGTTGGCTGCACGGTTTGCATCATTGACGACTGCCATATAGGGCGCGTTTCTCTCAAGTGTAGCCACGAGATATGACCATACTTCGTTAGGTTCGAAGAGAGGGCCTGTCGCTTCCTCGAATTTCTCCGTATAAGGAATACGGCCGAAGCACTCGAAGAGCTGATAGAAATAATATGTCCTCATCACCTCAACTTCACCGAGATATTGGGCATAAATCTCTTCTGACATAGACTCTTTGTAGGAGTTGAGAATGTCGATAATCTGATTACAAAGCACTGCACCTGAGACCGTTACATTCCAGACCTCCTTAATGGCATCACCTCTGTGATCCCAAGTATGGGTATTCTGCTTGAGCCAGTAACCACCGTCATTCCAGTCGTTACCTCCGTTGCGAGGGACACAGAGACCTTCGTCTGCGGTAGTGGTCACAAGGCCCCAATAGCCCCAGTGATCGTGTGTATATTTGACATTGGCATATATCTGCCCCACAAGCATGATGACATTGTTCTCATTTGACATCATGCCCTCTACGGTAGGATTACCATAGTTGACTTCGTCGAGCATGCCGTCACATGACGGGAGAGTGAGCAGAAGTGAAGCTGCCAGTATCGAGTATAATGATATCTTTTTCATTTCACAAAAACTCTATTTGAATGAAATATTGACGCCAAAGAGCAATGTAGCAACTGTGGGATAGAAGTCACAGTAGTCGATACCTGCAGACCAAACGCCCGTAGTGTCAACTTCAGGGTCCTGGCCACTGTATCCGGTCAAGGTGAAAAGATTCTGACCAGTCATATAGACTCGAAGACTGTTGATGAGGCTTGTCTCCTTGAGTTTAAAGTTGTATCCAAGAGTAATGTTGTCAAGCTTGATGTAAGAGCCATCTTCGAGATAATAATCGGAGAACTGCTCCTTGTTGGCATAGACACAACCATCGTAAACATCCTTCATAAAGATATTGTCAGCGGCCTCGGCTCTGGGACCATATGCCCAACGGGTAAGGTTGAGAATCTTGTTGCCGACCACACCGCGGAAGAATACGGACGCGTCAAAATTCTTATAACGGAGGGTATTGTTCCATCCGAAAGTAAACCAAGGCTGCGCACTACCAAGCACCTGACGATAGCCTTCAGCGGCACCTGCACCATCGACGATACCGCCGGCAGGAGTCTCATAATACCATGTTCCATCCTTGATGGTAAGGAACTTATATCCATAGAATGCGCCCACGGACTGGCCCTCGATAAGAATCTGTGTATTGGTATTCATAATACCGTTCTCACCGACGCCTCCGGAAGTGGTCTGCTTATAGTTGAAGCCCTTGGAAGGGTCAGAAAGTTTGGTTATCACATTATGGTTGAAGGAGATGGTAGGAGTAGTCTCCCAAGTGAAATCCTTGGTCTTGACGGGCACGCCTGTCAGGACAAGTTCAACGCCATAGCTGTCCATCTGTCCTGCATTGGCAAGCAATGTCGGATACTGGTAAGGAGGAGTAGGCACTTCGTAGTCCCAGAGAAGGTCTCTGGTCTGACGATAATAGGCATCGATGCTTCCGTAGATACGGTTATCAAGGAAAGCGTAGTCTACACCGAAGTTATACTCGTATTTCTTCTCCCAGCAGAGGTCGGGATTGACGTTCTGGCTGATGGAGTAGGTGTTGACATACTTGCCGTTGTACCAGAAAGTACCTCCATTGGAAAGCATTGCCACAGACTTGAGGTCTGAGCCGAGGTTGTTACCTGTGACACCAAAACCGAAGCGGAGCTTGAGGTCATTGACCCAAGTGGCGTTCTGCATGAAATCCTCTCCGGTAACTCTCCAACCGAGGCTCACAGCGGGGAACCAACCCCACTTGTTGTTGATGCCGAAGCGGGAAGATCCCTCGCGTCTGACTGACACCGAAGCAAGATACTTCTCGGCGTAGTTATAGTTGGCACGAGCGAAGAATGCGGCAAGAGTGTTGCTATTACGATAAGATGAAGCCTTGAGGTAGGTCTTCTCGGCGTCACCGTTACCAATCTGATAGTATTTCATATCCTCGGTAGGGAATCCCTTGTTCTCCACGGACATACCGTCATACATGAAGTTCTGGTAAGAGAAACCGGCAACACCTGCGATATTGTGGCTGCCGAAAGACTTGTTGTAGTCAGCAGTGATTTCAAAGAGTTTGCTGAAGTTGGTAGAAGTGCTTCTGCCTGCCTTGCCAGAGCCGTCCACGTCAGTGGTAATCTGCTTGTTGGCCCAGTAAGAAGCATTGTCACCTTCCTCGATAGCTCCGAAGACATTGAACTTCAAGCCCTCGACAGGAAGCACATTGAGCGTAGCCTTGATGGATCCGCGGAAGTAGTTGCCATCTTGGTAGGATTCCTTCTGATTCATGTTCTCCACAGGGTTGCTCACACCTGTTCCCTGAGGCTGATAATATCCTGACACTGAAGTAGGATCGTAGATGGGAGTCGTAGGGTTGAGAGTTGCAGCCTGCTTGAAGTCACCGCAGAAATAGTCGTTGCGGTAGTGCATGTAGGAGAAATCGTAGTTGAGATTGAGCCATCCGCCAAGAGCCTTCTGCGAAGCCGAGAGTTTAGCAATCATCTCATTGCGCTCATTGTTGCGGGCAATACCCTCAGCATTCTTATAGCTGAGCGATGCGCGGTAATTGAACTTGTTGGAAGATCCGGTGACCGCGAGGTTGTGGCTATGAGTAATGGCAGCCTTGCGGGTAATCTCCGACATCCAGTCGGTCATGTAAGGATTGCCATTTTCATCCGTGTAGATGGTTGGAGTAATCTTACCGCCGCTAATTTCATTGAGCTTGATGAACTCTTCAGGAGTAGCCATACCTGTATCTCCGTTACGCACTGATGCAGAAGCATATCCAGCGTATTCGACTCTGGTCTGAGCAATCTCAGAGAAGTTCTCGCCACGCTTAGTGGTGATGATAATCACACCATTGGTACCGCGAGTACCATAGATAGCTGCAGCTGAACCGTCCTTGAGCACATCCATGGATGCGATTTCCTCGGGAGCGATATTATCGATACTGCTCACCGGAATGCCGTCCACGATATAGAGAGGAGAAGTACCTGCACCCTTGTCAAGAGTGGAGAATCCACGAATCTGCACGCTGTACCCTGTAGAAGTCGGGTCGGAAGTAGTGCGTATTACATTAAGACCGGCGACCTTGCCCTGAAGCAAGCCTACGGGGTTGGTCTTGATACCTGCGCTGAAGTCTTCTGCCTTGATTGAAGATACCGAACCGGTAACTTCTTTCTTGCGCTGAGAGCCGTAGCCGATGACCACGACATCGTCAAGGAAAATCGCATCCGCGCTCATCACAATCTGAGCAGGGACTTCGGAAGCCTTGAATGACTGAGTCGCATATCCTATGCAGGAAATCTCGATGACAGCATCAGAAGAAGCCACTTTCAGAGAGTAGCGTCCGTCTATGTCAGTCATAGTTCCGTTGCTGGAACCCTGTTCCACTACACCGGCACCGATGACTGGGCCCTGTTCGTCTACGACGATGCCCTCAACGGTGTACCCACTCTGCGCAAAAGCACCAAGCACAGAGAGAGTTGCA
>CAZNDD010000029.1:0-17442 GCA_964571735.1 uncultured Muribaculaceae bacterium | reverse complement strand
AAATTCTTTTTTGCGCAAAATATTTAAAAAAATATAACCTGTTAAACAGTGAGGGTCAAGTTGACAATTTCTTGCGTTATATTTGCGACTTATGAAACCGAATCGGAGTCGAATTTTTTGTCTTGCATGTCGGCTCGATGAAGGTAATTTGGATTCTTTTTGGTTTGATATCAATATGGCAACACATGAATTATCTAAGGTTGGAGTCTATCCCGAAAAGTCGGAGGTCCTGTCTATCGTTGAGAATCTGAAAGTTCGCGTAGGACAAGCAAATTAAAGTGCTGTTTTTCCTTTGTCGCTTCAGCCATAGATATGGAATTGGGAGCCCGGTGATTCTATGGCAGTTTCTTAATTCAAAACAGTTTCTTAAATTCGCGATATGAAAAGCCGTAAACAGATTGACGCCCTTGTCGAGGGTATTTTCAGCGACATAAATTTTCAGAGTGAGCCGTCAGGGCTTTACGATCCGCTTCGTTATATGATTAACATCGGAGGGAAACGCATCCGTCCGACTCTTTGCCTCTTGGTTTACAATCTATTCCGGGATGATATGGCGGAAGGTGTCGCGGACTGCGCGGCGGCATTGGAAGTATTCCATACTTTCACGCTTATCCACGACGACATCATGGATCGCTCTCCGCTCAGGCGCGGACGGGACACAGTGTGGAAAAAATGGAGTGAAGATACCGCCATCCTCAGCGGTGATGTAATGCTTATCGATGCTTACAAACGCATAATGAAAGCTCCTGGGGAGCATCTCGGTGCGGCATGTGAGCTTTTCTCGACCACGGCTTCACAGGTCTGTGATGGTCAGCAGTATGACTTCGAATTTGAACATACGGAGAGAGTCAGCATCGAGGATTATGCCAAGATGATAGGTCTTAAGACAGCCGTCCTGATAGCCTGCTCCGCCAAAATGGGCGCATTGCTTGCGGGCGCTTCACAATCTGATTGCGAGGCTCTCTATCGTTATGGCTATGAGCTGGGTATGGCTTTTCAGGTTGCTGACGACTATCTCGATGCGTTTGGCGATGAGAAAGTATTTGGTAAGCCTATAGGTGGCGACATCATAAACGGCAAGAAGAGTTGGCTTACGGTGATGCTTCTTGATAGGGCTGACTCCGTGGATGGCTTCTCCTCCGCGCAGGTGCTTGATGCCATGTCCATGCCTTCCGATACTGCGGAGCAGCGGGCATCCAAGATTGAGAAGGTCAAATCTCTCTACACCGCGCTCGGAGTAGGGGATGCTGCCAAGCAGGAAATACTCCGTTACAGCCGCAGGGCAATGGACGCTATTTCGGAAACTTCACTCGGTCATGATGAAGTGGAGGAACTGCGTAGTTTTGCGGAAAGCCTCATCGGGAGAGCGAAATAAACTATCTCATAACTTATTTTGGGAATCAGATTCCAATAGTTTCTGATAATGAAACGAGAAGAAATTGAAATAATGGCTCCCGCCGGGAGTTTTGAATGTCTGCGTGCTGCAATCCAAGGTGGCGCGGATTCGGTCTATTTTGGTGTCGGTAGGCTCAATATGCGCAGTCACAGCGCCGCCAACTTCGCCCCGGAAGACCTTGAGTCTGTCTGCAATATCTGCCGTGAAGCCGGTATAAAGTCATATCTTACACTCAATATCTGCCTCTATCCTGAGGACTTGCCTGCAATGCGGGAAGCGTTGGCTGCTGCCAAGAAGGCTGGCGTGGACGCGGTAATAGCTTCGGATATGGCCGCCATACAGTGCTGCCACGAGTTCGGTATCCCTGTGCACATTTCAACCCAGCTCTCCATCTCCAATACCGAGGCGCTCAAGTTCTGGGCTCAATTCTCCGACACTATGGTGCTCGCCCGCGAACTCAATCTCAATCAGGTTCGTCGGATTCACGAAGATATTATCAATCAAGGTATTACCGGACCTTCGGGCGAAATTGTACGCATAGAAATGTTTGCGCATGGGGCTCTGTGTATGGCGGTAAGCGGCAAATGCTACCTCAGCCTGCACGAAGCCGGAACTTCTGCCAACAGGGGCGCCTGTCACCAGATCTGCCGTCGTTCCTACGAAGTGAGGGATGCCGAGACTGGGGATACTCTGCTCATCGACAACAAATACATCATGTCCCCCAAGGATCTGTGTACTATAGAATTCATGGACAAGATGCTCGATGCTGGAGTGCGAGTTTTCAAGATTGAAGGTCGCGCCCGCAGCGCGGAATATGTGCGCACATGCTGCGAATGTTACAGCGCGGCGGCTCAGGCTGTCTGCGACGGGAACTACGATGAAGCGTTATCTTCTGGACTCAAAGCTAAACTTTCGACCGTCTTTAACAGAGGCTTCTGGGACGGGTATTATCAGGGGGCGCGTCTGGGGGAATGGAGCACTGTCTACGGTAGTCAGGCGACTGTGCGCAAGGTCTATGTCGGCAAGGTCACGAACTGGTTTGACCGCATAGGCGTGGCTGAGATAAGTGTGCAGACCGTACCGCTTCATAAGGGCGACAGGCTTCTTGCCATAGGTCAGACCACGGGAGCGGAGGAGTTCCCCGCGGACGACATCAGGCTCGAAGACCGCTCCGTAGAGGAAGTTCCCAAGGGGACACTCTGTTCGGTAGCCCCAGGTGTCAAACTCCGCAGGGGCGACAAGATATTTAAACTGGAAATTTCACAGCCCTGCCGTGAATCATAACTACTCTGAAAATGAAGAAGATAATTTTAGTCTTGTGTTGCGTTCTGACGAGTCTGTGCGCCGGCGCTGAATCCCGCAATTTTAAGCTTGGTAAATGGGCGCAGATCCAGAGTGCCATAGTCAAGGAACTGGACCGCTCCTATGTGGACACCCTCCCCATAGACAAGATGAGCCGAGCCGCCATCGATGCGATGCTGCGGGAACTTGACCCCTATACGGTGTATGTTCCTGCGGAGGAGCAGGAGGATTTCCAGCTTCAGATAGGCAAAGTCTACGGAGGCATAGGAGCAGTTATCTATAAACCTGAACTTCAGGGTAATGTGATTATAAACGAACCCTACTCGGGCTCGCCCTGTCTCAAGGCGGGGCTTCAGTGCGGAGATGAGATTCTGGAGATTGATTCGCGTAGCGTACACGGACTTACGAGCCAGGAGTGCTCCGACAAGATGCGCGGCACACCCGGTTCGACAGTGGAGTTCCTCATCCGCAAGGTCTATAGCGGAGACACACTCAAAGTCAGCGTAACCCGCGAACGCATACATCTCCCCGATATCGAGTATGCGGGGATGATAGATGACCATACGGGATATATCTACCAGAGCGGATTTACCGAAGGCGTCTCCGATTCGCTTCGCGCCAATGTCCTCAGACTCAAGTCTCAAGGTATGAAGCGTCTGGTGCTTGACCTTCGCGGCAACGGCGGCGGTCTGATGAATGAGGCTGTGCGCATCGTGTCCCTCTTCGTGCCCAAAGGCTCCGTGGTGGTCAGCTCCAAGGGTCGCGAACCCGGCTCGGAATATGTGTACCGCACATACGAGAATCCCGTGGACACTTCGCTTCCGCTTATAGTGCTTGTGGATTCAGGGACGGCATCTTCATCCGAAATCGTCAGCGGTGCGTTGCAGGATCTGGATAGAGCGACTATAATGGGTACTCGCACATTCGGCAAGGGCTTGATACAGAGTATTCGTACTCTTCCTTACGGCGGTCAACTTAAGGTTACTACGGGCAAATACTACACCCCTTCAGGGCGTTGCGTGCAGTCTATCGATTACAGTCATCGCAATCCTGACGGCAGTGTGAGCCACATTCCCGATTCGCTTACGCATGAGTTCCGTACAAAGGGCGGCAGGGTAGTGCGTGACGGCGGCGGTATCACCCCGGATGTCGAGCTTAAGAGTCCCACATACGATGATATAGTCTATTCTATCGTGCTCAGCGGCGTCCTTCAGAGCTATACGCTCGAATATGTGCGCACTCACAGCGAACATGTAGGCTCGTCCGTGGACGATTTTCATTTCAATGAATGGGATGCTTTCGTAGAATACGCAAGGGCGAATCTCCCGGACTCGGAGAAATCCAATCTTGACACACTCAAGTCTGAGCAGATGATACCTCTTATAGAAGAGGAAATTGCGGTGCGCTACTATTATCAGCAGGCCGGCATACAGGTGCGTCTTCGTTACGACGATGCGCTCCGTCAGGCACTTGTGAGCCCTGTCATATAGAGCGGTTTCCCCAAGGCGTTTCGTTTGTTAATGACTTCCATTATGAATAAGGCACTGGTATTTGCCACTGGCAATAAAGGCAAACTTCGTGAAGCCCAGGAGATTTTGGGTAAAGAATTTGACATCTTGAGTCCTGCTGAGGTCGGAGTGGATCCCGAGGTCGAGGAGACTGGAACTACCCTCAAAGCCAACAGTATCATCAAGGCTGAACATCTCTATTCGCTTTGCGGCAAAGACTGTTTCGCTGACGATACGGGACTTGAAGTCGACGCTCTTGGCGGTGCTCCCGGAGTCTATACCGCGAGATATGCCGGCCCGGACTGTGATTTTGATGACAATATGGACAAACTCCTGCGCGAGCTTGCCGCCCTCGGACCCGATGCTCCGCGCACGGCGCGTTTCCGTTGCATCGTGACCTTGATACTCGATGGGCAGAAACACTTTTTCGAGGGTGTGATGGAGGGCGAGATTGCTCTCCGGAAGTCCGGCTGCGAAGGCTTTGGTTACGACCCAGTGTTCATTCCCACGCATTCTGCCTACGAAAATGCCGGGGAAACGGCTCCGGAGCAGGCTTTGACTATAGCGGAACTGGGTGAGGACCTGAAGAACCGCATTTCGCATAGGGCACGGGCGCTCGAACTGATGTCCCGCTTCCTTGCTCCTAATCCTTATAGATCTCGCTGAGCACGGCAAGCGAGCGTATGTTGAGCCTCGCCCCGATGTGGTAGCTGAGATATTCGATGAGGATGGAAGCTATCTGCCCGCGTTTGTTCCCGCTCAGCGGATATATCAGGAAATCAGCAGGTTGAAGGCTTAGCAGGGCTCGGAAGTCCTCAAGTCTCTCTCCCGCGAATGGAGCGAGGTCCGTGATGCTCGGTGCGAATCCCATGATTCCGCATAGTCCTGCGAGGAACTGCAGGTGGAATGATGCGAAATCTCCCTCCAATGCGTCCAGAAGCAGTATATTCTCCTTGCACCAATTATATAAAGTATCCTCTCCTTCTCCGTCATGCAGGCAGCGGTACAGCACTTCGCTCATGAACATAGTGAGCGCGGTTTTGTCGAGGTCTGTTCTTATGCTTCCCAGTGGATGTGCAGCGTGGCAGGAAGATACCCTCCAAAGATCCGACCGGGTGCTCTCGCTTACTTCTCCTTCCAATATTGCAAACGGCTGATACAGAGTGCTGCGCGAGCCTCTTGTCGCATTCGTAATGAAGCTTTTCCGCCCGTATTCAGCACTCAGACTATGGATTACGATGGACGAATCTCCCACCTTGGTCGTTGCCAGGATTATGAACTCTACAGCCCGCTTCATGAGCCTATCATCATGAATACCATGCCGGCAAGCAATATCGACAATATCGCGGCTTTTTTGCGTATGTTCTTCTCTTTGAATACAATGGCTCCGAATACGAAAGTCACTATGACCGAGCATCTGCGCATTATTGAGATGATCGAGAGCAATGCGCCTTCCTGTTTGAGCGCGAAGAAATAACTCATGTCCGCGCCCGTGATCAGTATGGCTGTAAGCAGCATCATGACATCCCAGCGTATGCTGAATGCCTCTTTGAGGCTACTGCGCTCGACTGCGCATTGCAGGATGATGCAGACGGCGAGTATGAGCGTGATGTAGAGATTCCCCCAACTCTGGATGAACAGCGGTTCGAGGCCTCCTATTATGTGCTTGTCATACAGCGCGCTGATGACTCCGGTGATAATGGAGATAGCGAGTGCGAGCCAGCCCTTGAGGCTGTTTTCTCCGCTGGAGTCGTTCTTGCTCGAAAGGCTCATCAGAAGGATGGAGAGTAGCGCGAGCGACACTCCTGTCCACTGCAATCCGTTGAGCCTCTCTCCGAAAATAATCAGTGAGAAAAGCACCACGAAAAACGGTCTCGTTGCCTTGACAGGGGAGACGGTGGTGATGGGAAGAAGCTTGAGCGCGATTATTCCGCTTATCCATGATGAACTGACTATCAATGCTTTGACTACGAGCATCAGATGCGCCCTGAAGTCTCCTCCGTACAAGAAGAGGCAGGGGCTCAGAAATATGGTGGATAGCCCGGTCACTACGAGTAATACAACGAGGGGGCTGTTTTTGTCCAACGCTTTCTTCTTGCTTATGTCATAGAGACCAAGCAGAAGAGCGGAAATGAGTGCAAGAGTAAGCCACATAATACATTCGAAAATCGCCCAAAGTAAACCAAAAAATCCGTATCTTGCAAAGAATATGGCAGAGCAGAGCGAGTATATTAAGGTCAGGGGGGCGAAGGCTCATAATCTGAAAGGTGTGGATGTGGATATTCCCCGCCGTAAACTGACCGTTATTACCGGACTGAGCGGTTCGGGCAAGTCTTCCCTTGCTTTCGATACTATCTATGCCGAAGGGCAGCGTCGTTATCTCAATACCCTTTCTCCTTACGCGAGGCATTTCATCGGTGTGCTTGAGAAGCCGCAGGTGGAAAGCGTGGACGGGCTCAGCCCAATCATTGCCATAGAACAGAAGACGACGCTTGCTAATCCTCGCTCTACCGTAGGTACGGTAACGGAAGTGTATGATTTTCTGCGTCTGCTCTATGCCCGTGCTTCCAAGGCATATTCGCCCGCTACAGGGGAAGAAATGGTGCGCTTCACCGATGCGCAGATAGTGGATCTCATATTGGACGAATACAAGGGGCGCAAATGTATGCTTCTCGCTCCTCTCGTGCGCGGTCGTAAGGGACATTATCGCGAACTTTTCGACTCTTTGAGGCGCAAAGGCTTTTCGCAGGTGATGGTGGATGGTGAGGTTCTCGAACTTTCAGACGTGGAGGAACTCGACCGCTACAAAAATCACTTTATATTCCTCATTGTAGATAAACTTAAACCTTCTGATTCAGACCTTTCGCGTGTCCGTTCTTCCGTGCAGACCGCACTTGAAGCCGGAAAGGGCTCGGTTGCCATGATGGATGCGGAGAGCGGGGAGATAAAGCATTTCTCTAAACATCTCGTTGACCCGGTGTCAGGGCTTTCGCTTCAAGAGCCGGCTCCGCATAATTTCTCGTTCAATTCACCGGAAGGCTATTGTCCTCACTGCAAGGGACTCGGTATGATCCCGGATCTCAGCATGGAGGCTATTATTCCCGATAAGACCAAAAGCATAGCCGAAGGCGGTATAGTACCGCTTGGGACGCTTCGTTCCAATCGTAAATTCGACCTTGTCAGAGCCATCGCCCGCAAGGAGGGCTTCTCTCTGTATGATCCCATAGCCGCACTTCCGGACGAAGTGGTATCGCTTCTTGTCTACGGCTCGGAAGAGTATTTCCGTGTTGGGGAAGGTATTCAAAGTGAACTGCTTACATGGCCGGGCGTGGCTGACGACGTAGATGACAAGGTGGTTTGCCCCGTATGTCACGGTACCCGCCTGCGCCCGGAGACGAATTGTTTCAAAGTGGACGGGAAGACCATTTCAGAGGTCTGCGCAATGGAAATCAGCGCTCTCAAGCCTTGGATTGATTCTCTTCCTGACAAGCTCGACCGCAAGTCCGCCCTTATAGCCTCCGACATCCTCAAGGAACTCTCCGAGAGAGTAGGATTCTTGCTTGATGTAGGCTTGGATTACCTTACTTTAGACCGTCAGAGCGGCTCGCTTTCTGGCGGCGAGAGCCAGCGCATAAGGCTTGCCACCCAGATTGGTTCGCATCTTGTCAATGTGATTTATGTCCTTGATGAGCCGTCCATAGGCCTGCATCAGAGGGACAACGACAAACTTATAGCTTCGCTCAAGCAGCTGAGGGACGAGGGCAATACCGTAATCGTCGTGGAACACGATGAGAAGACCATACTTGCTGCGGACTGGATTGTGGATGTGGGGCCTGGAGCGGGAGAGAACGGGGGTGAGATCTGCTACAACGGTGCTCCCAAAGCGATGTCGAGTGCAGTTCCTGTCCCGTTGCAACGCCGTTCTCTCACAAGCAAGACCATCAGGATTACGGGAGCCTGCGGCAACAATCTCAAAAATGTCAGCGTGACCATACCCCTCGGTCTGATGGTTGGGGTGAGCGGCGTCTCAGGTTCCGGCAAATCTACGCTTATCAACGAGACTCTCGTGCCGATACTCAAAGCCAAATTCTATCGCTCGAAGCAGAAGCCTCTGCCTTACAAGAAGATAGAGGGTCTGGAGAATATAGATAAAGTCATTGAAATCGACCAGAGTCCCATAGGGCGTTCGCCCCGCTCCAATCCTGCGACATTCACGGGCGTATTCGGGGAGATTCGCTCTCTTTTCGAGCAGACTCCAGATGCTAAAGTGAGGGGATTCAAATCTTCCCGCTTCTCTTTCAATGTTGAGGGTGGCCGCTGCGAGGACTGTAAGGGCGCGGGCATCAAGCTGATAGAAATGAATTTCCTGCCGTCCGTGAGTGTCGTGTGCGAGACTTGCGGAGGCAAGCGCTATAAGGAAGATACGCTTGCTGTAAAATATAAAGGTAAGAATATCAACGATGTACTTGAGATGAGTATAAGCGAGGCTTATGAGTTCTTCAAGACCAATCCCCGTATCGCTCCCAAACTCAAGGCTCTTCTGGATGTGGGCCTCGGATATGTCAGGCTCGGACAGTCCAGCCTGACCCTGTCTGGTGGTGAATGTCAGCGTATGAAGCTTGCCGCGGAACTCGGACGCAAGTCGACCGGCAATACCCTCTATCTCTTGGACGAGCCTACGACAGGTCTTCACAGCCGTGATATCCAAACCCTTATGGAGGTTTTGCAAAAGCTTGTGGATTACGGCAATACGGTGCTCATTATCGAACATAACCTCGATGTGCTCAAGTGCATGGACTATATTATCGACATGGGACCGGAAGGCGGTGCCCGAGGTGGTAAGGTGGTCAGTTGTGGCACTCCGGAACGTGTGGCAGGCGATCCTTCTTCTCTCACAGGTCTTTATCTTAACGAAGTCCTCTAAGCAACAAGATATAAAAGCTCCTGATTATGAAAAAGCTCCCCATCCTCTCCTTTATACTGTTGACATTTGCCTTGTCATCTTGCCACAGACCCTCATATAAAGAATGTCTTGTCCGTCTTGACAATGTTCTCTCCAATGCGCAGCATTATGCGCGTGAACGCGAAGCCAGGATAAGGACAGCGGAGAGCGAGCTTCAATTGGCATCTTCCGATGACGCAAGGTATGAGGTCTACGGCAAGATTTTCTCCCTGACTTATGATTATCAGTTCGATAAGGCTGTAGCCGCCCTTGAAAATCAGGAAAAATATGCACCTTCGGAAGATCTGGCTCTGGAGACAAGACTTCACAAAGCCGTGCTTTACTGCTCGGCGGGATATTTCGTGGAGTGCTCCGAACTGATTTCTTCCATAGATACGACTTCATTTACCTCCGACTCGCAGCTTTATCTCTATTATCAGTTGCGTCATCGTTTCTATAAGGATTTCAGAGAATACCTGCATCCGGGAGTCGGTGGAGAGCTTGACGAGAAAGCTGGATGGTATAGAGGGCAGTTGATAGAGTATCTGCCGGACGACAATTTTCTGCGGGGAAGAATGCTTCTTTCGGACCTTATAGAACAGCATAATTTTGACGGTGCACGGGAGGTGGGTGACCGGCTTCTCGCTACGCTTTCTCCCGACACCCATAACTATGCCATCATCTGCTTCTACATGGGAGAGCTGTATATGATAATGGGGGACAGGGATAAGGCACTGGAGTACTACATTAAGTCAGCTATTTGTGATGTCGAGCTTGCTACGATGGACAATGCTTCTCTCCAATGTGTGGCCCTCGCCCTTCTCGACAACGACGTGAACCGCTCGTTCCGCTATACCCAGACCGCCCTTGATGATGCTTTCTTCTATAATTCCAGACTTCGTCCCATGCAAATCGCCCGCAATCTCCCGGAGATTGAACGCCACTATGAAGCTATCACCGGCAGGGATATCAGGGTGCGTACGATTCTGCTTATAGTGATGTCCTTATTGGTGGGCGTATCGTTGGTCTTGTTGTTGAGGCTTTGGAAGTATCAGAGCAGACTGCATAAGGCTGTGGAACAACTTTCAGAGGCTAATGCTGCCAAGGAAGAATTCCTTGCATTGTTCCTTTCCAAGAGTTCTTCGTACTTGGATAAATTGCGTCATCATCTCGGACGCTCTCAGATGGAAGCCGAACTTAAGGAGTTCTATGCCGCTTTTGACGAGGCCTTCGTGAAGCTATATCCCACTTTCGTGGACGAATTTAATGAATTGCTCGTGCCGGAAGCGCGGATCGTACTCAAGAAGGGCGAATCTCTCAATACTCAGCTGCGTATCTTCGCGCTGATACGACTCGGTATCGACCAGCCGGCACAGATTGCGCACTTCCTGCGCTATTCGCCTACGACAATTTACAATTACCGCACCCAGACCAAAGCTGCCGCGCTCTGCGGCAAGGAAGACTTCGAGGAAAGCGTCAAACGCATTGCCGGTAGAGGGTGAGGGTATCCGGTCGCCATAGCCAGAAAACTTCTCAACTGAAAATCTGCTTGAGCAGTTCTTCCGGAGTGAAAACCGGGAGTGAGCCGGAACGCAGATCCCTGTCTCTGCTGACGATTAGGTCGCAATCTCCCTCAAGTGCCGACTGGAACTGCAGTGCGTCCTCTATGTCTCCTATTCGGCTGTCAATCATGTCTGAAATATGCTCTCCTGTGGATGGGAGTACCCGGATCATTGACAGAAGCTCCTTTATTATCCGGCGTTTCTGCAGGTTGGTGTGCCCTTTGAGTATATATGCTATCGTAGGGATGGACAATGCACTCATATACAGCTCGATGAATCCATCCTTGCCAAGCTGGAGCAGTGTCGCGGCATCCTCCCTGAACCGTTCGTCGTCCCGGACTACGAGTAGGTCGAGCAGTACATTGGTGTCAAGAAATGCCTTCATCGGGACAGGATGTATTTGAGTCTGTCGTCTTCCTCCAGTTCTTCATGACTGAAACTCACTATCCCGCAGAGGCTTCTGACCTCATCTGAAAGTTCCGGGCGTGCCGGCAGTTTCGGGAATGTCAATGTCTTCTTATGTACCAGCTTCAGCCCGTCCTCCGTCTCTATGACGGTAAACTCTGTATTGGCGTCATATCCCCTCTTCCTGATGAGTTTGGCGGGTATGATGATGGCCTTGCTGTTCCCTATTTGAATCAGATTGCGTGTCATACCCGCAAAGATATAAATTATAACGAAATCTACAGCTGTTATAACAAAATAGGCTGCATTTTATCTGGAGAGATATGCGTAGATAGCCCGATTCGGTCTACTTTTTATATGTGCTAATATTTTTATATTCAGATAAATAAATATTTTTTTATCTACTAATTGGGGTGTTTGCCATACGCGGAGGAATTTTGTGAACACGAAATCCCTAATTTTGTATCTCAACAGTATTGAAGGCCGTTAGGCTTGACCACTAACACTGAAGCGTAGGTGCTGCTTGAACGCACCAAAAAGTAATACATAACAATTAACCAATGAAACACCTAACTCATCGTATCGCAATGATTTTTGCGATCATGTGTCTGAGCTGCGCAAGTGCGTTCGCTCAGCAAGTGAAAGGTACAGTCAAGGATTCGGCGGGAGAACCGGTACTCGGAGCTTCCGTACTTGTCGAAGGCACGTCCAATGGTACG
Organism: uncultured Muribaculaceae bacterium; assembly: GCA_964571735.1. GTDB lineage: Bacteria > Bacteroidota > Bacteroidia > Bacteroidales > UBA932 > Cryptobacteroides. The sequence continues at coordinate 5,608 of CAZNDD010000029.1, read as the reverse complement.
GTCGTTGATTTTGACGGCTCATTTGTGCTTAACGGTGTGTCCAAAGATGACATCCTTATCGTATCTTCACTCGGTTACAAGACTGTCAGAATCCCCGCAGGGGGGGGTATCATTGATGTCATCCTCGAGGAAGACACGCAGATGCTCGATGATGTCGTCGTAGTAGGTTACGGCGTGCAGAAGAAAAGTGTCGTTACAGCGGCCATATCTTCCATCACTTCAGATGACCTCAAGAAGACCGCAGCAACCCGCGTAGACAATCTCCTTCAGGGTATGACCTCCGGCGTCACCGTTACTTCAACTTCCGGTGCGCCTGACGCTGGCTCTCAGATTCGTATTCGCGGTATCGGTTCCATCAATAATTCCGATCCTCTATATATAGTGGACGGAATGCCTGTCGGAGGTATCGATTACATCAACCCCAACGACATTGAGCGTATTGAAATCCTTAAAGATGCTGCCTCCGGTGCTGTCTATGGTGCCCGTGCTGCAAACGGCGTTATCCTCGTGACAACCCGTCAGGGCTCGAAGGGTAATACCACTGTCAGCTATGACTTCTCTTATGGTTGGCAGAACCCTTGGCGCAAACCTCAGGTCCTTAACGCGACCGAGTACGCCATCATGATGAACGAGGGTTACATCAACAATGGTCAGGCTCCCAAATACGACGATCCGTATGCTTTCGGTAAGGGCACAGACTGGGTAGGAGCTATCTTCAACGACAATGCTCCCGTCGTCAAGCATGATATCAACGTCAGTGGCGGCAACGATCAGATTCAGTATTCGACTTCTGCTGGTTTCCTCACCCGTGAGGGTACTATCGGTGGCGATTACGGCCGTGCCAACTACGACCGTTTCACTCTCCGTCAGAGCTTGAATGCCATTCTCTTTGACAAATCAGGTGAGCGCAACTGGCTCAACAAGGCCACACTGCAGACAAGCGCGTCTTACGCTCATATCAATTCCACTGGCATCGCAACCAACACCGAGTATGGTTCACCTCTCGGCTCTGCCATAGGCATGTCTCCTATCGAGCCCATTTTTGCCGATGCCGCTACCGAGGAGTCATACAAGACCCTCTATCCTGCGGGTTACGACTATATCATCCGTGATGCCCAGGGCCGCGCCTACACTATCGCAGATGGTACTGTCTACAATGAGCAGAGCAACCCTCTTGCAATGCTTGAGCAGCCCGGTGAGAAGTATTGGACAGACAAGTTCGTCGCCAACGGCAATATCGAACTCCAGATCGTCGACGGTCTCAAGTTCCGCTCAGCAGTGGGTGTGGATATGGCATTCTGGGGAAGTCACGGCTACAGCGAGCCGTATTTCCTCTCTTCCAAGAACTACAGCTACGAGACTACCTCTGATACAATCTCTTATGACAAGGAGGGCAATGAGGTTGTCACAACCAAGACCAATTACGCTTCCAGCGCTTGGCAGTCAATGAACCGCTCCCTTACTTGGCAGGTTGAGAACACTCTCTCCTACAATAAGAGCTTCGGTGAGCATAGCATTTCCGCTCTCCTCGGTCAGTCTGCCCTTTCTTCAAGCTCTTCCAATGTCGGTGCATCTGCCAATGGTCTGATGTATCCTTACGACCCTTATAAGATTTCTGTCAATAACACAGTCGGACAGACTGTCAATGGTGACCGCAACGGTTGGGGTTCATGGAACTCGATTCCCTACAGACTTGCATCTTACTTCGCCCGCGTCTCTTACAACTACGCAGAGCGCTATATGGCTGAGGTGACAGTGCGTCGTGATGCTTCCAGCCGCTTCGGTGACAACAACAAGTGGGGTACATTCCCTTCAGTGTCACTCGGTTGGAATATTAAGAACGAGTCTTGGATGAAGGATGTTGATGCTATCTCCGGCTTGAAACTTCGTGCTTCTTACGGTGTCAATGGTAACGATGCCATCGGCGACTTCACCTACGCCGTCTATATGAACTCCGGCAATAACTATGTGTTTGGTTCCGGTGCCAACGGTTCAGAAGTTATCAATGTCGGTGCGAAGCCTTCCGGACTTGCCAACCCCAATGTGGGCTGGGAGGAATCCCGTCAGACAGACCTCGGTATCGATGCCGCATTCCTTGGCAACCGCCTTACCGCAACTGTCGACTACTATAATAAGAAGACCGCCGGTATGCTCCTTTCTATGCCCGTCCCCGGTTACGCAGGAGATTCTTCACCTGTGGGCAACCTTGGTGATATGGTAAACAGCGGTATCGAGTTTGACCTCGGTTGGAGAGATAGCATCGGTGACTTCACCTACCATGTGTCCGCCAACGCAACTTACAACAAGAACCGCCTTACTTACCTCGGTGATGACGCTGCTGCGCTCTATGGTTCAAGCCATAAGATCGGTCAGCTCACACGCGGTGAAGTGGGTATGCCTTTCCCTTACTTCTATGGCTATAAGACCGCAGGTGTCTTCCAGAACGCAGAAGAGGTTGCTTCTTATGTAAATGCTGCCGGAGAATTGCTTCAGCCTAAGGCTACTCCCGGTGACTTCCGTTTCGAGGATGTGAACGGTGACGGTGTTATCAACGACTCCGACCGCACTTACATCGGAAAGGGTATTCCTGACTGGACTTTCGGTCTGAATATCGGCTTCGAGTGGAAAGGATTTGACTTCAGCATGCTCCTTCAGGGACAGGCCGGCGTGCAGGCATTCAATGTGACCCGTCGTACCGACCTCTACTACATCAACCTTCCCAAGACCATCCTCAACCGTTGGACCGGAGAAGGATCTACCAACTCTGCTCCTAAGTTTGAGTTTACTTCCGCCAATGAGAACTATCGCGTGTCCGACTACTGGGTTGAGGATGCTTCGTTCCTCCGTGCACGCAATGTTCAGCTCGGCTACACCCTGCCTCAGAACCTTACCAAGAAGGTGTTCATCTCTCGTCTGAGAGTTTATGCGCAGGCAGAGAACCTCTTCACCCTTACCAAGTACTCGGGCTGCGACCCTGAGGTTACAGGTGGTAACGGATTCGGCACCGAACTCGGTATTGACCGCGGTGTGTATCCTATGAACCGTACTTTCTCCGTTGGTGTGAACATTACTCTTTAATTGACAGGATGATATTATGAAAAAGATTATAATTGCAGTCAGCAGTGCTCTTGCTCTACTTCTGATGTCTTCTTGTACAAAGGAGTTCGTCACTGTAAAGCACAACTCGTCAGAGCCCCAGTCTGAATACTATATCAATGAGTCTCGTATGTATGAAGGTCTTGTGGCTGCATACGACCCGCTCAAATGGTATGACTATTTCTATCAGTACACCGATTTCCAGATGATGTCCGACCTTATGGCCGACGATATCCTCTGCGGTGGCTCCAATGATGGTGACCAGCCTCAGCTTGTGAAGATTCACTATTATACTTCCACTCCTACTGATATCATCGATGTGCCTTGGACTACTTCCTACTCGGGTGTCAACCGTTGCTGCCACGTTCTCGAGAATGTGGACGCTGTGCCTGGTATGGCAGAGGAGACCAAGACTCTCTATAAGGCTGAAGCAACAGTTCTTAAGGCTTTCTACTACACTATTCTTTGGAAATTCTGGGGTAATATCCCTTACTATGATGAGAATCTGACAAGCCCGTACCTCGCTCCTCAGCTTCCTGCTGACGAGGTTTATGAGAAGATTGTCAGCCGTCTTGAAGAAGCCATTGCCTGGGATGTGCTCCCTATGAAGCAGACTCCCGAGAACTATGGTCGTGTAACCAAAGCTATGGCTTACATGCTTTATGCTGAGGTTGTCATGTATCAGAACGACAAGGCTCGTTATCCTCAGGCTCTTGAATACATGAAGGAGATCATCAACTCCAATCAATATTCTCTCGTCTCTGACTTTGGTAGCATTTGGGATGAAACAGGAGAGTGGGGCAGTGAGTCTATCTGGGAGATTAACTATATCTCCGAAGGTGGTGTCCGCGACTGGGGTGCTCCTATCGCAACCGGTGGTAATGTCTATTCCACTCTCATCGGTATTCCCGGTGGTGTAAGCGGTGTATATGACGATGGTTGGGGATTCAGCCCCGTTGCTATCGGTGCTTACGAGCAGTATGGTGCTGACGATACCCGTAAGGCTGGTATCTATGACCACCTTGCCGTCGTTGGCGAGTATGGCAACGGTGTCAACGGTGGACGTTGGCAGTCAACGGGTTACTTCCTCCATAAGTACATGGCCCGCACCAACTACAACCATGGCTACAAAGCTGCCAACACCATGAACTATGGCAACAATAAGAGGGTTTACCGCTATGCTGAGACTCTCCTCAATGCTGCTGAACTCGCAGGTGCATCCGGCAACGAGTACATCGATCTGCTTCGCAGTACTCGTCACAGTGATGGTACAGGCTATACTATCGATGATATCCTCGATGAGCGCCGCAAGGAGTTCGTGGGTGAGGGTAAGCGCTATTGGGATCTCGTTCGTACAGGCAAGGCTGCAGAGGTCCTTACGGCTGCTAACCGCAGATTCGATGGCAGTAACCCCGTGGATTGGAGTGAGAGCAAGAAGTATTGGCCTATCCCTCAGTCTGAGATAGACAAGACCGCCACTACTGCATATCCTCTCCAGCAGAACAATTACTAATATTCCGGATCATTATGAAAAAGTTATTGAAATACATGGCGGTTCTCGCTACTTCGGTAATGGCTTTTGGCTGCTATCCGGATGTGGTGACCCCCGATGCTGCACAGATTCCTGATGCTGAGGCATTTGATATTACCATTGATGTCAATCAGGAGACAAACTATGTGACATTCACGCTGAATAACAAGGGACTTGTCCCTATGTGGATATTCGGTGACCAGAATGTCGACAAGACTGCCAATACCCGCTATGCCTACACGCAGAACGGTATCTCTCTCCGCTTCCGTGAGGCGGGTGAGCATCAGGTCGAGGTGAAGGCATACAATTCCTCCGGTGTCTCGCAGGGTTCTGTCCTCAAGACTTTCGTGCTTGAGAATGACTATCGCGATCCGTTCGATCCTGCTCCTTACATGAAGAAACTCGCGAGGGAGTGGGTCTGGAATTCCACCGTGGATGGTCACTTCGGTTGTGGTCCTTCCACCGCTGAGCCTACCTCATGGTGGTCTTGCGGAGCCAATGAAAAGGCTGACTGGAGTCTGTACAACGACACTATGACATTCACCGAGGACGGCAAGTATCTCTTCAATCCTGGTGAGGATGGCAAGGTCTATGTCAATGCAGGATTCTCCGCCCTCGGAACTTCTCCCGACGGTGCTGACTTCCTCGTGGACATCCCGGCATACGAGACTACTTACACTGTCGAGAACAACTGGAATGAGGCAGGTGTCGAGGAAATCTGGCTTGTGCTTCCTACAGGCAAGAACCTCTCCTACATCCCTAACCAGCACATCTACGACAACCCCCGTTTCCTTGTGACTGAACTCAGTACCAAGGAGGTCAAGCTCGCTGCCGACAATGCTCCCAATGGTGACGGTACCATCTCATGGCTCTACAACTTCGTGCCCGCCGGCTCAGTCGGTGGAGGTGATGAGACTCCGGCTACAGCTTGGGATGCTTCCATAGCTGCCAATATGTGGGCTCAGGCTACACCTACCATGG
>CAZNDD010000028.1:0-17516 GCA_964571735.1 uncultured Muribaculaceae bacterium | reverse complement strand
GGATGGATACCCAGATTGCATCGCTTTTGGTTAGGATCAGCGAGCCTTCGCCTCCAAGGTAAAACGGCTCGCAGCAGTGGGTGAGCATCACGAGGAAACAGGCTACGACCCGCATCCAGTCCACCCAGATTTCTCTTTTGGTTTCAGACATCTAGTTTGTGGTATTGATTAATCGCGCAAAGATAGTCGTTTTCCATAAGAAACGAAGATCTCAGTTCGATGATGTCGGGCACTTTTGCTTGAAATCAACAGAGTATGGGTCCGCATCGGCATGATATACGATGAAACTGCCGTCGCGTTTATAGGGATAGTAGTAACTGATTTGAGTGCACTCATCGACGGTAAATGTGATGGTGTGGGCGGCGGTGTCCACTTTGTCGATGTGCAACCATGATCCATTCATGGATTCAACTGTTACGGGTTCACCCTCCCTCTCATTGTCTATGGCGTAATTAACCGTGAATGTGCCGCCATTGGAGGATATTTCTTCGATACTGTCCACGGAAATAGTGGGCTTTGAATCCGATAAGGTGAAAGGGATTTTTATCACTTCATCCGAAGTCTGCGTTCCGTCTGCTGTAAGGCCGTAAACCACAACGTAATAATCTTTTGCGGTCCAGCGGCTGCAGTTGCTGCCTATGGTTTGTTCTCCGGTGTAGAATGAGCCGGAAGTCTCAAGAGTGCCCCATTCCGTAAATCGCCTGATATCATCAGCAATCAATGCCTCATCGCTTTCGAAGCTGTCTACTTTGCTCTTCGCTCGCGTGTATGCGATGTATGTGGCATTTTTGTCTGAAGGCGTCACCTTGAATTCTGCACTTTCGTACCATATTTTGGTTAACTCAACTGTAAATGGAGCAGCGGGGACAGGGGAATATACTTTTACAATGTTGTCGTTGTCATCTGTTTTTATCTCCTTGATGCCGGTATGTTGCTCCTCTGTAACCCAAAGTGCGTCGAGCGGGTTTTCCCTCGCGTCCACGAGTTCAAGCGCAGTACATTCCGTTATGTTTAATTCTTTGATACTGTTGCTTTTGCATGTGAATGTCTTCAAGGAACTCAAGCCCGTGAGAGAAATCTCACTCAATTTGTTGCTGTCAGTTGATAGGATTTCAAGTTTTGAACAGCCATCGACCTTTAGGCTCTCCAAGAAATTTGCGCTACATTCGAGTTGCTTGATCTCCGGATACATGGTAATGTCAATCTCCTTCAACTTGTTGCCGGAGCAAATGACATATGTCACGAGTTCTTTCTTAATCGAGGGCAGAGAAAGAGTTTCGAGGAGGTTGTTAGAACATTTGATTGAGCCGAGGGTGGGACACTCTGACAAGTCAAGCGTGCGGAGGTTGTTGTCATAGCACTCGACCATCAGAAGCTCCGGGAAATCCTTAACCGACAATTCGGTGAGATTGTTTTTGTAGCACCCCAATGAGTAGAGGTATGGAAGATTGCTTAGCTCAAGCTTCGAGAGCTTGTTCGAGCCGCAGTTCAAAATCCCGAGTTTGGGGCATCCGCTGACTTTGATTGTTGTCAGTTCGTTTTGGCTGACATCAATATAGCCGAGTTCGTCTTTGTCTGTCAATTCAAAAGAAGTGATTTTGTTCTTATATGCTTGAACGAACTTGATGTTGTTGCAGCCGGAAAGGTCAAGAGAGGTCAATTCGTTGACATTGGCATATACCTGCATCAGATTTTTGCATCCTGACAGGTTGAGAAATGTAATCTTATTGTATGAGCAGTTTACATATTCAAGGTTCTCCATTCCGCTGAGATCAAGCGAAGTGATGGCGTTGAAGTCGCACTCGAGATTCTTGAGGTTCCTGAATATTTTGATTCCATCAAGTGAAGTAATGATGGACCTGTCTGTGGATTCATCATCATATGCCAAGTCGAGTTCAGTCACTATGTCGGCCTCTTCTTGTGAGATTGTCCCATCTGCATCGCGGTCGCAAGCCTCGAGTATGAGTCTCCGAAATTCCTCATCTTCAAACTGGGCCTTTGCTCCGGCTCCGGATTGGATTACCTTTATGTCCGTTGTTTTCTTGTCATTCCCTTCAATTGCGAACACAGTCAGGACGCCTTCCCGTGCTTCGATTTGGGTGTTTTCCGAAGCTTCGACCTTGAACCCTGTATTGGATTTTTCGATGACAAGCCATGAGAGATTGTCTGAAATCTCTACTGTTGAGGCGTTTGTCTTAACTGTTAGGTCTTTTGTCTCACTTTGGGCACTGAAGTTCAATTGGCTTGGTGCGACTGATAGCGTGAGCTCTACCGGTTTGGACGGTTCTTCTGCTTCTTTGTTGCAGGAAATGGCAAATAATGCGGTTATCGCAAGTAATGTATATATGTGACCTTTCATGATTAATAAGCTTTTACACATCTGACATTCAATCCATTGGCCCAAGGGTCGTTGTTGTCATAGTTGAGTACGGCGGGTTTTGAAACCAGGAATGCGTATGCAAATTGCGCTACGGCGTAATGGCTTGTCCATACTTCGACCTGTCCGTTGGGCATTTTGGTATAAGTCAATGCTCCTTTCTCGTCGGAGTGGGCACTGCGGTAGCCCTGGTACGGGAACCATGTCGTGGAGCCGTTGCTGAGTGTGAATGTAACCCCTTCGTTGTCAGTCCATTCTGGGACGCAGTTCTTAAGATTTTCGAAAGTGCGGTTCTTGGGAACCTGATATCCTACGGGACATGGGTCATAAACCGATTTGTCGTTTGGTGTCCACAGTGACTTGTCTTCGTCCCACCATTCGTCATATGATATATTGTCCTTGGTGACCCAGTTTGCGACATTGCTGTCCTCTCCTGCGTAGATGAATAGCATCGGATGTGCTGTAGCGTACTTTACTGAGCCTATCTCTTGGGTGCAAGGTGCCGTTTCCCATACTGCCTGAGGGTATTTGGTGTTGCGTACAACGAATTTGTCGCTTCCGGCGAAAGCCCCTCGGTCAACGACTTCCATATCATCTCTGTTGAGGTATTCGTTATCTGTGTCTCCTATGAATGGATCCTTGCGTCCCCATTGGTAGAAAAGACCGAAAGCATCGTCTCCAGTAGTGCCTACCGCACCGAGGTTTCTGTCCATTACGAAGAAGCCATTGGTCTTGCCGCCGCTCTGATATACGGGATTATTCTCGTAATCAAGTACTTGAGGCATGTCTGTTAGCCATATGTGCCAAGACCAGATGATGTTTCCGTCTTTGTCGAATGCTGCTATGACTGCATTGCCTTCGTTTGAAGACGCTTTGAATGAGATTCTTCCGTCCTCATATTTTACATCAGAAATAAGGACGTTTTCGCTGCTGTCATTCACTTTGCTTGCCCAAAGCCAGTCGGCACTCTCTATGCCGTTTATCTTGGTGTTGTTGACCTTGTTCGTGGCAAATGAATATGCGCCTTCGGAATGAACCATATAGCAGTTTGCATATCCTCTGAGGCTGAGGTCGTTGTCACTTGACCCATCGGACGCCCATTCGAATGATCCTGCAGAGGTGATTTGGTTGCGGCTTACGGAAAGAGCAGGAATGTCGATGTTGAAAACCTGCCCTTTGTTGTCAGTTGCAATAAAGGTGAAGCCTTCTGAATATGTCCCGCTGGGAATTACGAAGTTGAATGTCGCTCCGCTGGTTGCGTCCGTACCTGCACCGCAACTCATCAATACAGTCTCTTTTGCATCTGCATTGAGCGAAAGAGCGAAGTCGGAAACATCAAGATTGATAACGCCGGGTCCGGAGAGACGCTCGTCTGATTTGGAAATCAATTCCGCTTCTCGTATATCGTGGGCTCCGTTCAGTGTCACGGAGACTATGCCGGCTACATACTTGAGCGTGACAGAGTTGTTTTCTGCTATTCCTGCGGCTGGGTTTGTCAGTGAAAGAGACTTTCCGTAGTGTTGTATGGAAGGAATCTCTGTTCGTATGATGGAAGACGAGCCGCTTGTCGTGCTTGATGTGGATACATAATAGCGCTCCGCGGCAGTTATCGGTCCAAACGAACCTTGTGCGGAACCTGCTCCTTCATAGAGTGTGGCCGGTGTTCCATTTACGAAAATCACTGAACTTGAAGACCATTTGTGCTCTTCTCCGTCTGGACTGGGTTCCATTTGGGCACTTATGAATACCGGAGGTTCGGCATCGGGTACATACTCAACGGAAGCAGTTGAGACTTCACCGCGTTTTATTTCGATAGAAGGTAATGATTTGGCTGTCATTATGTTGCCCTCATTGTCGTATGCCGTGAGTCTCAGTGTGTTGTAGCTTCCTCCGGGAAGGGGGATCTCTACACTGCCGTTTCCGACTGCAATCCCGTTTCCGAGTTCTATCGTGACTACCGAACTTGCGTCATCGCTAAAAGTAAGGCTGGGCGCACCTGTGAAGTTGAGATTGACAATGGCTTCTCCGGAAAGTTTTTCTGTTGTTGAGGCAGATAGCACCAGTTTGGAAAGGGTCGCTGCGGAACCGGTGAAGTCCAATCGCAGAGTGCCAAGTAAATATTTGAAAGACAGCATTGAGTTTTTGTTGCTCGCAACCATGGGCTGTGCTGTCGTGTGTCCTAAAGTTTGATTTGTAGGAATGGTGAACTTCAGTATGTCGCCGTCAATCACTCCTGAACCGAAGTCATATGCGGCGCAATACTGTTCCGCTTTCTTCACTTCCTCGATGGTGGCAAGTGACGTTCCTGCTCCATCTGAAATTAGATAAGAGGTACCATTTATCAGTACCTCATCGTTTGAACCCCACTCGCGGCCATTCTCCAATGTGGCGGAGATGGTCACGGTGTCAACAGTAACCTCGACAGATTCTTCTGTACACGAGAAGAGGGATAAGGAAAGCAATACCCCTCCCAGGAAGGATTTTTTGTTCATGTTACTTTTGTTGTTTGTAATACACTTGTGACCGCAATGTAGAAATTATTTTCTCTCGTTGAACACCTCTGAGGGTGATAAAAACACTTTTTTAGTGTTTGATTTTCTATACGCTTGAGACTAAAAGAGTTTTATAAAATCTGCGAAACGAATATCGTTTTTGGTCTTACGGTCGTGATTTTTTAGTAAATTCGCGTGCGAAAATATGCGTAGTTCGGTACTTGACGGATTGGAGTCCTGCGCTTCTGCGATGATTGCGGATCGGGGACATGATTTCGCAGCTATCCCATCACTACGCATGTATTAAAACAAGGCTTTATGGGACAGACAATTCCGGTGCTGCTGCTGACCGGTTATCTCGGCAGCGGGAAGACTACACTTCTCAATCGAATACTCTCCAATCGGAAAGGTATCAAATTCGCGGTCATAGTCAACGACATAGGTGAGGTCAATATAGACGCCGATCTTATCGAGAAAGGTGGCGTGGTAGGACAGAAAGACGATAGCCTGGTGGCACTTCAGAACGGGTGTATCTGTTGCACTCTCAAGATGGATCTTGTGGAACAGCTCCGTGACATCACTGCGATGAAGAAGTTTGACTACATTGTCATTGAAGCCAGCGGTATCTGCGAACCCGAACCTATCGCGCAGACTATATGCTCGGTATCACAGATGGGTATCCCTTTTGCGGACGACATTTACCCGAGGCTCGACTGCATAGTGACTGTGGTGGACGCGCTCCGTATGCGCGATGAATTTAGTTCTGGTCTCGATCTGACCCGTCCCGGAATAGGTGAGGAGGATATAGAAAGCCTTGTGATTCAGCAGATAGAGTTTTGTAATATCGTTCTTCTTAACAAGGCTTCAGAAGTCAGTCCCGATGAACTTGAGAAGGTTCGTACCATAGTGCGTACGCTTCAGCCCAAGGCTGAGATTGTAGACTGTGACTACGGCGATGTGCCTTTCGAAAAGATTCTTGATACTCATCTCTTTAATTTCGACGCTGTAGCTACTTCCGCCACTTGGATTAGCAAGGTCGAGGGGGAGTTTGACGAGCACGACGGCGAGCATCACGAACATCATCATCATCACGAGCACGAGCACGACGAGCATCATGAAGGTCACGAGCATCACTATGATGAGCACCATGAGGGGCATCATCACCACCATCACCACGAGGGCGGTGAAGTGGAAGAATACGGCATCGGGACTTATGTGTATTACCGCCGGGAACCCCTGGATATTAACAAGTTCGACAATTTCGTAGCTAAACTTTGGCCCAAGGGAGTGATCCGCGCCAAGGGCATTTGCTATTTCTCGCAGAATCCCGATGTCTGTTATCTTTTCGAGCAGGCGGGCAAGCAGATAGGACTTAAAAATGTGGGTCAGTGGTTTGCAACGATGCCGGAGGACCAGCTTGAGACTATGATGGCACAGGACCCCGTGCTTCGTAGGGATTGGGACGATAACTACGGAGATAGGATGCAGAAACTCGTGTTTATAGGGCAGCATCTTGATAGACAGCAGATTGCTGATGCTCTTGATGCCTGTCTCGTGGATGAGGCGTTCATCTGATGAAATGCGCACGGGTATTGGCCAAGTCTCTTTTTCTGGTGAGGTCAACCTCGACCTCTTCCATAAATTATGGTTTGATTATCAAAGAAATAAGTTTTTTAAATGGGGATAGGTGTAGAATTGATGATAGTCGGGATGCTGACGGTGTTTGCCATCCTGCTGATTGTCATATACGGCAGCAAGCTGCTTATTGTATTGCTCAACAAGGTCTTCCCTGCAGATGAGGTCAGGAAGCCGTCGGAGGTGGATGATTTCGCTTCCGTGCGTCCTGTGCTTGATGCGGCGGTACGGGAGATCAGCGGCGGCAAGGCGCATATTGTAAAAATTGAAAAATTATAGGAACTCTCTCGAAATCCGCCATGACTGATTTCGGGGAAATTTTTAAATAAGTTCATAATGAAAAGAGAAGTAAAATTCAGCTTGGTATTCAGGGACATGTGGCAGAGCGCAGGTAAGTATCAGCCGCGTGTGGACCAGCTGGTGGATATTGCCCCGTCGATTATCAAAATGGGGTGCTTTGACAGGGTGGAAACGAATGGTGGTGGATTCGAGCAGGTTAATCTCCTCTACGGAGAGAACCCCAATAATGCGGTGCGCGAATGGACTAAGCCTTTCCATGAGGCTGGTATTCAGACACATATGCTCGACAGGGCACTCAACGGTCTTCGTATGAGCCCTTGTTCTAAGGATTTGCGTGAACTTTTCTATAAGGTCAAAAAGGCGCAGGGGACGGACATTACCCGTATTTTCTGCGGACTCAATGACCCCCGCAATGTGATTCCCTCCATTCATTACGCCAAGCAGGCGGGTATGATTGCTCAGGCCTCACTTTGCATCACGCACTCTCCTATTCATACAGTAGAGTATTATGTCAATCTTGCAAAGCAGTTTATAGATGAGGGAGCTGACGAAATCTGCCTCAAGGATATGGCTGGCATCGGGCGTCCGGTTTCGCTCGGCAAGATTGTCAAGGGCATCAAGGAGTATCGTGCTGACATTCCGGTGCAGTATCATACACATTCTGGGCCCGGATTCTCCATGGCTTCGATACTTGAGGTCTGTGAGAACGGCTGCGACTGGGTGGATACAGCTGTGTCGCCGCTCGCCTGGGGTACGGGACATCCCGATATTCTCGCAGTGCAGGCTATGCTCAAGGATGCCGGATTCGCGGTGAAGGAAGTGGACATGAGTGCATATATGGAGGTGAGGAGCAAGATTCAGGCAATGCTTGACGATTTCCTTGGCTATTATTGCCCTCCGCTCAACCGCTTGGACAATTCTCTGCTTATCAAACCCGGTCTTCCCGGCGGTATGATGGGCTCGCTTATGACTGACCTCGAGGAAAATCTTTCTTCGCTCAACAAATGGAAGACCAAGCACGGACAGCCGACGCTCTCTACGGACGAGCTTTTGGTCAAGCTCTTTGATGAAGTGGCGTATGTCTGGCCTAAGGTGGGATTCCCTCCTCTCGTCACTCCTTTCTCTCAGTATGTCAAGAATTTGGCTCTGATGAATGTGATTCAGATGGAGAAGGGCGGCAAGCGTTGGGAAATGTTCCCGGATACCATCTGGGACATGGTGCTCGGCAAGGCCGGCAAGCTCCCCGGTGAGGTAGATGCCGAACTTGTGGAACTGGCAAAGTCACAGGGTAGGGAGTTCGTTTCTACCGACCCTCAGCTCAATTATCCCGATTGCCTCGACGAGTTCCGTGCCAAGATGAACGCTAACGGCTGGCCTTTGGGAGAGGATGATGAGGAACTCTTTGAGTATGCTATGCATCCTGCTCAGTATGAGGCTTATAAGAGTGGTCAGGCGAAGAGTGAGTTCGAGGCTGACCTTGCAAAGCGCAAAGCTGCGTCCGCCGGTTCTTCTGCGGAGCTTCCCAAGACCGTAACTGTCAATGTGGGTGGTGTGAATTACCGCCTTGAACTGGCTTATGGAGACGCTGTCCCCGAGGCTTCCGCTCAGACAGCATCGGCTCCCACAGGCAGTGAGGAAGATGTAGTTGCTCCTATTTCCGGTAAATTCCATCTCACCTGTGAGTCTTCCGAACAGCCCCGCAAAGTGGGTGACCGCGTTAAGAGGGGAGACAGGCTTTGCTATATTGAAGCCATGAAGATTAACAATGCAATATGCTCTGATTGTGACGGAGTTATCACTGCGATTCTGCCCTCTAACGGTGCAAGCGTGGAGGAGGATGATGTCATTGTCAAGATAGCTAAAAGCGAATAGCGCTTATGAGTGGATTGTCTGAAATTTTCAGCCGTCTGTATGAGATGACGGCTATCAGCAACATTGTCGAGCAACCGGCATTCCTGCTGATGTATCTTATTGCATTCGTACTGCTGTATCTCGGTATCGTCAAGCACTATGAGCCTTTGCTGCTGATTCCTATCGGTTTCGGTGTGTTGATTGCCAATTTCCCGGGTGGCGATATGGGTGTGGTGCAGGCCAATGCTGAAGGTCTTGTGGCTCTTGCGGATGGTACTATGGCTAATATCTGGGAGATGCCTCTGCATCAGATAGCGCATGAGTTCGGTATCATGAATTACCTCTATTATGCGCTTATCAAGTCTGGACTCCTGCCACCTATTATCTTTATGGGTGTAGGCGCGATGACAGATTTTGGACCTATGCTCCGCAACCTGAAGCTTGCGATTTTCGGTGCCGCCGCCCAGCTTGGCATATTTGCAGTGCTGCTTGGAAGTCTTGCTTTGGGCTTCACTCCTCAGGAGGCTGCATCGCTCGGTATCATCGGTGGTGCGGATGGCCCTACTGCGATTTTCACGACTATCAAGCTCGCTCCTCATCTGCTTGGTCCGATTGCCATTGCGGCATATAGCTATATGGCTCTCGTGCCGGTGATTATACCTCTTGTAGTTAAGCTTACCTGTACCAAGAAGGAGTTGATGATCAATATGAAAGAGCAGGATAGGCTCTATCCCGAGAAGACGGAAATCAAGAATATGCGTGCGGTGAAAATTATCTTCCCCATCGCTGTGACCGTCATTGTCGCGATATTCGTGCCGAGTGCAGTATCTCTCATCGGTATGCTTATGTTCGGTAATCTGATCCGTGAGATCGGGGCTGATACCGGCCGCTTGTTTACGACTGTGAGCAACGGACTTATGAATACCGCTACGGTTTTCCTTGGTCTGTGCGTCGGTGCTACCATGACTGCCGAGTCTTTCCTCAACTGGCAGACTCTCGGCATCATTGCGGGTGGTTTCCTTGCATTTGCGCTCAGTATCGCGAGCGGCATCTTTATGGTCAAGATATGGAATCTTTTCAGCAAGAAGAAAATCAATCCTCTCGTAGGAGCTACTGGTCTTTCTGCCGTGCCTATGGCGAGCCGCGTATGTAACGGCATCAGCACAAAGTACGATCCCAAGAACCATGTGCTCAACTACTGTATGGCATCCAATATCTCAGGTGTCATCGGCTCCGCCGTCGCCGCCGGTGTGCTCATTAGTTTCTTGGGGTAGGGCATCGTGTGACCGCTCCTAATTTTTGTGAAACTGTCCAGGATTTGATTTAGAAATTTTATATACGGGCAGGGGACATCGCTTTATGATGTCCCCTGTTTTTTGTATTGTAAGGAATTTTCTGCTGGAATGTGAGGTACAGCTGTGCTTGCACCAATGATTTTGCGAGGCGCTACTGCGCTACGAAGCTGTAGATTATGTTGCCGATTTGGCGGGAGGGGGCGTTGGGATTGGAGGAGAAACGGCTGGAACGGGCGGCCTTGAGGGCGTAGTCGCGCAGGCATGAGTCCGTGGACGATACCTCTTCCTGTATCTTGGTATTGGTCACCTTGCCTGACGGGTCAACTGTGATAATGACAGTCACTTCGCCTTCCCCCATACACTTGTATGCCGGGATGGGCAGGTAGCTGCCCTTGCGTCCGGACAGAGAGTAGGAGAGCACACTCGGTCCTTGATATACGGGCGTATCCTTTGGCTCTTCCTTTTTTGCGCTCTGCCGGTGGACGATTTCGATCTCTCCATCTTCGCGTGCCATGTTCTCTCTGTACTCGCGCTCTATCCTTTCTGCATCGCTGTAGAGTTTCTCTGCGTCAGTGCCTCTGTCGTCTTTGAGTGCGCTTCTGTCCACTCTTACATTTCGGGGATTCTCCCGTGCACTCTGTACTCCGGCATTGCGTAGGAGCTGCTCGACTCTCTGCTCTGCGGCGGAGCGTTTGTCTTCGTCATTCCGCAGTGGCGTTTCCCTCTTGGAAAAATCCAGAAGATAACTCTGTTCATTGTCGAATACTCCGGTCCGGACCACCGCAACAAGCAAAAATACAATCACCGCGAGGTGTACGCTCACGGTGACTATAATTCCTGTCAGTGTGTCCTTAGAGTGCTTCAAACCTTGTTTTTCTGCTCGTTGAGCTCTTTCTCTATCGTTGTGGTAATCACGTCGACAGCCACTGTGTTGTGTCCTCCCTGAGGGATGATGATGTCAGCATAGCGCTTGCTGGGTTCGATGAACTGGAGGTACATGGGCTTCACGGTGCGTGAGTAACGCTCTATGACCCAACGTACGTCCTTGCCCCTTTCCGCTATGTCCCTTGTCATTACCCTCATCAGGCGGTCATCGTCATCTGCATCCACGAATATCTTGATATTCATCTGGTCGCGCAGTTCCTTGCATGTGAAGACAAGTATGCCCTCGATGATGATGACGTCAGCAGGCTCTATCGTGACCGTCTCTGTCTTGCTACGTGAGCAGGAGATATAGGAATAGACGGGCTGCTCGACTGTCTTACCCTGCTTGAGTTCGCGCAACTGCTTGCAGATAAGAGGCCAGTCTATTGCGTCAGGGTGGTCGAAGTTGAGATTTCTCTTCTCCTCGTCAGTCTTGTCGCTCGAATCCTTGTAATACGAGTCCAGAGGGATGGTGACAACCTTCTCTCCTTTGAGTCTTTCCTTGATAGCTCTTACTACTGTGGTCTTGCCACTGCCGGAGCCACCGGCTATACCGATTACGAGCATGGTTTAGAATTCTGCGTTTTTAGGTGTACGAGGGAAAGGAATGACGTCGCGGATATTCTGCATACCCGTGATGAAGAGAAGCAGCCTTTCGAAGCCGAGACCGAAGCCGCTGTGAGGGCATGAGCCGAAACGGCGGGTGTCAAGATACCACTCGAGATTGTCCCTCTTCATCTTCAGTTCATCGATTCTTGCTTCGAGTTTGCCGAGGTCGGCCTCACGCTCGGAGCCACCGATGATCTCTCCAATCTTGGGGAAGAGCACATCCATGGCCCTGACGGTCTTTCCGTCCTCGTTCTGCTTCATATAGAACGCCTTGATATCCTTAGGGTAGTCGGTGAGAATGACGGGCTTGCCGAAATGCTTCTCCACGAGGTATCTCTCGTGCTCGCTCTGCAGGTCCGTACCCCAGTCAACGGGATACTCGAACTCTACTCCCTTTGAAATTGCGTCCTTGAGAATGTCGATACCATCGCTGTATGCCAGTCTCACGAATTGTGTGTCGCATACGCCCTCAAGCCTCTCGATGAGAGTGGAATCGTAGCGGTCGTTGAGGAACTGGATGTCATCGCGGCAGTTGTCAAGCGCGTAGCGCACAAGGCTCTTGATGAAATCCTCAGCGAGGTCCATGTTGTCTTTGATGTCATAGAATGCCATCTCAGGCTCTACCATCCAGAACTCCGCGAGGTGTCGGGGAGTATTGGAGTTCTCCGCCCTGAAAGTAGGACCGAAAGTGTAGATTTCTCCTACAGCCGTAGCACCGAGTTCGCCCTCAAGCTGTCCACTTACGGTAAGGCTCGTCATTTTGCCGAAGAAGTCCTTGCTGTAGTCTGGCTGACCCTTCTTGTTACGGGGGACATTCTCAAGCGGGAGGGTAGTTACCTGGAACATCTGTCCTGCGCCCTCTGCATCGGATTCTGTGATGAGGGGAGTGTGCAGGTAGACGAATCCCTTTGAGTGGAAATACTCGTGTATGGCAAAGGCCATCTGTGAGCGCAACCTGTAGATAGCTCCGAAAGTGTTGGTCCTCGGACGCAGATGCGCAACTGTTCTCAGATATTCAAACGAAGTATCTTTCTTCTGCAGGGGATAGCGTACGGGGTCGCATTCGCCGTACACCTCTATGTTAGAGGCTTTTATTTCGACTGCCTGGGCGTTGCCTATCGACTCTACGAGAGTGCCATACACGGCTATGCATGCACCGGTGGTGATGCGCTTGAGCACGGCTTCCGTTTCGGGAGTCTTGTCTACGACTATCTGGATATTGCGGATGGTGGAGCCGTCATTGAGGGCGATAAAAGCGATTTCTTTGTTGCCTCTCTTCGTACGTACCCAGCCCTTGGCGAGAACTTCCTTTCCCGCCTCCATCTGGAGCAGGTCCTTTACCTTGCTGCGAGTGATTTCTGATGACATAGTATGTTTTTTATTTCGAAGTTGTTTTGGATACTTGTCCTAACAAATTCTAAAAAGCAGCCCTCTGATGAAAGGGGGCTGCTTATGAGAGTATGCTGAACTTATTCAGCCGGTTTTCTTGCAGTGTACATTATCTTGAGCGCGGAGCATCTTCTGAGCTCCTGCTTGACATCGGTAATGATACCCATTCGAACGTCCTGGTCGGCTCTGATACAAACCTGCATGAGAGGTCTGTCTGCCTCGCTCATGGCATCGCGCTCGGAAGCGACGAAGTCACGAATCTCTTCCTTGCTCCTGAAAGCATCGTTGAGCTGGATACGGGCGTCAGTACCATACTTGGACTGCAGGGACCTGATAGGCGTACCGATGTTGATGTACGCTGCGAGGTCTTTACGCTCGAGCTTCACGACTTCTGAAGCTTCAGGAACTTGGACCTGTACTTTGTTCTCGGTCTCACGCAACTGCGTGGTAACCATGAAGAAGAACAGGAGCATGAACACGATATCGGACAAGGAAGAAGAAGATGCTTGAACTTCTCTTCTGACTTTTTTAAACATTGCCATAATTACTTCCTCCTTTATCTTGTTGATGCATTGACGTCCTTAGGCTCAGCCTCAGAGATGTTCTGCGGTACTGCCTTCTTCACCCAGCCCTGCTCTTCTTCGGAGAGGCGGACGAAAGGCTTGCCGAAGTGGGCAATGGAGAACTCGTCTCTCAACTCATTTACAGCTTTGACCAACTCGTTCTGCACGGCGATGTAGGTAGAGTAGCTCGTACCGCGGTCGTTCTGCAGAGAGATGACACCCTTGGATACCTGGACTTCCTTGAAGCCTTCGATAAGCTCGAGTTTCTTTTCGGGGAGGTTTGCTGAGTTGTTGGGGTTGGAGAGGAACTCCTTGACCTTGTCTTTGAGGTAAGGAATTTCTATGGGTTCACTACCGGCAAACACCTTGTTCGAGGAGTTGATACGCACGAGAATGATGTTGCGGCGGTTGATCTTCTGATCCTGAACCTGAGCGTTTGAGTCAGGGATAGGAGGAAGACGGCGCGCGAGACCTGTCTGGCTTCCCATGGTTGTAGTCATGAGGAAGTAGCAGAGCAGGAGGAATGCGATATCCGCTGTCGAACTGGTGTTAAGACCTGGAGTGCTTCTTTTTGACATAATTACTTAGCCAATTTCTTGTTGTAAACGCTGACTATGATCTCACCCACAATCATGGAGAGAACAGTAGCTCCGATAATGAGGTATGTCAAGTTGAGAAGTGTATCTGTAAGTTTGAGCGTGGCTGCATCGGGCTGCTCGAGCATTCCGAGAGCGGGTGAGCCGGGAGAAACAAGGTACACTACGCCAACCAATACCACAGCGCCGGCGAGAAGACCAAGAGTTTTCCAGAGGAATTTCTTGTCAATCTTCACCGATATGATTCCGCCGATGAGGATGATGCTGAAGATGGCAATGCCGAGGATAACATAGACCCAGTAGAAAAGAATATCCACTGCGATAGCATTGTTAGTCTCGAAACCATACAGGCAAACCCATCCTACTACACCGAGGCTCAAGACCATCAGAGCGAGCAGAATCCATTTGATGATTTTACTGTAGTTTGATTTCATTGTGCGGAATTATTTCGCCTTGTAAGCGGTCAGTACATCAATGAGGTCGATAGATGACTCTTCCATATCGATGGTGATGGAGTCAATCTTGGAAAGGATGTAGTTGTAGAATACCTGAAGGATCATAGCTACGATAAGACCAGCGACGGTGGTGATAAGAGCAACCTTCATACCTCCAGCAACGATGTTAGGAGAGATGTCACCGGCAGACTGGATAGCGTCGAAAGCCTGGATCATACCGATAACCGTACCAAGGAATCCGAGTGAAGGTGCGAGAGCGATGAAGAGAGAGATCCATGAAAGACCGTTCTCAAGGAGGCTCATCTGAACGTTACCGGAAGAAACGACATTCTTCTCGACGACATCGATACCCTGATCGTAACGATCGAGTCCATCGTAGAAAATCTTGGCGACGGGTCCGCGAGTGTTGCGGCAGACATCCTTTGCAGCCTCAACGCCACCCTTTGCGAGAGCCTCTTCAACCTTCTTCACGAGAAGTTTGCTGTTGGTTCTGGAGAATGAGAGATAAAGGATTCTCTCGATTGAAAGAGCAAGACCGAAGATCAAGCAGAGGAGAACGGTGGTCATAAAGCCTGCGCCACCCTCAATGAAGTTCTTCTTCAGAGCCTGATGGAGAGGAAGCTCACTCTTGGTGTTGAAAGGATCAACGACCTCTTCACTTTCGGCAGCGGGTGCAACACTTGCCTCCGAAGCCTCAGGGGCTGCAGTTGTTTCATCCTGAGCCATAGCTTGGTTAGCGGAGAAGACCAGGATGGCCATAGCTGCCAAAAACATGGAAATCTTTTTCATAACTGTTTTTGATTGTTGTGTTTGATAATATTTTGTCAAAATTATTTCTTTTCAGTCCGTTTTAGGACATATTTCAAAAATCGGTGCAAGATAGTAAAAATAATTCAAAGGAGAGCAACTCTGGCGCTTTGTGTTGCGAAAAAACGACTTTGCATCCCAGGCTCCAGCAGGGGCTATCCGTGTATCGGCGAGTTTAGGCGAGATTGTGAAACTGTTGTTTCTAAGCTGTCTTGTCGAAAAGTTTTAGGGCATTGGCGCTTGTCACTTGTGCGACTTCTTCTATGCTTATGCCTTTTATCTCAGCGACTTTGGCGGCGATCAGCGGTATGTGCGAACTGTCATTGCGCGTCCCTCTGAAAGGCGTCGGAGTGAGGTAAGGGGCATCGGTCTCAAGCATGATCATCTCCATGGGGATGTCTTCCAACTCCTTGGCTATGTGCGCATTTTTGAAGGTAAGTACGCCGCCTATGCCCACGCTCCATTCTCCATAATTGCGCACTCTGCGGGCCGTCTGTGCGCTTCCGCTGAATGCGTGCAGGTTGCCCCTGAGATTCAGATTCCTGCAGCTGTCCAATACATCGAAAAAGTCGTCTGTGGCATCTCTCAGATGGATGTTGACGGGCAATCCGAGCTGGGATGCGAGTTCGAGTTGTGCCTTCAATGCGTCTTTCTGCTCGTCTTTGAACTCAATGGAGAAATGATAGTCCAGCCCGATTTCTCCTATCGCGATGAAATCCGGCTCGGTTGCGAGCCTGTACACCTCGTCCACTTCGGACTGCCAGTCCTTGGTCACATATCCGGGATAAAGTCCAACCATGGGGTAGAGGACTCCGGGGTGAGCCTTGCAGAGTGACAGCATGGCTTCGCGCTCTGCGCTGCAGGTGTCTGCCTGAAGCATCTTGCATACGCCGGCGTCAAGGGCTGCCGCTATGACGGCTTCAGTATCTCCTTCGAATGCCGGATCGCTCAGGTGGCAGTGGGTGTCTATGAATTGCATTGTTATTTCTTGAAATAAGGACTTGTCCCTATGCGGGATTCGCGGGTTTGTCTTTACTTGCCTGTTTTGCGTTGCTCTTTGCGACGCTCAATAAGCGAGATGTTGCGCTGTGCCACGCTGTCCTCGGGATTGATTTTGAGTGCCTTACGGTAGTATTTCAGTGCCTTGCGCTCATTGTTCTTGCAGACGAGCCAATATGTGCCTATATTGTCAATGAAATTGGAATCTTCCGGGAACAATTTGGACAGGTCCTGTGAAATCTTTCCGAATGCTTCGTATGCGACCGGGGAGCCTATGTTGTAGAGTCTTACGCAGTAGCCTGACATCACCGAGGCGAAATCATCTGCGCTTATCGGCTGTCCATCTACCGTCCATGTCGGGTGTGCGCTTTTTTGAAGTTCGACGAGGGTGTTGATTTCCGCGACTGCCATGTCCGGGGACTCTTTCTCGTAAGCGAGCAGTAGGCTAACCTTGTCCGCGCGATAGACGAGTTCCGAGGGGTAGATGGAGATGGCTTTGTCAATGCACGAGACCGCTTTCCCGAAAATCTCGTCATCGAAGAACTGCTCTTCGAAATAATTGATGTCTGCACCTGTGGAATCTTTGAGCGTCATCATCGGGCCCTCACCCAAAAACTTGTTCTGATTCTTGGGGACGGCTTTGGTCTGCATGGATTTCACGAGGAAGTAGTTGCAGCGGGCTTCGAGCATCTTCCCGTCTTCGGGGAATGAGGCCTCCCACTTGTCAATGAATGTTTCTATGCCTACGCCATCGTAACCGAGACGGGCGGTGAGTCGGAGATATTTGTCATAATACTCCTGCGGGGTTTCCTGTGCAATGGCGCCTATGGCTAATGCGCAGGATGCGAGAATCAATGCTATCGTTTTCTTCATGTGAATCTGTTCTGGACTCAGTTGTTTGGGAATCTTCCTATATATTCATAAGGATACGCCTCGATTTGGGATGCAATGAATTGCAACGCCTGCCGAGGTTCTTGACAAAACCGAGTGGATGCCCGTCGTATGCTACAAGATTGAAGCCAATTAGGGCTTCGGGGAAACACAATGCATCGTGATGCAGGTAGGCGAGAGCCTCTTTCAATCCCACATTGATGGTAGGGTATTCTCCTTGGTAAGAGATGCTTAATGCGTAATCTGGGTCCGGAATGAAGTCCTTGCCCTTAGTCTCTCCCTTGGTGATGCCGTAGCTTAAAGGGTGCAGGCGCGAAAGGGAGCCGGCAAGTG